>JAJFBF010000007.1 GCA_020697295.1 Moraxellaceae bacterium | reverse complement strand
TGGGAAGCCACCCTGGCCGGCCGTTTCAAGAACGAGATCATCGGGATCGAAGGCCATGACGCCAACGGTTTCCGCGTGCTCTGCGAGATCGACGAAGTGATCCGCCAGGATGCTTCCCTGGAGCAGCTGGCCGCGCTCAAGCCCGCCTTCAACCCGAAGGGCGGCACGGTCACCGCCGGTACCTCCTCGGCCCTGTCCGACGGCGCCTCCGCCATGCTGATCATGAGCGCCGAACGCGCCAAGGCCCTGGGGCTGACGCCGCGCGCCAGGATCCGCTCCATGGCCGTGGCCGGCTGTGAAGCCGCCATCATGGGCTGGGGTCCTGTGCCCGCCACCCAGAAGGCGCTGAAGCGCGCCGGCCTCACCATCGACGACATCCAGACGGTGGAGCTGAACGAAGCCTTTGCCGCCCAGGGTCTCGCCGTGCTGAAGGGCCTGAACCTGCTCGACAAGATGGACGAGAAGGTGAACCACAACGGCGGCGCCATCGCCCTCGGTCACCCGCTCGGCTGTTCCGGTGCCCGTATCACCACCACGCTGCTGAACGTGATGGAACAGAAGGACACCGAGATCGGCCTCGCCACGATGTGCATCGGCCTCGGCCAGGGCATCGCGACTGTCATCGAACGTCTCAAGTAATTCCTGCCTCCCCTGACCCGGGGAGAAGGGAACGCAAAGCCGCGGCCACAAGCCGCGGCTTTTTTTATGGGTTTTCAAGGGTGCGCAGGGATGGCCGGTTGCCCGGGACCTCTGCAAGATTCTTGCTGCCACCGCCACCGCTGATACCAGCACAGGAGCAATGGGGCCCGAGCGAGCGGCCCTTGCCGCGTTCTTAGCCGGCGTTGCGCGCGAAGGTATCGCAATGCCTGAAATCCCCCGACTCCAGGCCTCGCCGGAACCAGAGCACGCGCTGCGCCGAGCTGCCATGGGTGAAGGAGTCCGGGACGACGACGCCGCGCGCCTGCTTCTGCAAGGTGTCGTCGCCAATGGCGGTGGCAGCCGTTAGAGCCTCCTCGATGTCACCGGTTTCCAGCAGCTGGCGGGAGCGGTTGGCTTGATGGCCCCAGACGCCGGCATAGCAGTCGGCCTGCAACTCCAGCTTGACCGACAGGGCATTGCCTCCAGCCTCGTCCAGGCGTTGGCGCGCCTGCTGTACCTTGTCGGACGTCCCGAGCAGATGCTGCACGTGGTGTCCCACCTCGTGCGCGATCACATAGGCCTGGGCGAAATCCCCGGGGGCGTTGAAGCGGCTCTTCAGGTCGTCGTAGAAGGAAAGGTCGATGTACACCTTTTCGTCCGTGGCGCAGTAGAAGGGGCCCATGGCGGCGGCGCCGGTACCGCAGCCGGTGGACGTGCTGTCGCGGAAGAGCACCAGCCGGGGTTCGCGGTAAGTGGCTCCCCCGTCCCGGAAGATCGTTGTCCAGGTGTCCTCGGTGTCGGCCAGCACCACACTGACCAGCTTGCGCGCCTCCGCCTCGCTGGCGGACTCGCTGACTGCTGCGCCCGGGGCGGGGCTGGAGGTGGCCGGCGCCACCGAGTTGGCGAGTTGCAGGGCGACCTTGGGGTCGATGCCGAAGTAGGTGCCAATCAGCACCAGCACGATGGCGCCCAGCCCGAGGCCGCCGCGCCCGCCGGGGAGCCGGCTGCCGCGCCGGTCTTCGATGTTGCTGCTTTCGCGGTGATCGTCGATGCGCATGGGATATGGCTCTTGGGATGGCTCGCGGTACAGCCTAGCGTGGTTGAACCGGGCTTGCACGGTGCGGGGGCGACCGCCTGGCCAGGGCCACGCGCTGCTGTTTTTTTTGCGCCCGCTATACCCCGGAGGACTGGTATGGGTATTCTGTCGGTCTGACGCGTTGTTCGGCGCAGGGGGCGAGAGGCCGTGTCCCCAACGGTTTAGGGTAATGGCGTCGTTGCGTGGTCACAGATTCATAACAACAAGCAATCAAGAGGGGTAGGGGTATGAACAAGCTGTGGAAGGTGGTTTGTGTGGCGGGGGCGCTGGCCCTGGCTCCGCTGGCGATCGCCGCCGACGTGGAAGCGCCGGTAGCGACAGAAGCATCTGAACCGGCGTCTGAAGCGGCGCCGGCTGAAGGTATGGTCGTGGCGCCGGGCGTGGAGCTGTCGGCCACGGGCGATCAGGTCGTCAAGGTCAATTCCGGTGTCGGCGTCGTGGACGCGGCGGCCAATATGGCGATCAAGTGCGGTGAGCGCAGTGCCGCCTTCCGGACTTGCGAAGCCATGGGGGGCTTCAAGGCCATGGGTTGCCGCAAGCTTGCCGAGATGCGCTACAAAGAGGTGGTGTGTCCGCTCTGAGCGGATGTGCCATGAAAAAACGGGCCCCGGGCCCGTTTTTTTATGCCTGTGGTCGCTGCCTGTCAGATGGCGAGCTGGTCCAGGATGCGGGATTTCAGGAAGTTGTTGATGTCGGCCTCCCTGCCGGACAGCACGTCGCTGTCACAGGTAATGATGATGATCAGTTCCTGGTCCTTGAAGATGTGCATCATCTGGCCTCCCAGGCCTCGACCGCTCAGGGAAGGGGTACCCCCGAGTCCTGGGCCGGTGACGCGCCACCACTGCAGGGCATAGGGAATGTTGACTTCGGGATCATCGGCGGTAATGGCGCGTGGCTCGCCATCGACTTCGCTGAAGAGGGCCACGTGTCCTGTCCCTTGCCCGGTCGTAGACAGCGTCATCCATTCCGGGGACAGCAGTTGCTGGTCGCCCCACTTGCCGTCATAGAGCATCACCAGGCCCAGGCGGCCGAGGTCGCGGGCGGTAATGCCGAGCAGGCCGCCGCCAAAGGTGATCGGACCCAGGAAGCTGGGCCAGTCGGTGTCGGCGGTGATGACGGTCTCAAGGTCGAAAGGAATACCAAGAGGCGTGAACAGGTTATCCAGGGCGTATTGGCTCAGTGAAATACTGGTGAGGCTGGTGAAGAACGCCGAGATCAGGTAGCTGTCATAGGTGTTGTAGTTCCAGACCGTGCCGGGCTCATACGCCAGTGGCTGCTGCAGGATCCCGCACAGCACGAGATAGTTGCCGAACGGGCAGGCCGGCTCCAGTCCGTTGAAGGCGCGAAGCAACGGATCCTTCATGGCGGTGGTGTTCAGCAACCAGGCCGGCTCGTTCCAGGCGAGGCCGGAGCGCATCTGCAGGGCATGGCGCAGCGATATGTTGCGACGCGGGTCATCAGCCGGCAGGGCGCCCAGCGCCTCGGGCGGGAAGGTGGTGCCCACCGAACTGTCGAGATCGCTTTCGGAGAGGTCGCCCAGGGTCAGGGCGCGGCCGACCGTCATTGACGTCACGCTTTTGGTGATCGACCAGACGTGGTGCTTGGTGTCGGCATTGTTGCCGGTTTCGCTTGCAGTGTCGTGGTAGCTCTCGTGCACCAGCCAGCCGTTGCGGATGACCAGCAGGCTGGTGTGATAGGGCAGGGCGGTGGCGGCATCCGCCGCGAGCGTGTCCAGCGACCCTGGTGCGAAGCCCTGGGACTCCGGTGTGGCGGGCTGCCAGCCGGCGGTTGGCCAGTAATCCGGGGTGGCGGTCGTGACCAGGGTGGCCGGCCCGGCAGCGGGCGGGGCGCGGTCATGGTCGTGGCAGGCGCCGAGCAGGAGGAGTGCCGCAAGCAACGCGGGGCGGAATTGCCACGGGGAAGGCCGCATGCCGGCTCCTTTATTTTTATTCTCTTTCGAGTCTCCCGCTTCGCCGGTGCCGCGACAAGGTGACAGATGTCAGGGGGGAGCGGACCCTGGCGCCAGCGTCCCGGCGGAGAGGAGCGCGGCCGGCCCCGCCTGCCGCGGGGGCCGGGGGAGCGGCGCTCCCGGGCTTACAGGTTTTCCCAGCGATTGAGATCCAGGATGCCGGCTTCGCGTGGGTCCTGTTCGCGCTGCCAGGCAGTGAAGTCCCCGAAGATCTCCCAGAAGCGCGGGTGGGTGCGGCGCACGCCCCACTGCCGCACGACCTTGTCGAGGTCGGTCGCATTCCGTACTGCCAGCAGGGCGTCGCTGAACTCCGGGACCGCCTCGACAGGGACATCGAAGGCAAAGTTGGGATAGCTGGTCAGCAGGCCCGGGTACACCATCAGGCGATCCTTTGCGGGCTGGAGGCGCAGGCTTTCTCCTCCCATCCAGGCCACATTGCTGTGGGCGCGATTGCGCAGCAGGGTGTAGATGTCGCGGCGGCCATCGGCGGTGTAGATGCGCAGCAAGGTCGCCTCGGGCAGCAAAGTGGCCGCCGGCAGTTCCGAGGCCGGTCGGCCGGTGAGCCGGCTCAGGGCGTGGTCGACCATGTGCAGGTAGAGCGGCGCCTGCGCGCGGAAGCAGGCGCGATCGCTGCACTGGTTGATCGGGTCCGGCGTATTCACGGCGCTGAGCTTGCCCATGAGCAGGCTGGTGAATTCCTGGCGGGCATCCGGATTGCGGAATTCGATGCCGGTGGGATGGCGGGTATCGAGGGGCGGGTAGTAGAGCCAGACCTTCAGGCGGCCGCTGCTCTGGTACCAGTCGTCTACCAGGGGCTGGCGCGCCGCGGGGGGCAGCAGGCGCAGGAAGTTGTTTTCCGCGCCATGACGGATGAGGTCGAAGAAAAGCCGGGTCTGGCCCTGGTGCGAGACGGTGTCAAAAACATTGAAGTTGGCGACCAGGCTGTAATAGGCCTGCTCGAACAGCGGGAAATCCAGCCACCACAGGGTTTGCGGCACTTCGCCATAGAGGCCGCGCGTTACCGAGGCGCTGTCATGGTGGCGCACGATGGTGAGCAGGGCGTCACGGTTGTGGCCATCGCCATTCCAGATGTCGGCCAGGGTGGGGCCATCGGGGCGGGCGCGCACATAGTCCTCCGCGCGCGCTTCACTGTAGCGGTTGCGCAGGCGGGCATGCTCGGTCCATTGCCGGAGCAGGTCGCCCATGCCGCTTTTCTGGCCGGGCAACGCCAGCAGCGGCGTGCTGCGGCTGCGGTGAGCGGCGCTCGTGACGTAGAGGTCGCTCTCCGGCGCCTGGAAGAATACCCAGAAGTGATCGTGGATGACGTCAGTGGCGATGCTGCCGCGGCAGACCGGGCCGCGAATGAAGGTGCGCACGAAATACTCGGCGTTCTCCAGCATGAAGCGGTAACGGGCGCGCGCCGGGAGGGCGGCGAAGGTGGCAAAGGGATTGGCGCGTGCCGCCTCGTCGTAGCCCGGCAGCGCGCTCACGGTCCAGTCGCCGCCCAGGAAGTCCCGGCGCAGGCGGGCCAGCTTGCCGGCATCGAGGGCCACCGTAATGTGGGTTTTGTGCACGATGGCGCCCTGCAGCGGGCGCAACCGGTAGTAGAGCGGGCCTTTGCCGGGATCTTCGTTGGGTTGCGCGGTGGCGATCAGGGCAATGGGCTGGCCGGGCGGCGTGCGCGAGCGCACCAGCTCGAAGAAGTGATCGCCGGCGGCCTCCCTGAAATAGAGATGGGCGAGGAACAGGTGCTCGTAGAGCCAGCGCGCGACCAGCTGTCCGCGCGCGTCGGCCGGATTGAGCAGGGCCTCCCAGTCGGCGACCTGCTTCGCTTCCTCCGCGCTGGCCTGCACGGCCTCGGCATCGACGGGGGCGCCGGCCGCGAGCCAGCCGGTCAGCGCCGCATATTCCGCTGTTGTCAGGCCGGTCACGCCGAGCGGCATGCCACGGCGGGGATGGCGGCGCGCCAGTTCCCGGGCAGCGGTGCTGTCCTGGGAGCACTGGTAGCTGGCATTGATGCCGATGGGCACCTCCGCCGGCAGGCGACTGTTGGGCGCGAAGCCTTGCTGGCGTCCCAGCGCCAGCATCTGACCCATGAGGGACTCACTGGCGCCGCCCTGCAGTACCGAGGCGAAGCCTTTCTGGCGCCATTCCGCCGTGGTGCCCGCATCCAGGAACAGGCGGGTGGAGGGTTGTCGCTTCGTGCGACTGCTGTCATAGACCTTGAGCTTCGTGGCGCCGCGCTGGACGCCGTCGGCACTGCCCAGGTTGAGTTGGCAGGGGGCATCGAAGCAGGCATGGCAGGCCACGCACTTGCTGTTGAGCAGGGGCTGGATGGTGGCGCGATAGGACGGTGCCGGTCCGGACCGGGGCTCGTCAGCCTTGCCTGGACCGGCCAGCAGGAGCAGGCAGGCCAGGTTGAGCAGGAAACTGCGACGCATGCCGGCTCCGGGAAAAGGGGGTTAAGTCTTTAGTGTCATCCGGGGCCGGTGCAGCGGCAACATGACAGATGTCAGGGGGAGTCCGGCGGTGGCAGGCGCAGCCCGGAGGCAGCTGGAGCAGATTCCCATGGGGCAGTCGGCTTTTTGCAAGTCGGGATAGATCCCGACCTGGCGGAATTGGCGTTTAGCCCGGGATGTCCGCAGCGATGCCGGGCCGGGGGAGAAATCCCGGGCCGCAAAGGCATTGCCGCCTGCGGTGACCGGTGCGGACATTCCCTGGCGGGGCTCATGGGAAGGCTTGCAGCGCGTCCCCAAAGGGAGCGGGCGGCAGGCCCCGATCAGATTTCGACCTGGGTGCCGAGTTCCACGACCCGGTTGGTGGGAATCTGGAAGAAGTCGGTGGCAGCGGCGGAGTTGCGAGACATGGCGACAAAGAGCTTCTCGCGCCACAGGGCCATGCCCGGCGCCACGCTGGCGATGATGCGTTCGCGCGACAGGAAGAAGCTGGTGTCCATCATGTCGAACTCAAGGCCCTTGCCGGCGCACTCGGCAAGCAGGGCGGGCACATCCGGCTGCTCCTTGAATCCGTAGTAGCCATAGATCAGGAAGAAGTTGTGCGCGATCTCGGTGATCACGAGCCGGTCCTTTTCATCCACGAAGGGAATGTCGCGCGTGACCAGGGTCAGCAGGACATTGCGCTCGTGCAGCACCTTGTTGTGCTTCATGTTATGCAGCATGGCATGAGGCACATACTGGTGGCTGCCGGTCATGAACACCGCGGTGCCGGGCACGATCTGCACCGAGCCGCCGCCGATGGAATTCACGAACAGGCCGAGCGGCATGGTCTCGTGGGCGAGCCGTGCGAAGAGCAGCTGTCGGCCGCGCTTCCAGGTGGTCATGACGGTGAAGAGGGTGATGCCGATCAGCAGGGGCACCCAGCCCCCTTCGGGAATCTTGAGGGCGGCGGTGCTGAAGAAGGCCAGGTCGACGATCATGAGCGGCGCCACGATCAGTGCGATCAGCGCGGGCTTCCACTTCCAGATGGTGTGCGCCACCACGGCCGCCAGGGCCAGGTCGCAGATCATCGTCAGCGTCACCGAGAAGCCATAGGCGCCGGCCAGGTTGCTGGAGGAGCGGAAGGCCAGCACCAGCACCAGGATGGCGGCCAGCATGCCCCAGTTCATGGCGGGAATGTAGATCTGGCCGATTTCCCGGTCGGAGGTGTGCTGGATGTCGAAGCGCGGCAGGTAGCCGAGCTGCACGGCCTGGCGGGTGATGGAGAACACGCCGGAGATGACCGCCTGCGAGGCGATGACCGCCGCCATGGCGGCCAGCAGGACCATGGGATACAGGCCCCAGGCGGGCACCAGGCGGAAGAAGGGGTTTTCCACGGCGGAGGCATCGGTGAGCAGGAGGGCGCCCTGGCCCAGGTAGTTGAGGAGCAGGGCCGGGAACACCATGTAGAACCAGGCCAGGCGCAGGGGCTTGAGGCCGAAGTGGCCCATGTCGGTGTAGAGCGCTTCGCCGCCGGTGATGGTCAGCACGATGGCGCTAAGCGCAATGAAGGCCAGCACCTGGTGCTCGACGATGAAGCGCAGGGCCCACACCGGATTCGCGGCCTCCAGCACATGCGGGTATTTCATGATCTGGACGATGCCCAGCACGGCCAGGGTGCCGAACCAGGCGAACATGATGGGACCGAAGAGCTTGCCCATGGAGCCGGTGCCCTTGCGCTGCAGCGAGAACAGCGTGATCAGGACAATCACGGTCAGGGGCACGACATAGGGAGAGAGGACAGGCGTCGCCACGCGCAGCCCTTCGAAGGCGGAGAGTACGGAGATGGCGGGCGTGATGATGCCATCCCCGAAGAACAGTGCGGCGCCAAACAGGCCGAGCACGATCAGGATCATGCGCCGGCGCGGGCTTTTCTGCTCATTGCGCAGGGTCAGGGCCAGCAAGGCCATGATGCCGCCTTCCCCGTTGTTGTCAGCGCGCATGATGAAGAGCAGGTACTTGATCGACACCACGAGGGTGATGGCCCAGAAGATCAGCGACAGGATGCCCAGCACGTTGTCGTGGGTCAGGGGGATGCCCCGCTCCGGATTGAAGCATTCCTTGAGGGCGTAGAGAGGGCTGGTGCCGATGTCGCCGAAGACGACGCCCAGCGCACCCAGGGTCAGTGCGGCGGTGGACGATTTAGTGCTGGAGTGCGCGGTCGCCTGCATCGTGGCTTCCCCTGTGCAGAAATCCGGGCCCGGCTGCGCCCGGGGCTGGGCGGGGAGGCGGGAGGCTCTGGCTGGTGGCGTGAGGGTGCGCATCTTACACCGTGCCGCCCCCCGCGAGGCAACCGGGGGTCAGGCGGGGCGGATAGAGAAAGTCGGCGATCCGGCTTTGCCTTTGCGGGAGCCTCGTATATGATGCGCGCCTCGCGACGGATGCTCGTTGCGAACCCGGTGAGGTGGCCGAGTGGTTGAAGGCGCACGCCTGGAAAGTGTGTATACGCTAATACCGTATCGAGGGTTCGAATCCCTCTCTCACCGCCAGATATAAACAAAGGCTCCGCTTGCGGGGCCTTTGTTATTTGGGGCGCTTGGTGGAGGGAGGCGAACCCGACGGAGGGCTCGACAACAGGGCCGCAGGCCGTGTTGGACGTCCGCAGGACGGCCCCGCAGGGGCGGCCGGCGCAGCCGGTCGCAATCCCTCTCTCACCGCCAGATATAAACAAAGGCTCCGCTTGCGGGGCCTTTTTTATTTGGGGCTATCAGGCGTTGGCTCTGGGGCCATGCCTCTTCAGGCCGGCAGCCGTCCTTCCGGCGGGGTTGGCGAGGGCAGCGCCGCGAGGGCGCCCTCATGTGCCAGCAGCCAGCGCTTGCGTGCCAGGCCCCCGACATAGGTGACGAGCTCGCCGGCGCTCCCGACCAGGCGGTGGCAAGGCACGATGATGGCGAGCGGGTTGCGGGCCACGGCGGATTCGACATCGCGAACCGCGCTGGGCTGCCCGATGAGGCGGGCGACATCGGCAAAGCTCCACAGGCCGCCGGCGGGGATGGAGCGCAGCGCGTTCCAGACTTGTCGCTGGAAGCGGGTGCCGCTGGCGTGGACGGGAATGTCCTGTACGGCCTCGATATTCTCGCCGCTCAGGTAGGCAGCCAAAGGCTTCTGAATGGCCTCCGGCGCCGCACGCCGCTCAAGGGGAATGTTGCCGAAGCGCCGCGCCAGCATCTGGCGAAAGCGGGATTCGTAATCCTGGAAATCCAGCGCGCACAAATAGCCGCTGCAATGGGCGACCAGCAGGACGCCCAGTGGTGAAGAAATTATGTCTATATAAATTGGAGGGGTCATGGCGGCGCTCCTGTCGTCATGGCCGTGCCAGTCTGTCAGCTTGATGTGACAGGCTGTAGACGAGCTGTGTTTAAGTTTGTTGAGAAATCATGCGAGTTGCATGTCGCCCAAGGGCTTGTCTTTACAGGCGGGCTACGCGGCGCCCGGGGAGAAAAGCCGGCTGGCCGGTCGTCCTGACCGGCATTGCGCTTTATGCCATGCCCTCTGCGGCCCGCCCATCGCCGGATCGAGGGATCTTGCGGCCGCCCGCCGCCCGCCGCCCGCCGCCCGCCGCCTGCCAGGTGAAAGGTGAAAGGTGAAAGGTGAAAGGTGCCGCGGCGGAAGCGGTCGCCTGCCGGGCTGGCAGCAGGTATCCGCGGGCTTTGGATTTTGCCCGGATGGCCCTATACTTCCGCCCGCAATGGCAACCCTGTCGGTTCCCTCGCAACGCTAAGCAGCAAACCCCGCCAGGTCCGGAAGGAAGCAACGGTAGTTGTGATGTGTGTGCCGGGGTCGGGCTGGCAGGGGGGCCTCCACTTTATTACGTTCTGTCCTGACCCTTGGTCAGGACAGAACAGGGGCTGTGCGGCGCATGTCCGCACTGCCCTCCGCCGCAGGCGCTTCCTCAAACGGCTTTCTGCCGCGGTGCGCACTAACAAAAAGCCCGCCTTTGCCGCGGGCTTTTTGCTGTCTGGCGTTTGCCTTGCCGTCCTCAGCCCTGAAGGGCATCCATGCACAGCACGACCTGGCCCAGGCCGGGGCGCATGACCACGCAGGAAATCGTCACGCAGAGCCGTTGCTCGGTGAGCGACAGATAGGGTCGCGAGATCTGCACGCGCCCGGGCTGCTCCATGGCATTGCGGAAATACTGCCGGCGCGCCCAGCAGGCGCCGCGGGCATCGGACAGCGGGTGGCCACGACCGCGCAGGGCATGGGCGGTGAGCGCCGTGTCACCGATCTGGTTGCCCTGTCCATCGATGACGTAAAGGCGGGTGACCTCGGTATCATTGATGCCGTCCACGATGGCCTCAAGATCCTGCCCGTCGCGATAGCTGTTCCACACATTCATGAAGCGGCTGCGCAGGCGCAGCTCGGTGCGGTCCGGCGAGGGCTTGCCCGTGCCCATGAGTTGCGCCGCCCGGGTGCGGATCACGTCCGGCGCGGGCAGAGTGCCGCCCTGGGGCGCAAACCAGTCACCCTGCAGCAGCTCGGCATCGGCATCAACGGCGATGCGCGCCTGCGTCTCGCTGGCGATGCCATCGACCAGGGCCAGCGAGCCGGCTTCGCGCAGCAGCGACACCATGTGCGGGAACAGGCGGGCGGCGCGCGAGGACTGTTCCGCATTGCGCACGAGCGCCGGCGCGAGACGGACAATGTCGGGCTGCAGCGCCAGGACCCGGTCATAGTTGGATGCGCCGGCGCCAAAATCGTCCAGGGCGATGCGGAAGCCGCACTCACGGTAGGCGGTCACGAAAGCCTGCAGTTCGGCATCGTCGAGCGTCGTGCTTTCCGCGATTTGCAGCACGATGCGGGCGGGCTCGACATCGAGGGCGGCCAGTTCACGCAAGGCTTCCTCCGGCGAGAACAGGCGCTGGCGAATGGTTTGCGGGTGCAGCGGCAGGAAAATCCATTCGTTGCCCTGTGGTGCGGCCGGCGCATTGCGCAGGTGCACGGCCAGGGCGAGGCGGTCGAGGTCGGCGACTTCGCGGTCGGGCAGGCGCGCGGCCAGGGCCTCGGCCGATTCCAGGCCGGCCGCGCCCTGGACCAGCAGGCTCGCCTCCATGCCGACGGCGCGTTGCAGGGCGGGGCTGATCACCACCTGGTAGTGGCTCTTGAGCTCGAGTTCTCCAAGCACGCCGATGCTCATCGCATTTTCCTCACGCAGATAACCCCGGGATGGAAAGTGTTGGGACTGGGTCATTTTTCTACTTCTTGAAGTGAGTGTTGCAGCGGGTGGCGCGTCACTGTGCCCGGGCTGCCGAGGCAGGTCCTGGCAAGGGATTTAGCAAGAAGGATGCCGGGCCAGTGAGGGCGAGGAATCAGGGGGGGCGCGGGCCTGTCAGGTCGCCAGACGGGCGGCCCGCACCCGAATGGTGCATTGCGGGATCGTTTTTGGGGCGTGCGCAGTGCGGCGGGGCGCCCGGGGCGGGAGACGGCTGGAACAGGTGGCGGGTGATCTGTCGCACGTTGGTGTGGCGTTGGGCAAAGTGGCTTGTGCCGGTCCGGGATGAAGGGGCAGGGCTTAGGGAAAAGGGTGGGGCCGGGAGGAGGCGGGTCGGGCTGAGGCCCGACATGCGAATTGTGGAATTGAGGGGATCGGAGCTTAGGGAGCCGGTAGGGGGTAGGTTGGAGCGCGTCAGGTCAGGCCGGGTCTGGGCGGGCGCCGTTGCGCCAGGCGGCCGGGCTGACGCCGGCCCAGCGCTGGAAAGCGTGGATAAAGGCGGCCGATTCGGCATAGCCGAGCTGGTGGGCAATGGCCTCGACCGGCTGTCGCCCCTGCAGGAGCGCCCGGGCCTTGCGGAAGCGGACCTGCTCGAGCAAGGCACGAAAGGAGCTGCCCTCGGCCGAGAGCTGGCGGCGGAAGCTGCGCTCGGCGATGTCGAAGGCGGAGGCGACCTCGGCCGCCGAGGGAAAGGCGCCGGTGAACAGCTCCAGATGCGCCTCGACCTGTTCCGCCAGCTTGTCCAGG
Organism: Moraxellaceae bacterium; assembly: GCA_020697295.1. Taxonomy (GTDB): domain Bacteria; phylum Pseudomonadota; class Gammaproteobacteria; order Pseudomonadales; family Moraxellaceae; genus UBA2031. The sequence goes on along the minus strand of JAJFBF010000007.1, from coordinate 50,839 downwards.
GAAGTGCCGGCCTGTTCCGCGAGTTGCTGGTCGCACTGCGCCCGGAACATGGCGTGGGCGGTGGCGTCGGCGGTGGGGAAGCGCAGCTTGAGGATGTCGTTGCGCATCCAGAAGCGGGTCTCGGCGCTCTCGCCGAAGCTGACCGGGCACTGGAAGTAGTCCTCGTAGGCGCGCGCCTCGGCCGGGCGCGGGTAGGGCAGGTCGACCTTCTCGGCGCGGATGTTGACGCCCAGGGTGGCCTGCATGTCGCGGATCAGCTTGTAGGTGCCGGAGGCCTCGCCGTCCACGCGGAAGCGGAAGGGCCGGGGCGGCAGGCGCAAGGGCGAGAGCACCAGGCAGCTGAGCTCGTTGCCCAGCTCGAAGCGCAGGGTGCCGAAGAGGTAGGTGAGCTGCTGGTAGCGGATGCCGGTCTGGATGGCCTCCCAGGCGTCGGTGCAGGTCATAAGCAGCATGGTCAGCGGCCCGTAGCCGGTAAAGCCGAAGTAATTGCCGGTCTTGAAGCCGGCCAGGGGATCCTTCAGGTGTTCGGCCAGCTCCATGTAGATGCGCAGCTCGAGGGCGCGGTCGATGCGGGCGCCCGGGTCCAGCCGGTCGAGGTCGAGGCCGAAGCGGGTCAGCACTGGCGACACGTCCTCCCCGGACTCGCGCACGCCGCGCAGGGTGTAGAGCATGCCGAGGATGGACCGCGTGGACATGGATTTGGCCGAAACTGTCAATTACCGGGTCGAGCCTAGCATATCCGGTCAGGCCGGCAAGCCCGTAGAGTCCGCTTCATCGAGAGACTCCGCGCCTGCCCGGGCCACACTAAAAAGGATGATCCGCATGACCAGCAAAGCCTCCCTTCCGTCCAGCTCCGTCCAGACTGTTGACGTCGCCATCCTGGGCGCCGGCTTCGGCGGCCTTTGCGCCGCCATCAAGCTGCGCGAGGCCGGCAATGACAATTTCGTCATCCTCGAGAAGGGCAGCGACGTCGGCGGGACGTGGAACTTCAACAGCTATCCGGGCGCTGCCTGCGACGTGCAGTCGCACATGTATTCCTTCTCCTTCGAGGGCAACCCGGACTGGTCCAAGCGTTTTGCCTCCCGCGGCGAGATCAAGGCCTATATCGACCGCGTCACCGACAAGCACGACCTGCGCCGCTTCACGCGCTTTGGCCAGGAAGTCACCGAGGCCCGCTTCGATGAGGCGACGGCTCGCTGGACGCTGCGCACGACGGCCGGAGACACCATTGTCGCCCGCTACTTCCTGCTCGCCTCCGGCCCGCTGCATGTGGTGTCAAAGCCCGCCATCAAGGGCCTGGAGAAATTCCAGGGCAAGGTCATGCACTCGGCGGAGTGGGATCACGGCTACGACATCAAGGACAAGACCGTGGTGTCCATCGGCACTGGTGCCTCCGCCATCCAGTACTGCCCGGAAATCGCGCCGCAGGTGAAGCAGCTGTATGTGTTCCAGCGCACGCCAGCCTGGGTCGTGCCGCGTGACGACCGTGCCTACCTCGGCATCGAGAAAAAGGCCTTTGCCCTGTTCCCGCTGCTGCGCAAGCTGCACCGCGCGCGCTTCTACTGGAGCAACGAGGCGCGCCTGCTGGGCGCCTTCAATCCCCAGGTCGCCAGGGTGCTCGAAGCCGTGAGCAAGCTGCTGATGCGCATCCAGGTAAAGGATCCGGCGATTCGCGCGAAGCTGACCCCGGACTACACCATCGGTTGCAAGCGAGTGCTGATTTCCAACAAGTGGTTCCCGATGTTCAACCGCGAGAATGTGGAGCTGGTCACCGAGGGCATCCGCGAGGTGCGCGAGCACAGCATCGTGACGCAGGAAGGCGTTGAGCGTCCGGCCGACTGCATCGTCCTTGGCACCGGCTTTGTCGTGGATCCGCGCCTCTACATGAAGGGCTTTCCGGTCATCGGCCTGGGTGGTCGCGACCTTCGCCAGGACTGGAAGGATGCTTCCGAGGCCTACCTTGGCACCACGGTGACGGGCTATCCCAATATGTTCCAGCTCGTGGGTCCGAACACCGGGCTCGGCCATAACTCCATCATCTTCATGATCGAGGCCCAGGTGAACTACTTCATGGACTGCCTGAAGATCGCCGCGAAGAAGCAGGCCGACTATCTCGACGTGAAGCCGGAAGTGCAGCACGAGTACAACGCGAATATCCAGCGCGACTTGCAGGGCACAGTGTGGACTTCCGGCTGCAGCAGCTGGTACCAGCAAGCCGATGGCAAGAACACCGCCCTGTGGCCTTACACCACCGTGAAATTCTGGATGGATACGCGCAAGGCGAAGCCGGACGACTATGTGTTCGGGATCGCCTCCGAAAAACTGACGTCACGGGAAGATGAAGTGGCGACCGCCTGATGCGGTTGAAGTGACGACTGCCTGAGGCAGATGAAGTGGAGACCGTTTGAAACGGTAATTCCAGATGACAGGGGCCGGCTAATGCCGGCCTCTTTCATTTTGACGCTGAAATTTCAGTGAGTATTGAGTGGCATCGATGAGTTTGGCTGTCGCCGTATTGCCGGCATAAGCGAGTCCTCTGCTGTATTTTTTTCGTTTATGGAGCGCCGATATCCTTGCGCAGGCCGCGGTGAGAAGAGCGAGGAATTCGACAGGAGAAGAACGGGCATTCTGCCGGGAGAAAACGTTCAATCATTCAGGCTGCAAGTGCCAGATATCCGTCATATCGGGCCGACCCTTCCGTCCATTAGACATGGATCAAATGCAGCCGATAAATAATTGGAGACACTCACCCAAGCTTAAACACAACAGGTGACGGATATGACCAGCAAGGCCCCCATTCAACCCAAGATCCAGCAGGTGGACGTTGCCATCCTGGGCGCCGGCTTCGGCGGCCTGTGCGCGGCTATCAAGCTGCGCGAAGCGGGCAATGACAACTTTGTGGTGCTCGAGAAGGGCGAGGATGTCGGGGGCACCTGGTATTTCAATACCTATCCCGGTGCCGCCTGCGACGTGCAGTCGCATATGTACTCCTTTTCCTTTGCGACCAAGCCGGACTGGACCCACCGCTACGCCGACTGGCGCCAGATCCACGACTACATCCTGGATACGACCGAGAAGTTCGGCCTGCGCCCCTTTATCCGCTTCCGGCAGGAAGTCTGCGAGGCGCACTTTCATGAGGATACCGGGCGCTGGACGATTCGCACCACCGCCGGCGACACCATTGACGCCAGGTACTTCATCCTGGCGTCCGGCCCTTTGCATGTGCCCATGATCCCGAAGATAAAGGGGCTGGAAAAATTCCAGGGCAAGGTCTTCCACTCTTCGCAGTGGGACCACGGCTACAACATGCATGGCAAGAACGTGGTGTCGATTGGCACTGGCGGCAGCGCCATCCAGTACTGCCCGGAGATTGCGCCGGAGGTAAAGCAGCTCTATGTGTTTCAGCGCACCCCGGCCTGGGTGATTCCGCGTGACACCCGTCGCTACCTCGGCATCGAGCAGAAGGTGTTCGAGAAGTTCCCCTTGCTGCGCAAGCTGCACCGCGCCCGCCTGTACTGGACCAACGAATCCCGGGTATGGCCCATCATCAATCCCTCGATTGCCCGCTTTTTCCAGGGTATTGCCGAAGCCTTTATCCGCATACAGGTGAAGGATCCGGTCCTGCGCGCGAAGCTGACGCCGGATTACACCATCGGCTGCAAGCGCGTGCTGATTTCCAACAAGTGGTTCCCGATGTTCAACCGCGAGAATGTTGAGCTGGTCACCGAGGGCATCCGCGAGGTGCGCGAGCACAGCATCGTGACGCAGGATGGGGTGGAGCGTCCGGCCGACTGCATCGTCCTCGGCACCGGCTTTGTCGTGGATCCGCGGGTCTACATGAAGGATTTTCCGCTGACCGGGCTTGGCGGGCGGAGTCTGGTCGACGACTGGAAGGACCTGGCGCAGTCCTATTACGGCGTCTACACCGCGGGCTATCCCAATCTGTTCCAGCTGGTGGGGCCGAACTCCGGTCTTGGCCATAACTCCATCATCTTCATGATCGAGTCGCAGGTGAAGATGATCATGGAGTCCATCAACCTCGTGCAGGAAAGGGGCGCCGACTATATCGACGTCAAGCCGGACGTGCAGGAGGACTTTAACCGGAAGGTGCAGGAAGGCTTCAAGGGCACGGTGTGGACGACGGGCTGCCAGGGCTGGTACCAGAGCGCGGAAGGCGGCAACTTTGTGCTGTGGCCCTTCTCCACCTGGAAGTTCTGGCTGGAGACCCGCAAAGTGAACCCGGCCGACTACGACATCGTGAAGTGCAGCGCGCCGGCACGGGTGAAGTCGAAGTCAGGCAAGGTGGCCAAGGCCGAGGCCTGAGCACCCGGGATAAAAAAGGCGCGGATTTCGCGCCTTTTTTATTGCTGGCCCCGGAGGAAAAGGCACTCTGCCGGGAAGCCCTGTTTAATCAGGTCCGACACATCCGCCCGGAATTGCGATGGCTATCGCGGATGCTGGAAGGGTGCCCGGTAGCCGCCGCGTCAGCCGGCCTCGGCCAGGTATTGCAGCGTGAAGGCGTGGTCGTCGTGGAAGGATTTCTCGATAAAGCTCGCCACCATCTTCTCGACCTTGCCGCCAATCAGGGGCACGCTCACTTTCACATCGAACTCGATGGACAGGCGCGAGGCATTGTTGCCTACCAGGCGCAGCTCGCCCTTGCCGGTGATGTGCAGCGGCAGGCCGGCGGCCACGATTTCCAGGTCGAAATCGGCCTGGCCCTGGCCGTTGCGCCGCCAGTTGGACAGGTAGTGCAGGGTTTGCTCGGGATGCACGAAGCGCTGCGCGAAATGCGGAATGCGGTGCAGCGGGACTGACAACGTGCGCTCCACGTCCAGGCTGATGTGGTCGGGCCGGGCATCGAACTTGCGCACCTGGTAGGCCGTGATGCCCTGGGCCTGGTATTTGCGGTGCGGATAGTCGGGCTGGCCAAATACCTGCCACAGCCGCTCGGGCGTGGCGGGATAGTCCTGGAAAAAGCCGGCTTTCATGCAAGGGCTCCGTTCAAGGGTGCGGAAAACTAGTGCGCTTTTACCTTCTGCTCGTCGCAGCGTTCGCAGCGGTACACGGTGACGAGCTTGCCCTGCTGCACGTCGAATTGTTTCTCCTGCCGGATCTTCCATTTGTGGAAGCCGTGCTGGCAGAGGCCCTTGGCCTTGACGGGTTTGCGGAAGGGCAGGATGGTGGCCATGGCATGTCAGGTGTGGCGAATGTGGAGCCAGCCTAGCATGCCGGGCGGGGGATGCCATGGCTGGCGCGGCGCGCCGCCCTGGCAAACCGGTCAGGGCTGGTCGAAGCCGATCTTGTGCAGGAAGTCCTCCATCTCGAGCAGGTAGCGCCCCTGGTCGAGATGGATCAGGTGGTTGCCGGGAAACCAGTGCAGGCGCGGATGGTTCCAGTGGTCCCAGATGAGGCGCGTGTGCTTGGGGGGCGCGAAGCGGTCGCCGGCGCCCCCGATCAGCAGCAGGCGTTCGCGGGGCAGCAGCGGTGGGTAGGTGAGCGGGCTGGCGACCGCGTTGGCATGGCGCAGCGTGCGCAGGTCGGTGCCGGTGGCGCGCATTGCGATGCGCAGGAACGTGCCCAGGGGAAACCACTCCATGATGAGGTCGGGGAGGCTGGCCACCGGCACGTTGGGTACGGCGAACGCCAGCCGGTTCTCGACGCCAGCGAGCAAGGCCGCGGTATAGCCGCCCAGGGAGATGCCGGTGACGCCGAAGCGCGGCACCCCCGTCATCTCCAGGTAGTCCAGGAAGAGCCGGAAGTCGTGGACGGCGTGGGCGATGGTCTCGTTGGCGTGCGACAGGCCGTAGGAAAAATAGCCGTGGCCGCTGAAGGGCGCGTTCGGCCCGCTGCGCGGGCCGTGGAAGGGCAGGGTGTAGAGCAGGACGTTGTAGCCCATCTGGTAGAAGCGGGGCAGGGCCAGAAAGCGGGCGTTCAGCCAGTAGGGGTCGGCGATAAAGCCGTGGACGATACAGATCGTGGGCCGGGGCGGACCGTCGTGGCGCCAGTGCTGGGCCCAGGCGGTGCGGTTGTGCTCGTGGCGGAGGTAGTCCTCGCGCAAGGCCGGGTTCACCGGCTCGAAGCGGCTCTCGAAGGCGAGCACCTCCACCACGCCCTCGCTGGGCTGGTAGTCGAGGCGGCCGGCGAGGCGGCTGCGCATGGTCACCGCCTGCTGCGGGCGTGGAAAGAAGAGCGCGGGATTCCGCTGGTCGGCCAGCTCCTGGTAAAAGCCCCACTGCGCGAAATCCCGCGCCAGTGCCCCGTCGCGCAGTGTCTGGGGCAGGGCCGCGGCGAGGACCACGCTGGCGCTCAGGGTACGGATGGCCTTGTCCACGCAGGCCGTGCCGTTGACCAGGAGCTGGGTGGGCAGGTCGAGGTAGAAATCGTCGGGGAACTTGTGGAAGGCCGGATCCAGGGTCAGCCACCAGGGCTGCTCCGGCATGATGCGCCGGGACAGGCCATAGGTTTCATTGGCCACCCGCGACACATACTGAGCGGTCTGTGCCATCACTCCCTGCGCCATCGCCAGTGCCTCCCGACTCTCCTGCAGGCACCGTAACGGCCGCCGGTCGGGGGTTCCAGAGGACTCCCTGCGCATTTTTGCTACCGAAGCGTCCCGGGGCGACGGCCAATCCGGGAATCCCGCCGTTTGCCGCTTCTGCCGGCTGCGCCCATTCGTTACGATAGACCCCCTTTATGGCCCGCCCTGGGCCCAGCCTGTCCGGGATCTTTTCCATGAGCTATCAGGTTCTTGCCCGCAAGTACCGGCCCCACAGCTTTCGCGAGCTGGTCGGCCAGGAGCACGTGGCGCGCGCGCTCATCAATGCGCTGGACCAGGACCGCCTGCATCACGCCTACCTGTTCACCGGCACCCGCGGCGTCGGCAAGACCACCATTGCCCGCATCCTCGCCAAATGCCTGAACTGCGAGACGGGCGTGAGCTCCGAACCCTGTGGCACCTGCTCTACTTGCCGCGAGGTGGACGAGGGCCGCTTTGTCGACCTGATCGAGGTCGACGCCGCCAGCCGCACCAAGGTCGAGGATACCCGCGAGCTGCTCGACAACGTGCAGTACGCGCCGACGCGGGGCCGCTACAAGGTCTACCTCATCGACGAAGTGCACATGCTCTCCAACAGCAGCTTCAATGCCCTGCTGAAGACCCTGGAGGAGCCGCCCCCGCATGTGAAATTCCTGCTGGCCACCACCGACCCGCAAAAGCTTCCGGTGACGGTGCTGTCGCGCTGCCTGCAGTTCTCGCTCAAGGCCATGTCGCCGGAGCGCGTGGTCGAACACCTGTCCGCGGTGCTGCAGAAGGAGGTGGTCGAGTTCGAGGAAGGCGCGCTCTGGGAACTCGGCCGCGCCGCCAATGGCTCCATGCGCGATGCCCTGTCGCTGACCGATCAGGCCATCGCCTTCGGTAACGGTCGCCTGGGCACCGCCGACGTGCGCAGCATGCTGGGCTCCATCGACCGCGACCTGGTGTTCCGCGTCCTGGAGGCCGTGAATTCCGGCGATGCCGCCGCGGTGCTGGAGGTGTGTGCGCAACTGGCCGAGCAGAGTGTGGACTTCGCCAGCGCCCTGGCCGAGATCGTGTCCACCCTGCACCGGCTCGCGCTGGGCCAGATGCTGCCGGAGGCTGTGGACAATGCGCTCGGTGACCGCGATCGCCTGCTCGCCCTGGCCGCCGCCATGACCGCCGAGGACGTGCAGTTGCATTACCAGATCGCCCTGCAGGGCCGCCGCGACCTGGCCTGGGCCGCCGACCTGCGCTCCGGCTTTGAAATGACCCTGCTGCGCATGCTGGCCTTCCGGCCTGTGGGCGGACCGGCGGACGCGGCAGGACAAGGTGGTCAGCGCGCGCCCGGGTCTGGCGCGCCGCGCCCGGCCGCGCGTCCGGCCCCGGCGGGCGGTGTGCAGGCAATGGCGCATGCGGTCTCGGCGCCCGCGCGGGCACCGACCCCTGCCATGGCGCCCGCGAGCATGCCGGGGCATGCCGCGGCCTCCGCGGCCCTTGCCCATGCGACTCCCGCGCCGGCGCCCCTCCAGGCGCCCCAGCCCGCTCCCGTTTCCAATGTCGTGCCCCTGCATCCCCCGGTGGCGGCCAGGCCGGATGCCCCGGCGGCCGTGCCTCCGGCCCCGGCGCCCCGGCCGATCGCTGTCGCGCCGGCGGCTGCGCCGACCTTCAACGGCCCGGCCGATGCCTGTACGCCCGAGGCCTGGGAATGCTGGGTGCAGGCCTCCGGCCTCACCGGCGGCGGCCTCAACCTGGCGCGTCATGCCGCCCTGGTGGCCAGCGGCGAGCTGCGCTTCGAGCTGCAGCTCTCGCCCCGCCATGACATCCTGGCCAGCGGCCAGTCCTTCGGACAGGTCGAGGCCGCGTTCCAGCGCCAGTTCCCGGGGACGCAGCTGAAGCTCGTCAAAACCGAACCCGCCTACACTGTCCCCATGCAGGTGATCGCGGTGCGCAAGCAGGCCCGGCTCGCCGAGGCCGGGGCGACCCTGCGGGACGATCCCGTGGTGCGTCTCCTGGTCGAGGATTTCCAGGCGGAAATCCTGCCCGATTCCATAACTCCGCTTGATTGAGGATCAACGACATGAACATGCAGCAACTGATGCAGCAGGCCCAGCGCATGCAGGAGCAGATGCAGAAGCAGATGGCCAAGACCCAGGAAGAGCTGGCCGCCACCGAGCTGACCGGTGAATCCGGCGCCGGCCTGGTCAAGATCGTCATGACCGGCCGTCACGACGTGAAGCGCGTGCAGATCGACGACAGCCTGCTCAAGGAAGACAAGGAAATGCTGGAGGACCTCATTGCTGCCGCCGTCAACGACGCCGTGCGCAAGGTCGAGGAACACAGCCAGAAGAAGATGGGCAATGTCACCGCCGGGCTGAACCTGCCGCCCGGCATGAAGCTGCCGTTTTGAGGTGCCTGATGCGTAATGTCCTGATGTTGGCCCTCGGGCTGTCCCTGTCCGCGCCGGTGTTTGCCGACGGCTTCCGCGAGGTCGGCCGTGAAGGCCGCCTTACCGAGTATGAGGGCAGCGTCAGCCTGGCGGGGCGCGTCGAACGTCGCCAGGATGCCGAGACCCTGGTGTGGCGCGGTGACCGCGTCTGCTTCACGCCGGATGCGGCCTCGGCGGCACGCCTGCCGCCGTCTGCCGGCAAGGCAAGCAGCCGTTTCTTCTGCTTCTCCAACAACCGCAGCGCGGCAGGCCTGCTGGGCATACCGGCGCAGCCGCCGGCCGGCAGCTGCGGCGTGACGGGGACGGCCACGGTGGTGGTCTCGCGGTACACCGTCGAAAGCGGCGAGAACGTCTTTGACCAGGCCTGGCTGGACCGGGTGGAGCGGCCCGGCGCCCTCACTCCCCTGGCGTGCCCCTGACCCATGTTCCTGAGTCCGCTTGTCACGGAGCTGGTCGAGGCCTTGCGCGTGCTGCCCGGGGTCGGGCCCAAGTCCGCCCAGCGCATGGCGCTGCACCTGCTGGAGCGCAACCGCGGTGGCGGCCGCAAGCTGGCCGAGGTCCTGGCGCGTGCCATGGACAATGTCCGCGAGTGCCGGCAATGCCAGACCCTGAGCGAAACGGAAGTGTGCGGAATTTGCGCCAGCCGGTCGCGTGACCGCAGCCTGCTCTGCGTCGTCGAGAACCCCGTGGACCAGCTCGCCATCGAAAGCTCGGGCTCCTTCCGGGGCGTGTATTTCGTGCTCAAGGGGCATCTCTCGCCCCTGGACGGCATCGGTCCGCGCGAGCTCGGCATTCCGGCCCTGCTGGAGCGGGTGCGTGGTGGGGAAGTGCGGGAGCTGATCCTGGCGACCAATCCGACCGTGGAGGGCGAGGCCACTGCGCATTACCTGCGCGAGGCCCTGCGCGACCAGCCGGCCATCGCTGTCAGCCGCATCGCCCATGGCGTGCCCATGGGGGGCGAGCTCGAGTTCGTGGACGGCAATACCCTGGCCCATGCCCTGGCCGGCCGCAAGGCCCTGGGCTGAGCGCCTCGACCTTTCCCCGCGCCCTTCGTGGACAAGTCCCGGACATCCCGGCGCGTCATTCAGGATGGGCCAATCGCAGGCGTCCGGGCTTGTGCCCGCCCTCTGTCCGGGCCTAAATAGGCCCGCCGCCAGCGCGACATCCTGCTGGTCCGCGCACGGGGCGTTCGACCCCTCTTCCAGCCACAAGCCTGCTCCTGCGGCGAGTTCTGCCGTGTCATCGGGGGCGGCGCCATCACTGAAGGGTTTACCCATGAGCTACAGCGAATATTTCAACGATACCCACGAGGAAGTGCGCCGCACCATGCGCCGCATCGTGGCCGATCACATTGCGCCGCACATCAATGAATGGGAGGAGGCGGGCACCTTCCCGCGCGAACTCTACAAGACCCTGGGCGACGCCGGCATGGCCGGCATCGGCTATCCGGAAGCGCTGGGCGGCTATGGCGAAGGCGATGTCTTCATGAAGATCGCCGCCAGCGAGGAAATGATGCGCTCCGGCTCCGGCGGCCTGGTGGCCTCGCTGGGCTCGCTCGACATCGGCCTGCCGCCCATCGTGAAGTGGGGCACGGAAGAGATGAAGCAGCGCGTGGTGCCGGCCGTGCTGCGCGGCGAGAAGATCGCGGCGCTCGCCATCACCGAACCCTCCGGCGGCTCGGACGTGGCCAATATCCGGACGCGGGCCGTGAGCGACGGTGACCATTATCGCGTCTCCGGCTCCAAGACCTTTATCACGTCCGGTATTCGCGCCGACTACTACACCGTGGCCGTGCGCACCGGCGACGAGGGCTATGGCGGCATCAGCCTGCTGCTCATGGAAAAGGGCATGCCCGGCTTCACCACCGGCCAGCCGCTGAAGAAGATGGGCTGGTGGGCCAGCGATACCGCCGAACTCTTCTTTGACGACGTGAAGGTGCCCAAGGCCAACCTCATCGGCGGCGAGAACGCCGGCTTCTTTGTGATCATGACCAACTTCCAGATGGAGCGCCTCAACCTTGCGGTGATGGCCAACATGACCGCGACCCTGGCGCTGGAAGAATCCCTGCGCTATGTGCACGAGCGCAGCGCCTTCGGCAAGCCCCTGTCCAAGTTGCAGGTGATCCGCCACAAGCTGGCCGACATGGCCACGCAGGTGGAGGCCAGCCGCGAGTTCACCTACCGAGTGGGCGCGCGCATCCAGGCCGGCATCCCTTCCGTCAAGGAAGTGTCGATGGCCAAGAACTTCGCCACCCGCACCAGCGATTATGTAACCTATGAGGCCGTGCAGATCTTCGGCGGCATGGGCTTCATGCGTGAGACCCTGGTCGAACGTCTTTACCGCGACAACCGTATCCTCGCCATCGGCGGCGGTACCCATGAGATCATGAACGAAGTGATCGCCAAGCAACTGGGGCTCTGATTGAACATCGTCCACATCACCGACAACGCGGCGCTTACCGGCATGGTGGCGCAGCTCGCCGGTCGCGAGTCGATCGCGCTTGATACTGAATTCATGCGCGTCGACACCTTTCATCCGCGCATAGCCCTGATCCAGATTGGCGACGGCGACACCGAGTACCTGGTCGATCCTGTCACCATCACGGATTTCTCGCCCTTGCTGCCGCTCCTGCGCGAACCGTCTCCGCGCAAGATGCTGCATGCCTGCTCCGAGGACATCGAGGTGCTGAGCCGGCTGCTGGGCGGGAAGCCGCAGGGCATCCTGGATACGCAGATCGGCACGGCCTTCCTGGGCCAGGGCCTGCAGGTGGGCTACCAAAAGGCGTTGCAGGAAAACATCAATGTCGAGATCCGCAAGGACGAATCGCGCTCGGACTGGCTGCAGAGGCCGCTGTCGCCGGGCCAGGTGGCCTATGCCGCGCTCGATGTGAAGTTCCTGCCCGCGCTCTTTGAGCGCGTACAAGGCGAGCTCATGGCGCGGGGCCTGCTGGCCTGGTTCGAGGCGGATTGCCAGTTGATGGTGGACGAGCTCGATTTCGCGCCCGATGCTTCCCTGCTGTACCGCGACGCCAACAATGCCTGGCGCCTGCGCCGCCAGGAGCTCGCCGTGCTGCGCGCCCTCATGGTGTGGCGCGACGAGTCGGCGCGCCGGCGCGACCTGCCGCGCACCTTCCTGATCCGCAACGCCAGCCTGTTCGACCTGGCGCGCAAGCAGCCCGGCACGGCCCAGGCCCTGTCCGAGATCGAGGACATGACCCCGCGCATCCTGCGCAAGGAAGCCGACGCCATCCTTGCCGTGATCGCGGAGGCCCGGCGCCTGCCGGAAGACAGCTGGCCGGCGCGCCTGCCGACGCCCTTGCCGCGTGAATCCCGCGACCTGTTCGACGACCTGCGCAAGGCGGCGCGCGCGGTGGCCACGCGCACCGGAGTGCCCGAGGAGGTGCTGTTGCGCAAGCGGCATGTGGAGGCGCTGGTGCTGGGCCGCGTCGACCTCGGCCGGGAAGCGCCGCTGCCGCGCGCCTTCCTGGGCTGGCGTGGCGAGGTGCTGTTGCCGGCGCTGGAGCCGGTGCTGGCGGCTGCGCAGTCTGATCTCGAGGCCTGGGCGACGGAGCGCCGCCGCGCCGTGGAGGTGAGATCATGAGTCTGGTGCTGGTAAGCGTGTACCGGAGCGGCAAGCGCGACGACATGTTCCTTTACGTGGCCAAGGTCGACGGCCTCAGGAAGGTCCCGGCGGAATTGTTGGCGATGTTCGGGACGCCCGCTCATGTCATGGACATTCCCCTGCGACCTGGCCGCGACCTGGCCCGTGTCAGCGGGGAACGACTGCGCGAGGAGTTGTCCAGCCAGGGCTTTTACCTGCAGATGCCGCCGCCGAAGGAAGATTACCTGCTCGATCTCTATAATCCCGACGACAGCAAATACCGGGACCTGCCCTGATGAGCACCTTGTCTTCCGTCAGCATCATTGACGATCTGCTGTGCACTTCCGCGCAGCCCTCCACGGCGCAGCTCGACGCGCTGGGCGAAACCGGCGTGCGTCATGTCATCAACCTGGCCCTGCCAGGCTCCGATAACGCCGTGGCCGACGAGGGCGCGCGCCTGGCCGCCCAGGGCATCAACTACCTGCAGATCCCGGTACTGTGGGAAAAGCCCGAGGCGGCGCAGTTCCTGCTCTTTGCACAGGTGCTCTGGGCCATGCGCGACGAGCCGGTACTGGTGCACTGCGCCTGCAATATGCGCGCTTCGGCCTTTGTCTTCCTTTACCGGGTGCTCCATGAAAGCGTCCCGATCGATGAGGCGGCGGCGACCCTGCATGCCGTCTGGCGGCCGGAAGGTGTCTGGCGCGACTTCCTGGGCCTGCAACTGGCCGGGCAGGGGCTCGACTACGAAGCGGTGGCGCCCCTGTGAGCACGTCGCTGCGCGAACGCTTCTGGGAGCATTATGCCCTTGCGGAACTCACGCCGGCCGAGTGGGAAGCCCTCTGCGACGGTTGCGGCCGCTGCTGTCTGCACAAGATCGAGTACGAGGATACCGGCGAGATCGATTACACGCGGATCGCCTGTCGCCTGCTCGACCTGGGTACGGCGCAGTGCAGTGATTATCCGGGCCGGCGCCGGCACGTGCCGGACTGCGTGCAGCTCACGCCCGCCAACCTTGACAGCATCAACTGGCTGCCCTCGACCTGCGCCTACCGCCGGCTCAACGAGGGCCGTGGCCTGCCGCGCTGGCATCCTTTGCTGAGTGGCACGCCCGAGAGTGTGCACAAGGCGGGGATTTCCGTGGCCGGGCGCGTGCTGTCGGAAACGGTGGTGGACGAGGCCGACATCGAAGAGCATGTGATCCGCTGGATCCGCATGCGTTAAACCTGTTTTGAGGAATGTTGTGATGGCATATGCGATTGCCTGGGGTGTCTACCTGCTGCTGGCGGGACTGCTGCAGTTCGGTTTCGAGCGTTATCTCTCGTCGTACATCACGTCGCGCCGCCTGCGCATCGGCCTGCGCGCGCTGCTGGCCGTCGTGCTGTTTACGCCGGGCATCCTGCCCTCCGCCGCAGGCCTTTATGTGGTGCCGGCCTGCATCGGCGTGCTCTTCAACCTGCTTTCCCATTCCGGCATCGGCCTGATGAAGGCCTTGCTGCCACTGCTGCTGTCGACGACGGTCGTTTTTGGCGTGTTGTACCTGCGCGAAAGCCGCGACAGTCAGCCCGCCTGACGCCTGACGCCTGACGCCTGACGCCTGCCCGGTCCTGCGGGTCATCGGGGCAGGATGCTTGCGCCGCCGGCCCCCCGGGGTCTTCCCGGCGCCCGGGCGCAAGGGCCCGCAGATGCAGTGGGCGCCCTGGTCATGACCATGCTCCTCCATCTTCCAGGTCCGGGCTCCAGCCGGAATCCGGCGAGCCGGCTGCCTTGGCCGCATGGCCCCCGCTTGTCCGGGCGCCGACCACTGTGAAAGGGCGGGGGGGCTGCCTATACTGGCAGCCGAAATTTATGACTGTCTTAGCGGATGCGAGGTTTTCATGCAGTTCCAGGGTACCGACGCCTATGTGGCCACCGACGATCTCAAGCTGGCGGTCAATGCCTCCATCGCCTTGCAAAAGCCCCTGCTGATCAAGGGCGAGCCCGGCACCGGCAAGACCATGCTGGCCGAGCAGGTCGCCCAGTCCCTGGGCCTGCGGCTGATCCAGTGGCATATCAAGTCGACTACCAAGGCGCAGCAGGGCCTGTATGAATACGACGCGGTGTCGCGCCTGCGCGACTCCCAGCTCGGCGACGGCCGTGTCCATGACATCCGCAACTACATCCGCAAGGGCAAGCTCTGGGAGGCCTTCGAGGCCGAAGTGCCGGTGGTGCTCCTGATCGACGAGATCGACAAGGCCGACATCGAGTTTCCCAACGACCTGCTCACCGAAATCGACAAGATGGAGTTCTTCGTCTACGAGACGGGCGAGACCATCAAGGCCGTGCGCCGGCCCATCGTCATCATCACCTCGAATAACGAGAAGGAACTGCCCGACGCCTTCCTGCGCCGCTGCTTCTTCCACTACATCACCTTCCCCGACACCGACACCATGAAGAAGATCGTGGAGGTGCATTACCCGGGCATCAAGGCCTCGCTGGTGAAAGACGCGATGGAGCTGTTCTTCGATGTGCGCAAGGTGCCGGGCCTGAAGAAAAAGCCTTCCACGTCGGAGCTGATCGACTGGCTGAAGCTGCTGCTCTCCGATGACATTCCCGAGGACGTGCTGCGCAACCGCGACACGCGCAAGGCCATCCCGCCGCTTTATGGCGCCCTGCTCAAGAACGAGTCGGACGTGCACCTGCTGGAGCGCCTGGCCTTCATGAATCGCCGCGAAGGCTGATCCGTTTTCCTTTCGCCCCTGGCGGGGAGCAGGATCCACGATGCTGATCAACTTCTTCTTCACGCTGCGCGAATACAAGGTGCCCACCACCATTCGCGAGCTGCTGGACCTCATCAATGCCCTGCAGCAGGGCCTGGCCTACGCCAACGTCGATGATTTCTACCGTCTCTCGCGCACCATCCTGGTCAAGGACGAGAAGCACTTCGACAAGTTCGACAAGGCTTTCGCCAAGTATTTCGAGGGCATCGATTCGATTGATCCCGACCTGCTGACGAAGGCCTTGCCCGAGGACTGGCTGCGCAAGGAAATCGAGAAGCACCTGTCGCCGGAGGAGCTGGCCGAGCTGCAGAAGACCGGCTCGCTCGACAAGCTCATGGAGGAGTTCCGCCAGCGCCTGGAGGAGCAGCACAAGCGCCACCAGGGCGGCAACCGCATGGTCGGCACCGGCGGCACCTCGCCCTTCGGCGCCTATGGCGCCAACCCGGAAGGCATTCGCCTGGCCGGCGATTCGCGCATGAAGAAGGCCGTGAAGGTCTGGGAAAAGCGTGAGTTCCGCAATCTCGACGACTCTGTCGAGCTGGGCACGCGCAACATCAAGGTCGCCCTGCGCCGCCTGCGCAAGTTCGCGCGTACCGGGGTCGAGGAAGAGCTGGATGTGGATGACACCATCCGCGCCACGGCGCACAAGGCCGGCCTGCTCGACATCAAGATGCGGCCCGAGCGCAAGAACAAGGTGAAGGTGTTGCTGTTCTTTGATGTGGGCGGCTCGATGGACCCGCATATCAAGGTCTGCGAGGAGCTGTTCTCGGCGGCGCGTACGGAGTTCAAGCACCTGGAGTATTTCTACTTCCACAACTTCATCTACGATGGCGTGTGGAAGGACAATATGCGGCGCTGGAGCGAGCGTACGAACGTCTGGGACATCATCCACAAATACGGCCCGGACTACCGGGTGATCTTTATTGGCGATGCGTCCATGAGCCCGTATGAGGTCATGGCCGTGGGCGGCTCTGTCGAGCATTTCAACGAGGAGCCTGGCCTGGTGTGGATGCAGCGCCTGAGCCATCACTTCCAGAAGATGATCTGGCTGAATCCGGAGCATGAGCGCGCCTGGAGCGGGACGCAGTCCATCGTGCAGGTGCGCCAGGCCCTGGAGAACCGCATGTATCCGTTGACGCTCAAGGGCATAGAGGAAGGCATGCGTTATCTGAGCCGTTGAGGGGCAGGATTCATGCTCCTGCCCGTTCCTTTCGTGCATTTTCGGGCGCTGGGCGGGACGTGTCCCCGCCTCCGGCAGGAACACATCCCACCCATCCCCCAAGACTTTTCGCGGGCCCCGGCTGAGGCTTGGGCCGGTGGCCGTCGGCTCCGCCTCAAGCCTTCTGCAGGCGCTTTGGCTTCGCCTCGCTGGGGGATGGAGAACAGAATTTTTTTCTTCTTGAAACCTTTTCCGGCAGGTCGGGATTTATCCCGACTGACGAGACAGGCCGGGCGGCTTGCCGGGATGGTTTCCTGGTTAATCTGATCCTGCTTCAGTTCCTTTACGGTGGCGGGGACTCTTGAGCCTGTCCATGAGAAAGCCCGCGTTGAGCGGGCTTTTTTTATGACGGTGCGGCAGGGCGGTCTGCCAGAGCGGTGGCTTCAGGGCAGGTGGCGCTTTACCCAGCCCAGGAGGTCGGCCAGCACTTCGTCGCGGTTAGTCTCGTGCAGGATGTCGTGGCGGGCGTCGGGGTAGAGGCGCAGGGCGACGTCGCGACTGCCGACGACCTCGCGGTACACGCGCGCCAGCTTGTCCATGCCGCTGCCGTTATGGCCGGCCGGGTCGCGGGAGCCGGCAAAGAGGTAGACGGGCAGGTCGGCGCGGATGCGGCGCAGGGAGGCGTCCTGGTAGATGGTGTTGAGCCCCTGCAGGAAGTCGCGCCAGTAGCCATTGCAGAGCTGGAAGCCGCACAGCGGGTCGGCCACGTAGCGGTCCACGAAAGCCTCGTCGCGGGAGATCCAGTCAAAGTCCGTGCGAGGCTGCTTGAACACCTTGTTGAAGCCGCCGAAGGAGAGGGCATGGATCAGGGCGCTGCGGCCGAGCTCGCCCTGGCGCCAGACCTCGAAGCGGGCCAGCAGGCCGGCCATGCGGGTAAACCAGGGCGCCTGGTAGGAGCTGCCTTCCAGCAGCAGCAGGTTGATGCGGTCGGGGTGGCGCTGCGCGAAGGTCTGGGAGATGAACGATCCCATGCTGTGCCCGAGCAGGATGATCGGGAGGTCCGGATAGCGGCGGCGGATCTCGGCGTTGACCACCTCCATGTCGGCGCAAATGCCGGCCCAGTGCTGGGTCAGGCTGGTATTGCCGAGCGCGCCGTTGCTGACGGCAAGGCCATGGCAGCGATGGTCCTGGGCCAGTACCGAAAAGCCTTCGGCGTTGAGGATGGCGGCGATATCGGTATAGCAGCCGGAGTGCTCCGCCATGCCATGGGAAATGTGGATGACGGCGCGCGGCTCCGCTATCTGCCAGTGGCGCAGGGGGATGCGGTGGCCGTCGGTGCAGGCCAGCCACTCGAGGGAATCAGCTGAAGTCATGGCGTCTATGGCGTGGCTCGCAACCAGATTGTTCATTATCCTAGGAACCTACTGTAAGTGTTTATCGCTGGAGCCGCCACGGCATGAATGCCGCTGTTCACTACCGGATTGCCGCGCACCAGCCTGCTGCGCATATCTTCGACCTCCTGCTGACCATCGCCAAGCCGGCGCCGGACGGGCAGCAGCTACGTCTGCCGAATTGGATACCCGGTAGCTACATGATCCGTGATTTTTCGCGGCATCTGGGGCCCATCAGCGTCCGGGACGGCAGCGGACAGCCCGTGGCGCTGGCCCGCACCGGCAAGTCGGCGTGGCAGTGTGCGCCCGCCGCCGGGCCGCTCACGGTGGCCTATGAGGTCTATGCCTGGGATCTTTCGGTGCGTGGCGCCCACCTCGACCAGACCCATGGCTTCTTCAACGGCACCTCGGTCTTCCTGGAGGCGGTCGGCCAGCAGGACCTGCCGCACGAGCTCAGCATCGACTGCCCCGCGGGCGCCAGCGGCTGGCGCGTGGCGACCAGCCTGGCGCGCGCCGAGGGCACGCCGGCGCTGGGCTTTGGCCGTTATCGCGCCGCCAGCTACGACGAGCTCATCGATCATCCAGTAGAGATGGGGGATTTCAGCCACACGACCTTCCTGGCCTGCGGCGTGCCACACGAGATCGTCATCACCGGGCGCCATCGCTGCGACCTCGACCGCCTGGCGCGCGACCTCGAGAAGGTCTGCAGCGCCCAGATCCGCTTCTTTGGCGAGCCGGCGCCCTTTGACCGCTACGTGTTCCTGGTCACCGCCGTGGGCGCCGGCTACGGCGGGCTCGAGCATCGCGCCTCCACGGCCCTGCTGTGCTCGCGCGACGACCTGCCGCTGGCTACCGAGCCGGAAGCGCCTGGCGAGCGCTATCGCACGTTTCTCGGGCTTTGCAGCCATGAGTATTTCCACAGCTGGAACGTCAAGCGCATCAAGCCGGCCGTGTTCCTGCCCTATGACCTGACCACCGAGACCCTGACCCCGCTGTTGTGGGCCTTCGAGGGGTTCACCAGCTACTACGACGACCTCTTTCTGGTCCGTGCAGGGGTGATCACGCCGCAGGCCTACCTGGAGCTTCTGTCCCAGCAGGTGACTCGCCACCTGCGCACGCCCGGCCGCCTGCGCCAGAGCGTGGCCGAGTCCAGCCTCGAGGCCTGGACCAAGTACTACAAGCAGGACGAGAACTCGCCCAACGCCATCGTCAGCTATTACGTCAAGGGCGCCCTGGTCGGCCTCTGCCTTGACCTGCTCCTGCGCGCCAGGAGCGGCGACCGGGTCAGTCTGGATACCCTGATGCGCCGCCTCTGGACCGAGTTTGGCCAGGCGGGCCGCGGGGTTGGAGAGGACGAGATCCCGCGCCTGGCCACCGAGCTGTGCGGCGATCCCCTCACGGACTTCTGGACCAATGCCCTGCAGGGCACCGGCGAATTGCCCCTGGCGGAACTCCTGGTGTCGCGTGGCCTCGAATGGCTGTTGCGCCCGGCCGAGGGCGCTGCCGATGCCGGCGGCAAGGCGGGCAGTGGCGAAGGCCGTCCGCGCGCCTGGCTGGGCGCGAAGACCGGGGGCGGGGAGGGCGGCGCCAGCCTGGTTCATGTTTTCAGTGGCGGTCCCGCCAGCCAGGCTGGCCTGTCGGCCGGCGATGTCGTGATCGCGGTCAATGGCCTGCGCGTGACCGGGGCGGGCCTGGACAAGCTGCTCGGCAGCCAGGCCCCAGGTGATCGCCTGGAGATCCATGCCTTCCGGCGCGATGAACTGATGCAATTCACGGTAATCCTCACAGCGGCGCCGGCCGATACCTGCGTGCTGGCGTTGCCGGCGGATGCCGGCCTGCGCGAGCAGGTGCAGCGCTGGTTGCTGGGAGGCGCCCGGACGACGGCCTGAGGAGGCTGGCGCGCGGCCCCGGCGACACGGGTCCGGCTGGCGTCCGGTTCCGGTCCCGCCGGCCGGGCGACTCCTGATTTTCCACCCGGGCTGGCGCCCGGGGGCGCCTCCCGTCCTTGTGGCGGGAGGCGGCTGCCGCACAGCGGTAATGACAACAAATACCTCCGGCAGGGCTGCCGGAGACAGCGGTCTTTTTGGCACAATCCCCTGCCTGAGAAGACCGGCCCCGACCCTCCCCAAGGAGTACCTCCATGCAAGCGGATTTCTGGAAAGACAAATACCCGGCCGATGTGCCCTTCGAGATCGACACCGCCGCCTACGGTTCGGTCAACGAGGTCTTCCTCGAGGCCTGCCGGAAATACGCCGACCTGCCTGCCGTCTCCTGCATGGGGCGCACGCTGACCTACCGGGAACTCGACCGACTGACCGCCGCCTTCGCCGCCTGGGTCCAGAACGAGACCGATCTCAAGCCGGGCGACCGCATCGCCCTGCAGATGCCCAATATCCTGCAATACCCGGTGGCGGTGTTCGGCGCCATGCGCGCCGGCCTCATCATCGTCAATACCAATCCGCTCTACACCGAGCGCGAGATGCTGCACCAGTTCAACGACTCCGGCGCCAAGGCGCTGCTGGTCGTCTCCAACTTCTGCGACAAGGTGGAGAAGGTGCTGCCGCAGACC
This sequence comes from Moraxellaceae bacterium, assembly GCA_020697295.1. Lineage (GTDB taxonomy): Bacteria > Pseudomonadota > Gammaproteobacteria > Pseudomonadales > Moraxellaceae > UBA2031. The sequence continues at coordinate 30,401 of JAJFBF010000007.1, read as the reverse complement.
GGCATCAAGACCGTCATCGTCACCGAACTCGGTGACCAGCTCCCGGGCCTCAAGCGCGTGATCACCAATTTTGTGGTGAAGAAGGTCAAGAAGCTGGTGCCGGCCTACAGCCTGCCCAACGCCATTCCCTACACTGCGGTGATGAGCCGCGGCGCGAAGCACCAGGTCAAGGACGCCAGGCCCGTGGCCGGCGACATCGCCGTGCTGCAGTACACCGGCGGCACCACCGGCGTGGCCAAGGGCGCTATGCTGACCCACGCCAACCTGGTGGCCAACCTGTTGCAGATGCGCGCGACCCTGACCGGCTTCGAGCCGGGCAAGGAAGTCACCATCGTGCCGCTGCCGATGTACCACATCTTCGCCTTCGTGGTGTGCTGCCTGGGCATGATGGACCAGGGCGGCCATTCCGTGCTGATCACCAACCCGCGCGACATCCCCGGCTTCGTCAAGGAGCTGGCGAAGTGGAAGTTCACCGGTTTTGCCGGCCTCAACACGCTGTTCGTGGCGCTGATGCAGAACCCCGCCTTCCGCCAGCTCGATTTCTCCGGTCTCAAGCGCACCATGGCCGGCGGCATGGCCACGCAGGTCAAGGTCGCCGAGGATTGGGAAAAGCTGACCGGCTGCGCCATTTGCGAAGGCTTTGGCATGACCGAGACCTCGCCCGTGGTGTCGGTGAACCCGCTCTCCGCCATCCGTATCGGCACCATCGGCATGCCGCTGCCCAATACCCTGGTCAAGGTCATCGACGATGACGGCAAGGAACTGGCGCCGGGTCACCCGGGCGAGCTTTGCGTGAAGGGCCCGCAGGTGATGAAGGGCTACTGGCAGCGTCCGGAAGCCACCGAGGAGATCATCGACGCCGAGGGCTGGCTCAAGACCGGCGACGTCGCGATCATTGATCCCGACGGCTATATGCGCATTGTCGACCGCAAGAAGAACATGATCCTGGTGTCCGGCTTCAATGTGTATCCGAACGAGATCGAGGATGTGGCCGCCAAGCACGACGGGGTGCTGGAAAGCGCCGCCATCGGCGTGCCCTGCGAGAAGTCCGGCGAAGTCGTGAAGCTGTTCGTGGTGAAGAAGGACCCGGCCCTCTCCGAGGACGTCCTGCTCGAGCACCTGCGAGCCCACCTTACCGGCTACAAGGTGCCCCGGCACATCGTGTTCCGCGACGACCTGCCCAAGACGCCGGTCGGCAAGATCCTGCACCGCGAACTGCGCGGGCAGTAAGCCACTGCCGGCCGCCGCTTCCGCCGGGCAGCGGCGGCCGGTTGCCCGCCTGCCATGGCGGGACCCTTCGTCATGCCGGATTGACCCCTGGTAATGTCAGGACAGCCAATGGCCAGCCTCGCGCCTGGTTTATGATTGTGCGCCGGCTGTCCATCTGCGCCGATCGCCCGTTATAACAAAAATCAACTCTGCGGATACTCATCATGATACTGAGCAAGCGATTCCTGCCGCGCACCGTCCTGGCCATGGGCCTGGCCGTATCGGCCTTCGCGGTCGAGGTGGCAGCCGCCGCCGATGTCGGCGCATTTGAAAAGCCCCTCAACATGTCGTTTTGCGTGTACGACCCGGTGGGCACCAAGGGCGATGCCTCGAGCCGCGCCAATGACCTGGCCTTGACCGCGCGCAAGTGGAATATCTACACGACCATCAAGGTCTACACCGACGAACGCATTGCCGCCGAGGACTTCAAGGCCGGCCAGTGCGATGGCGTGGTGCTGACTTCGCTGCGCGCGCGCCAGTTCAACAAGTTCATGGGCAGCATGGATGCCATCGGCGGCATCCGTACTTATCAGGAAATGCGCTCCTTGCTGCGCACGTTGTCGAGCCCCGCCATCGTGCCGTTGACCATTACCGGCCCCTACCAGGTCGTGGCCGCCATTCCGCTCGGCGCCGCCTATGTCTTTGTGAACGACCGCAGCATCAACTCCATCGAAAAGGCCGCCGGCAAGAAGGTGGCGGTGCTGGAGTGGGACAAGTCCCAGGCCAAGCTCGTGCAGCAGCTGGGCGCGCAGCCGGTGGCGTCCGATATTTCCAATTTCGCCGGCAAGTTCAACAACGGCCAGGTGGATATCGTGGTGGCGCCGGCAATTGTGTTTAAGCCGCTGGAGTTGTACCGCGGCCTCGGCACCAAGGGGGCGATCTTCCGCTTCCCGGTGGTGATGATCTCCGGCAGCATCATCATCAACCGTGAGCGCCTGGCAAAGCAGGTGCCGGACCTGGATGCCCGCGTCGAACTGATGCGCCAGTTTGCCTATAACAGCGTGGAAGAGGCCTTCAGCTTTGTCGCCAAGAGCGAAAAGGAGATCGAGGAAAAATACTGGCTGGACCTGACGCCTGTCGAAAAGGACAAGTACCAGCGCATGCTGCGGGAGGCTCGCCTGATGATGACCCAGGACGGCACTTACGACCCGCAGATGATGAAGGTCCTGAAACGCATCCGCTGCAAGGCGGAGCCGCAGAATTACGAGTGCGCCCTCAAGGACGAGTAAGCGTTCGCCGCGCTCGCGGCCCTTCACCTGATCGCTTGATCCCGCCGCCCGGACAGCCCTGCTGTGCCGGGCGGCGTCGTTTCCGGGCGTTCTTCGGCCTCGCCGGGGGCAGGGACTTCCCCCACTCCTGGCTTCTGGCTCAGGACTCAGGGCAGCCCGCCCGGCCCTCTGCTTCCGGCCGCCCCCTCCGACGCTCCAGGGATTCCCCCTCTTTCCCCGGCTTTCGCCGCACCTTTGTGCCGCCTCCCGCCCGGTCTTTTCCGCCCTGGGCGAGCGGCCTGCTGCCTTTTTGCACCGGGGAGCCGGGAATCTCCCTACCTCTTAAGTGGATATTGACTTGCTTTAATTGTTAAGGATCAACATTTGATCCGTATCAATAAGGTGAGCTCTGTAATCCCTACTATGGACGAATGAGAGACGCGGACGCCGCCTCCGGCGCCCGCCAGGTACTCACTGTCGAGCTTCCGGAATCCGGGCTGGCCAGCTTGTTCCGGTAGGCGGGGCCTTCCCCTCCATCCGGCTCTGACCGGCCCGGATGGAGGTCTCCGCATCACCCGGACCCCCCTGATGATTTTCAGACCAAGGAGAAACACCATGAAGAGCCTCATGCTTTCCACCAAGAAGTTCATCCAGCGCGAAGAGGGCGTCACCGCCATCGAGTACGCGCTCATCGCCGCCCTGATCGCGGTGACCATCGTCACCATCCTCGGCGTCGTGGGTACCGACCTCAATGCCGTGTTCAGCGCCATCTCCGAAGCCCTCAAGGGCGCCGTCCCGGCTTCTGAATAAGGTCTGGCTCCTGCGGATGCTCCCGTTGCGGAGTATCCGCGGGGGAAGCCTGACCGGAAACGGGAGGGCTGCCTGGCGATGACGATGATGATTCCCGGCGTGCTGCTGGTGCTGCTGGTGCTGCTGGTCCTTGCGGCCCTGCAGGACGTCCGCCACTTCCGGATTGCCAATGCCCTGACGTTGGGTGGCGCCGTGCTCGGCGCTGGCCTGTCAGTGATCCTGCCCGAGGGGCAGGGCCTGGCCTGGAGCCTGGCGGGCTGGCTGGTCGGTTTGTTGATCCTGATGCCTCTTTATGCGCTCGGCGCAATGGGCGCAGGGGATGTGAAGCTGCTGGCGATGGCGGGGGCGTTTACCGGCCCCGCCGGCGCCGCGCTCATCGGTCTTTACACCCTTATCGCCGGCGGCGTGCTCGCCCTGGTGGTGGCGGTGGGCGGAGGCCGTCTGCGGCAGGCCCTCCGGAATGTGCAGGTGATGACGGTGTCTTGCCTGATGCCTTCCGCAGTGTCCGCGCAGGCAGCGCCGGCTTCGGCGGGACGGCTGCCCTACGGGGTCGCCATCCTGGCGGGGAGCCTGGCGTGGTGGTGGCAGGCGGGGGCATGAGTGTCATGCCGGATCGCCAACAGAATTCAATTTGCCTTATGGGACGAACATGAAAAACACGAGAGCGCTGGCCATGCTGGCCCTGTCACTCCTGGTCGGTGTCCTGGCGGTCACGATGGCGGTCCGCCTGATGAACGAGCGGACCCGCGTGTCGACCACCGACGTTGTCGTGGCCGCCCGCGACGTGGCCCTGGGCTCGCGCATCGAGGCCGACATGCTGAAGGTGGTGCGCTGGCCCGCGTCCAGCCAGCCCAATGGCGTCTTCCATAACGAGAACCTGCTGCCCGGTCGCGTGGCCAATACCACCATCCTGGCCGGCGAGCCGGTGGTGGAAGGCAAGCTTGCCGCCCCCGGCAGCAAGGGTGGCCTCTCGGCGCTGATTGCCCCCGGCACCCGCGCCATCAGCGTGAAGGTCAACGAGGTGGTTGGCGTGGCCGGCTTCGCGCTGCCGGGCAATTACGTCGACGTGCTCGTGCACGCCGAGGACGACCAGGACCGTCCGTTCTCCCGCATCGTGCTGGAACGCATCCTGGTGCTGGCGGTGGCCCAAGAGGCCAATCGCGACGAGACCAAGCCCAAGGTCGTGAACGCCGTGACCTTGCAGGTCACGCCGCAGGATGCCGAGAAGCTCGATCTTGCCCGCGGCATCGGTTCCTTGTCGCTGGTGCTGCGCAACCAGGTGGATACCGCCCCCGCGCTGACCCGTGGCGCCAAGCTGTCCGATCTCTCCGGTGGCGGCGCCCCGGCCATGGCCCCGGCATCGGTGGGTCAGCCAATTCCGGTGCCGCTCGAGAAGCTGGCGCCCGCGCCGGTGAAGAAAGTCCTGGCCCCGGTGCGCCCGCGGCCGGCGGTGAAAAAGGCGGCCGACGCCAAACCCCCTGTCCAGGAAGCCAAGCGGCCGAGCTATATCGACGGCGTGCAGGTCAGCGAATAACCCGAGGAAGCGATTGTGAGCCAGAACATGAGAAGCATCCCGTTCCGTAAAAAACTGGTGGCCGCGCTCTTCGTGGCCGCGACGACCGTCAGTCCCCTGACGGCCAGCGTGGGACTGGCCCAGGAGACCGCGAATGGCTCCCTGGTGGCCGAGACCCTGAACTACGCGCCCATCACCATGACGGTGGGCCAGTCGGTGCCGCTGGACCTGTCCGGTATCGGCGCCGTCAACAAGGTCTTCCCCGGCAACCGCACACTGATCGATGTGTTCCAGGAAACCCGCAGCGGCGAGCTTTTCCTGCGCGGCAAGAAGGTGGGCGTCAGCGAAGTGCTGATCTGGGGCGCCAACCGCAAACGCTACCGGGTTCCGGTCACCGTCGGCCTGGACGGCTCCGGCCTGCAGACCGAGATCATGCGCCTGCTGCCCGCCGAGAAGGGCGTATCGGTCACCGCAGTGGCGGATTCGCTGGTGCTGAGCGGCACGGTCGCCGATGCGCCCACGGTCAAGCAGATCGTGGCCATGGCCGAAGCCTATGTGCGCAGCCTGGACCAGGAGCTGATCGGTGACGCCAAGGTCTATGAAGCGCCCGAGAATGAAAGCGGCACCACCGTCCGTGTGCGCAGCCGGGATGGCGGCAGCACCGGTTTCGAGACGCCCGAGAATCAGCAGACCTCCAGCCTGGGCGCCAACCGCGTCATCAACCTGTTGCAGGTGAGCGGCGCCCAGCAGGTGATGCTGGAAGTGAAGATTGCCGAGGTTTCCAAGAGCCTGCTCAACCGGCTGGGCGCTGAGCTGAAGGGCACGACGGCGAACGGCAGCTGGACCTACGGCATCGTGAGCAATCTGCTCTCCGGCTCCGGGGCCGGTGACAACACGCTGATCAGCGCGCTCAAGACCAATGGCTCCGAGCTGAACATCGACGCCCAGAAAAAAGACGATCTGGTCAAGATCCTGGCCGAGCCGACCATCGTGGCCATCAGTGGCCAGGAAGGCAGCTTTCTTTCCGGCGGCAAGATCTACATCCCCACCGGGCGCGACCAGAACGGCACAGTCACCCTGGAAGAAAAGGAATATGGCGTCGGCCTGCGCTTTACGCCGACCGTGCTCAGCAACGGCCTGGTGGACCTGCAGGTGACTCCCGAAGTCTCCGAACTGGCAAAGGACGGCTCCGCCTTCAGCGTGGGCGGCATCACCAGCGTGTTCCCGTCCATCACCACGCGCCGCGCCTCGACGACAGTGCAGCTGCGTGACGGCGAGAGCTTCGCCATCGCCGGCCTGCTCAAGAACAACGTGGTCGAGACCGTCAAGCGCGTGCCCCTGCTGGGCGACATTCCCCTGGTGGGCGCCCTGTTCCGCCATAGCGTGTACCAGTCGGAGAAGACCGAGCTGCTGTTCGTGGTGACACCGCGCCTGGTGCGCCCGGTGGCGGCGCCGGTGAAGTTGCCTACCGATAACTTCAAGGCCCCCAACCAGTTCAATTTCATGCTGAACGGCCGGATGGAAGGGTTCCACTTCTGGGATGACGACAAGAAGAAGGACAAGAAGGCCGAAGAGAAAGCGGATACGACCGCCAAGCCGGCAGGAGAAACAAAATGAAGAAGCTGATGCTCATGACCGCCCTCCTGCTGAGCACGAGTGGCTGCACCACGCCCTACCTGAGCAAGCACTTTGGCGAGGCCACGCTCGCGGCGCAGCAGAGCCAGGTCGCGAATCCGGACGCCCCAAGCGGGCAGCCGGCCGCCACGGTGGACGGACAGGTCAGCAATGCGGCCCAGGATCGCTACCACAACGCCTATGGCAAGCCCCAGGCGCCGACCAATGTCTTCAAGATCGGCGTTGGCACGAAGTAATCGTTGCTCGGCTCCCCGGGCCGGCAAGATGAGGATGCACCCTTGAAAATTCTCCTGTTGTCCGCTGAACCTGCCCATCTGGAGGAACTCCGGACGGCGCTGGCCGACAAGGCCGGCCGCCACGAGGTCAGCGGCGGTCCCCTGGCGTTGCTGGCCGATCCGGCCGAGCTGGTCAGGGAGGCCCCGGAGTTGCTGCTGGTCGAGACCCGGGCCTCGGACCCGGGCATCTGGCCGCAGCTGGAACGCCTGGCGGTGACCGCGCCGCAACTCATTACCGCGGTGATCTCGGAAAACCAGTCGCCGGAATTCCTGCGTCTCGCCATGCGCGCCGGCGTGCGCGAGGTGCTGGCGCCCGGCACGGCCGAGGTGGTCCGCCTGGTGGCCCGCGCCGAGCAGCACCTGGTGCGCGGCAGCCAGCATGACAAGGGGCGGGTGCTGGCCTTCCTGCCGACCAAGGGGGCGAGCGGCGCCACTTTCCTGGCGACGTCCCTGGGCTATGCGCTCAGCAGCCGCCTCGACAAGAAGGTGCTGCTGATCGACCTTAACCTGCAACTGGGCGATGCCGCCTTCTTTGTCAGCGACAAGCAGCCCGAATTCACGCTGGCGGATGTCTGCCAGCAGATCCATCGCCTGGATCCGTCCTTCCTGGCCGGCAGCGCGACGCTGGTGCACCCGAACTTCAGTGTGCTCGCCTCGCCGGACGACCCCGAGAAGGCCGCACAGGTCAAGCCCGAGCACCTGGCGCGCATCCTCAAGGCCGCCATCCTGCATTACGACTTCGTGCTGCTGGATGTGAACCGTGCGCTCGATGCCGTGAGCGTGGCCGCACTCGACAATGCCGACCTGATCTTTCCGGTGCTGCAGCAGAATCTCTCGTTCCTGCGCGATGGCGCGCGCCTGCTCAAGCTGTTCGCGGCCCTGGGCTATGCCAGCGACCGTGTCCGGCCCGTGCTCAACCGGCTGCACAAGGGCGAGCAGGTGGGGGTCGAGGAGGTTGAGAAGAGCCTTGGCATCACGGTCTGGCGCACAGTGCCCAATAGTTACCATGCGGTGGTGGCGTCCATTAACCAGGGGGTGCCGCTGGCGGTCCTGGAGAGCGCCCATCATCCGGTCGTCCAGGCCGTCAACGCCATGGCCGATGAACTGGCCGGCACCACGCCCCACAATGACAGCTGGCTGCGACGCCTGCTGCATCACTGATTTTCTACGGAGACGCAAGCATGTCGCTTCGTGACCAGTTTACCCCCGCCAGCGCCCGCGACGAGGCGGGCGGCGAAAACCGCAATGACCCGGCCTATCTCGAGCTGAAGAACCGCCTGCACCGGCAGTTGCTGGAGAACGCCGACCTCGCCGCCATGGAAAGCATGTCCGGCGAGCGCCTGCGCGACGAGATCCGCGTGCTGGTGCAAGGGCTGCTGCAGAAGGAGCATGCCCTCGTCAACGAGGCGGAGCGCCGCCAGCTGGTCAGCGACATCCAGAACGAGGTGTTGGGCCTGGGCCCGCTGGAGCCGCTGCTCGCCGATCCGACGATCTCCGACATCCTGGTCAATACCGCCGACAGCGTCTATGTCGAGCGCCGCGGCAAGCTGGAGCGGACCGAGATCCGCTTCACCGACAACGCGCACCTGCTCAAGATCATCGACAAGATCGTGTCGCGCATCGGTCGTCGCGTGGACGAGTCCAGCCCCATGGTGGACGCGCGCCTGCCCGACGGCTCGCGCGTCAACGCCATCATCCCGCCGCTGGCGATCGACGGCCCCATCCTCTCCATTCGCCGCTTCTCGGTGACGCCGCTGACCATGAAGGACCTGCTGGGCTACAAGAGCCTGACCGAGCCCATGGCCGCCGTGCTGCAGGGCTTGGTCAGGGCCAAGGTCAACATGCTGATCTCCGGCGGTACCGGCTCCGGCAAGACCACCTTGCTCAACGCCATGTCGGCCGGCATTCCCGATAGCGAGCGCATCGTCACCATCGAGGATGCCGCCGAGTTGCAGATGCAGCAGCCGCACGTGGTGCGCCTGGAAACGCGTCCGCCCAATATCGAGGGCAAGGGCGAGGTGACGCAGCGCGCGCTGGTGCGCAACAGCCTGCGCATGCGCCCCGATCGTATCGTCATCGGCGAAGTCCGTGGCGCCGAAGCCCTGGACATGCTGCAGGCCATGAACACCGGCCACGAAGGCTCCCTCACCACCATCCACGCCAACACGCCGCGGGACGCGCTGACGCGACTGGAGAACATGGTGAGCATGGCCGGTCTCAACCTGCCCACGCGCTTCATGCGCCAGCAGGTGAGCTCCGCGATTTCCGTGGTGGTGCAGATCTCCCGTCTTTCCGACGGCCATCGTCGCATCACCAGCATCCAGGAAGTGACCGGCATGGAAGGCGACATCGTGTCCATGCAGGAAATCTTTACCTACGAGCAGACCGGGGTCACCGAGAAAGGCGAGGTGCAGGGCTTCTTCCGCGCCACGGGCATTCGTCCCAAGTTCATCCAGCGCCTGCACACGCGCGGCGTCGAACTGGACGAATCCCTCTTCGACCCGTCCAAGGCCTACTCCTGAGGTGATGTCATGATCGGCACCTATTACCTCTTCATCGTCCTGGGCGTTTTGGCGGTGGTCCTCCTGATGGAGGGCCTGTACCTGGCCTGGAATGCCCGGCGGGGCGCACAGGCGCGCAGTATCGCCCGGCGCCTGGAAACGCTGTCCGCCGGTGGCCATGCCCCCGATGTTGCGCGCAAGCTGAGCAGGCGCCGCGCCCTGAGCGATTTTGGCTGGCTGGACAGCCTGCTGCTGGCGGTGCCGCGCATCCATGTGCTCGACCGCTTGCTGGTGCAGTCGGGGATTGGCCTGTCGGTGGCGACGCTGCTGGGCCTGACGCTTGCGGCCTTTGGCCTGGCCCTGGTCCTGCTGCTGTCGCTGAACCTGGGCCTTTCCCTTGCCCTGGCGGGGGCGCTGGCGGTGGGCGGCCTGCCCTGGCTGATTGTGATCAACCAGCGCCAGAAGCGGATTGACAAGATCGACAGCCAGCTCCCCGACGCGCTGGACCTTATCGGCCGTGCCTTGCGCGCCGGCCATGCCTTCCAGGGCGCCTTGCAGATGGTGGCCACGGAGTCGCCGGAGCCGGTGGCCGGTGAATTCCGCATCACCTTCGACGAGATCAATTTCGGCGTGCCCCTGGATGCCGCCCTGACGAACCTCGCCACCCGCGTGCCCAGCACCGACCTGCGCTACTTCGTCATTGCCGTGCTCATCCATCGTGAGACCGGCGGCAACCTCGCCGAGCTGCTCGACAACCTGAGCCACCTGATGCGCGAGCGCATGAAGCTGCGGGGCACCATCCGCGTGCTGTCGGCGGAGGGCAAGCTCTCCGCCTGGATCCTCGGCATCCTGCCCTTTGCGCTGGCCGGCCTGCTCAATGCCGTCAATCCCGGCTTCATGAGCATCCTGTTCCTGGATCCGACGGGCCGCCAGCTGCTGGCCACTTCCCTCGTGTTGATGCTGTTCGGCGCCATCTGGCTCTGGCGCCTGACCAAGATCCGGGTTTGAGGACGCTCTCATGACCAATATTTATGCGCTGTCCTTCTTTGTGGTCTTCTTCGTGGCCGTGTCGGTATCGGTGTGGCTGATCCTGCAGTTCTTCGTGCACACCCCGCTGGAGCTGCGCCTGAAGCGGCTCTCCGACGAGGCCGGCAGCGATGAGCTGGCCTCCGAGGCGCAGTGGCACGAGCGCGTGCTGGCCATGGCGGGCCCCATCGGCAAGCTGGCCCTGCCCAAGGGCGGCTGGGAGCGCTCGCACCTGCGCACCCGCTTCATGAATGCCGGTCTGCGCAATGCCTCGGCCCCGGCCCTGTACTTTGCCGCCAAGACCATCCTGACCTTCATGCTGCCGGCCCTCTTTCTCAGCTATCTCGGTCTCTGGCATGGTGCGGCGAATTCGCAGCTGGTGCTGCTGGGCATTACCGCCGCCGCCGCCCTCGGCTATTACCTGCCCACCATCGTGCTCGCCCACCTGATCAAGCTGCGCCAGCGCGACCTGTTCGAGAACTTCCCCGATGCCCTCGATCTCATGATCGTCTGCATCGAGGCGGGCCTGTCGCTGGATGCGGTGATCGCCCGGGCCGGCGAAGAGGTGCGCATCAATAGTCCGGCGCTCGCTGACGAGCTTCACCTCGTGACCCTGGAGTTGCGGGCCGGCGCCTCGCGCGAGCAGGCCTTGCGCAACCTGGCGCTGCGCAGCGGCATCGAGGAGATCGACGCCCTGGTGGCCATGCTGATCCAGGCCGACCGCTTCGGGACCAGTATTGCCGATTCCTTGCGCGTGCAGTCCGAGTCACTGCGCAGCAAGCGCCGCCTGCGGGCGGAGGAGGCGGCCGCCAAGATCCCGACCAAGATGCTGTTTCCACTGATTTTCTGTGTGTTTCCGGCGCTGCTGGTGGTGCTGCTGGGGCCGGCCGTGCTCAGCATCCACCGCGTGCTGCTGCCGATGTTCCGCCAGTAGGTGCGCGGCGGCGATTATTTTTCCTGGCTTCATAACCAACAAGAGGTGTCACTCATGTCCAATCACATTATCGAAACCGAACGTCACGGCCTGTGGATTGCGGTCACCTTCGTGCTCGCCCTTCTGGCGCTGTCTGTGGGCATCGTGTCCATGGTGCGCGTGCACCAGCTTGCAGTGCTGACCCAGGTCGAGGTGCTGACTTTGCACAAGCGCATCCAGAAGCTGGAAAAAGTGCCGGCTCCGACCGCCGCGCCGGCCGCAGCTGCCGTGGCAGCGCCTGTGGCGGCACCGGCTCCGTAATTCCCGGTTGCGCCGGCGGAGACCGGGGCGCCCGCAGGGGCGGCCCCGCGATTCGCCACCCGCATTGCTCCCGCCACCAGCGGGAGGTGAGTCAACAGCAGCAATTCCGGCAGGCCTGCCGGTGCGAGGAAGGTGGTTTATGCGGCGCAATCCTGTCTCTGCAAGCGGCACGGCGGTGATCGAATTCGCTTTTGTCCTGCCTGTCCTGCTCATCGTTTTTTTCGGCATCATCGAATTCAGCGTGGCGCTTTTCAACAAGGCCATCCTGACCAATGCCAGCCGCGAGGCGGCACGCTCGGGTATCGTCTATGTCGGCCCGAACACCACGCTCACCGACGAGGCCATCATCGGCATCGCCACCAACAACTGCCAGGGCCTGATTACTTTCCAGGACGATGTGGCGCCGGTCGTGACGGTGACGCGGGCGGACTCGCCTGACTTTGAGCAGCAGTTGCTGACGGTCAGGATCAACTACTCCTATTCCGGGCTTGGCCTCGGGCAGTTGCTGACGTCCATGTCGGGGCCGCTTGATCTTGATGCCAGCACAACCATGAAGTTCGAATAGGCGGGAGTACTTGCGCATGAACATGACGGCAGTACGTCGGCCCGGCCGGAGATCCCAGAACGGTGCGGTCGCCCTCATGGTGGCCTTCTTTCTGGTCCTTATCCTGGGCTTCGCCGCGTTGGCGGTGGACTCCTATCATCTTTTTGTGGTGCGCAACGAGCTGCAGAATGACGCCGACGCCGCCGTGCTGGCGGGGGCCGGCCACTTTTTTGATGGCACCAGCGCCACTCCTGATTTCACGACTGCCGAGACCAGGGCCGCCGCTGCGATTCCGCTGAACCCGACCATGCAGGCGACCCTGGCCAACGGTGTCGTGCAGTCCGGCTACTGGAGCACGGAAGCCGGTTTCCAGCCGCTGCCGATGACGCCGGGTGAAAATGATTATCCGGCGCTCCGCGTCACGGTCAGGCGCGCCATGGGTAACAATGGCGGTCCGGTCTCCCTGTTTTTCGGGGATTTCGTGGGCGCCGCCACGCTGCCGGTGGCCGCCACCGCTACGGCCGTCGTCGTGCCGCCCGGCACCAGCTATCCGGGCGGACTGTTTCCGGTCGCCATCACCAATTGCCTGTTCCAGAACTTCTGGGATTACACCGCCGGGAATCCCAGGAATGATCCGGTGACGGGCAGTCCTTATGTTTTCCGCATTGGCTCGACCTATCACTATGCCGGCTGCGAGTCGGGGCAGTGGACCACCTTCCTCGATGACAAGAACGATGTGCCCACCATTCGCGACCTCATCAGCAATGGCAATCCGGAGGCGATCTCGCTCAACGACCCGACCTGGCTCCAGCCGGGCGTGAAGAACACGGTCTATGGCACGACCAATGACTGCAGCGCCGCCGGTGACAGGACTTGTGAATTCGTGACGGTGCCGGTGATCGAGACCAATGACGTGGATACGCATTCGCGCACGCCGGTGACCGCCTTTGCTTGCGTGCGTATCCTGAACGCCGTGGGCGGCAGCGAGAAATATGTCGAGGTGCAGATGACGCTGGGCTGCCATATCGATGGCAGCGGTGGCGGCCCCTTCCTGGGCACCACGCTTCCGCCCAAGCTGGTGCAGTGAGGCGCTACGTTTGAGGCGGTGGATGCAAAAAAGGCAGCCCGGGGGCTGCCTTTTTCATGGACGAAACGGGAAAGCCGATGGATTTATGGCTGTACCCGGAGTCAGGGGGCGGCGGCGGTTGGCGCCAGGGCATAACGATGTGAGTACTTTACGGACAGGCTCTTTGCCGAGGGCGGCCGGTTTATCGGCTGGCAGTGCGCTGCGCGCAGTTGAGGTAGCGCGAGGAGGACAGCCACTTGTTGTCGGGATAAAAGGAAAACACGAACTGGCCGCCTTTCATCACATCGATGATCTGCTTTGCAACACCCAGGCGCACCGCCGGGCAGCCCCAGCTCCGGCCAATACGGCCGAATTTCCGGATCTGCTCGTCGTTCACGTAGGGGGCGCCATGCATGACGATGGCCCGCGCTTCGGCGCGATCGTTGAAGCCGGGCTCAAGGCCTTCCATGCGCAGCGAGTAGCCGTTGCTGCCCTGGTAGGTGTCGCGGGTGCGGAAAAGGCCGATGCTGGAGGTGCGGCTGTCGAGCTCGTTGGAAAAATGCGTGGCGAGGTTGTCGCCGGTGTTACGGCCGTGAGCGACCAGTTCACGGAAGAGCAGGCGATTGCTGGCCAGGTCGAAGATCCACAGGCGCGGCGTGGAGGAGGGCAGGGAGTAGTCGATCACGGCGAGTCGCTGCGAATCACCCATGCCGTTGCCGGTGGCGCATTGCAGGGCCTGCAGGGCATGGCCAAGGACGACAGGGTTGGCGTCAGGGGCGGCGGCCTGCAATTGCGCCAGGCGAATGGGGGCGACAACTGGCGCCGTCTCCAGGCTGACCGCCGCGGCCACCGGCGCAGGCGCCACGGCGGCTGCGAGGGGCGAGGCGACAAGGCCGGCCAGCAAGAAAAGGGAACGCAACATCGTCGAGAATCTCCGCTGTGATGCCGGATGGGCGGGTAGAATACAGGCCACTGGTGTCAGCCTTCCTGGCCGCAGGCGGTGCGCAATAACCGTTGTGCTTTTTCGACCGGAGCTGGCCAGCCGGCGGGTCTTTTGGCGCCGCGCCATCCCGTGCGGTGCCGGGGGGCTGGAGCGATGGCGCGACGGTAGCACTGGCTCAGGGGGCTGTCAGCCCTGTGATTGTGACAGGCGTCACTGCCACGGCCCGTTCGCCGGTCCGGCTTGCCACAAGGCCGGCAAGCCCCGGCCCTCGCCCGGTGACGCTCTCCACACTATCTGATGCCGGAGCCCGGCCTTTTCAAGGGCCACTTGTTGAATGATGAAGGTAACCACTGAACCTGTGACTTTTATTGCGCCGCTTTGCCATCGTGTACTGATCGCCTTGCTCCTGCTCTGTCTGTCGGCGCTCGCGACCGCCACTACCGTATCAAGCGGTCTGCAGGCGCGGCTCGCGCCCGAGCTGGACAGGCCCGGGCCGATAGCCCTCAGCAGCGCTTCCCTGCAGCGCGCCGTCGCGACGTTTTATGCTGGCCGGGAGTGGGCCCCGGCCTGGGATGCGCAGCGCTACCAGGCCCTGCAGCGCGCCCTTGAGGGCATGGAGGGCGATGGCCTGACCCCCGCTGACTATGCCCTGGGGCAGTTGCGCCAGCTGTCCCCGGCCGCCACGCCCGAGCGCATTGTCGAGCGCGAGATTGTGGCCACGCGCGCCTTTCTGTTGGCGCTGCTCCACCTGTACCGCGGCAAGGTCGATCCGGCACAACTGGATGCGCACTGGAATTTTCCGTCGCGCAGCCTGGAGCCGGCAGAGGCCTTGCGCCTGGTGGAGACGGCGGTGGCGGAGAACCGCGTCGAGGATATTTTCGATCGGGCCCGTCCGGCCTGGGTTTACTACGATCGCCTGCGCATCGCGCTGGCCCAGCTGCGCCGCATTGCCGCGGCGGGCGGCTGGCCCGAGCTGCCGGCGGGCCCCACCCTCAAGCCCGGCATGACCGATACGCGCGTGCCGCTGCTGCGCCGGCGTCTCGAGCTGGCCGGGCTCCTGCTCGCGGCCCAGGCCGGTGAAACGCCCTCGGAATCCTACGACGAGGTTCTCTTGCAGGCCGTGCAGCGCTTCCAGCGCGAGGCCAATCTCGATGCCGACGGCAGCGTCGGTCCCGCCACGCGCGCCGCGCTCAACATTCCGGTGGACGCGCGCATTGGCCAGCTGCGCGCCAATCTCGAGCGGGTGCGCTGGTTCAAGAATGAATTGCAGGGCGAGACAGTCATCGTCGACCTGGCGGGCTACCGCATCCTCTATCTGCGTGATGGCGAGGTGAAATGGAATTCGCGCGTGCAGGTGGGGCGCGAGTACCGCCCCTCGCCGGTGTTCCAGTCCACCATCACCTATCTCACCCTGAGTCCGGCGTGGGTGGTGCCGCCGACCATCCTGAATGAAGATGTGCTGCCGGCCGTTCGCCGCAACCGGGGCTATCTCGCCCGCCATCGCCTGCATGCCTACAATGCCGCCGGGCAGAAGCTGTCGCCGCGCGCGGTGAACTGGTGGCGCCCCGGCAATATCCGGCTGCGCCAGGAGCCGGGACCGGACGGTGCGCTCGGTGAAATCGTGATTCGTTTCGATAATCCCTTTTCGGTCTACCTGCATGACACGCCGCACAAGGAATTGTTCGCGGCCAGCAAGCGCGCCACCAGTTCCGGCTGTATCCGTGTCGAGAATGTGCATGAGCTGGCTGTGATGCTGCTCGATGATCCGGTGAACTGGAGCCGGGATGCGCTGCAGGCCGCGATCGGCACGCGTGAAACGCGCAAGGTCGAATTGTCGCGCGGCGTGCCCATCCTGCTTGGCTACTGGACGGCGCAGATCGACCCCGACGGCTATATTGCCTTTCGCCCCGACATCTATCACCGCGACGAGCCGCTGCTCGCCGCCCTCGACGCCCGACCCTGATCTCCGGAAAACCAGTGCCCGGTTCACCGCATGGACTGGCAGTGTCCCGGGGCATTGGAATTCAGTAGGTGCCTGTTTCAGTGGGGCAGTTTGCGTTTTTTTCAGTCGGGATAATTCCCCACCTGCCGAAACGGGTTCCAGGCAGCAGGCCCGGGCGACCGATCGCAAGGAACGGCCGCACCTGCGAGGGTGACGGGCTTCCCGGTTCAGCGCTGCAGCTGGAACTTCTCCAGGGGCTCCGGGACGATCACCGGCCAGCCCAGGCGATCCTGTATCTGCAGGCGCAGCGTATCGGAGGCGGCGGGCTCGCCGTGCGTGACGAAGACCTGGCGCGGCTTCTGCGGCATGGTGCCCAGCCAGTCCATGAGCTCGGCCTGGTCGGCATGCGCGGAGAGGGCATCGATATTCAGCACCGGCGCGTGCACCGGGATGTACTCGCCGTGGATCTTCACCGACTGCGAGCCGTGGATGAGCGCGTCGCCCCGGGTGCCGGCGGCCTGGAAGCCGACGAAGATCACCTGGTTGCGCGGTTCCGGCAGCAGCCGCTTGAGATGGTGCAGCACGCGTCCGCCGGTGGCCATGCCGCTCGCCGACACGATCACATGCGGCCCCCTGCGGCTGTTGAGCGCGATCGACTCCTCCACCGAATCGATATAGATCACGTCCTTTTCGAGCGCATGGCATTCCTCGGGGCTGAGGTGGTGCTCCTCGGGGAACTGCAGCAGCACCTGCGTCGCCTTGCTGGCCATGGGGCTGTCCAGGATGATGGGCATGTCGGGAATGCGGCCCTGCCGCTTCAGCGTGTTGAGCAGGTACAGCAGCATCTGCGCGCGCCCGACCGCGAAGGCCGGCATCACCACCACGCCGCCGCGCTGGGCGCAGCGCGTCACCGACTCCGCCAGTTCCGCCATGGCGTCGACATCGGGGTGCAGGCGGTCGCCGTAGGTGGACTCGGTCACCAGCCAGTCGCAGGCGGGGAGGGGCTCGGGCGGGTTTAGCACCGGATCGTAGCGGCGGCCGACGTCGCCCGAGAACACCAGGCAGCCGCCGTCGGTGGCGATATGCACCGAGGAGGCGCCGATGATGTGGCCGGCGTGGTGAAAGGTGATCTTCATGCCATCGATATTGACGTGCTGGTGCCAGTCGATGGGCCGCAGCAGGTCCAGGGCGGCCTCGGCATCTTCCAGCGTGTACAGCGGCTCGGCCGGATGATGCTTGCTGAAGCCCTTGCGGTTGGCGTAATTGGCGTCTTCCTCCTGCAGGCGGGCGGCATCACGCAGCAGGATGCCCGCCAGCGCCTGGGTGCCGGGCGTGCAGTACACGTGGCCCTTGAAGCCGGCGCGCACGAGCGCGGGCAGCCAGCCGGAATGGTCCAGGTGGGCGTGGGTCAGGATGACGGCGTGCAGGGAGCGCGGATCGACCGGAAAGGCCTCGCGGTTGCGCTCGCGCAGGCGCTTGACCCCCTGGAACATGCCGCAGTCGATGAGCACGCGGTGGGTGCCGCGGCGCAGCAGGTAACGGGAGCCGGTCACGGTGCCGGCGGCGCCGAGAAACTGCAGTTCCATCAGGGATTTCTCCAGGCAGCTATGAAAGCGATGAGCTTACTCTAGTTGCCGCGCGCCGGTCCGGTTTGATGCAGGTCAGCCGGAGACGCCGTCACATGGCCGCGCCGGGAGCCGGGCGGCCGCCCTGCTGCTCAGCCAGCTCAGGGGCTATTTCAGCAGGGCAGTATGCGTCTTGTCAGTCTCGGGACAAATCCCGACCTGCCGAAACAGGCTCTGGGCTCTCTCAGCCGGCGTCGGGCGCGTGCACCAGCAGCACCGGCAGGCGTGCCTCGCGCAGCACGGCCTCGGCCACGCTGCCCATGAGCATGCGCTTGATGCCGCGGCGGCCATGGGTCCCCAGCACGATCACGTCCGCCGGCCAGGCGGCCGCCGCATCGAGGATGGCGCCGGGCAGGCTGTTATCGTGCTCGAAGAGATCCAGCACCTCGGTGCTGGCCTCCACGCCCTGGGCCTGCAGCAGGTCGAGGCCACCGGCGATGATGTCCCGGGCGGACTTGAGCAGGGCGTTGTGCATCAGCTCCACGTCAAAAACCACGCCCTGCTCCAGCGGAATGCTCCACATCGGGTTCTCGACCACTGACACGACGCGAATGCTGGCGCCCGGCGGCGCCAGGCGCGCGGCCTCGAGCAGGGCATGGCGGGAGGCGGGGCTGCCATCCACGGCGACAAGAATGTTCTGGTACATGACAACTCCCTGGGGTGCTGAACCTGGCTCCGGGCGGCCGGAGGGCCGCTTCCGGAAATGGTTTCACAGCAGGGCCGGATTGTCTTGCGCCAGGTCAAGGTCGATGGGTTGCTGCAGAACGCAGGACTGTGGCGCGAATGTCAATTCGTTCAAACTCTGACGCATGTCAAGGAGGGCTGGACAGGCTTTGGCGATGATCGGCATTCAAACAACTCCCGGTAAGGCCGCCGCCAAGACATTTGCTGACCGTATGGACGCCTGCATCGCAAGACCCGCCGAGCTGTTGCTCACCTTCAACATGGGCTCGACCACGCTCAAGGTCGCGGCGTTTGAGAAGCATGCGCCGGTGATCCCGGTGTTCCGGCTGACCGTCGAGATCGCGTCGGGCAAGTCCTGGGGCAGCGGGAACGTGCCGCCCCTGCTGCGGGCCTTTGAGCCGCACCAGGATGTCGCCGACATTGTCGCCCTGGTGGTGAGCCATGCGGCGACGCGCGGGCAGGTGGTGAACGTGCTGGCGCACCGTGTGGTGCACGGGGGCCGCTTTACCGGCCCGGAGTGGATCACGGACGAGCTGCTGCACGAACTCGAAGACCTGGAAACGCTCTGTCCCCTGCACCAGCCCCCTGCGCTGGAAATCATCTGGCATTTGCGCGCCCTCTGGCCCGAGCTGCCCCAGATCGCCGTCTTTGACACGGCCTTCCACAGTCACCTGCCGGCGCTTGCCACCACCTATGCGCTGCCGGCGGAGTTGCGGGCCCAGGGCGTGATGGCGCACGGCTTTCATGGCATTTCCTGCCAGCATGTCTTGCGCGAGCTGCAGGTGCAGCAGCCAGAGCTGGCTGCAGGCAGGGTGTTGATTGCGCACCTGGGGCAGGGCGCGAGCATGACGGCGGTGCTGCAGGGCAGGAGCGTGGCCACCAGCATGGGCTTCAGTACCCTCGACGGACTGCCGATGGGGACGCGCAGCGGCCAGCTCGATCCGGGCATCCTGCTTTACCTGCTCGACCTGGGCTGGAACAAGTCGCGCCTCACCGACCTGCTCTATCACCAGTCCGGCCTGCTTGGCCTGTCCGGCCTCAGCGCCGACATGCGCGAGCTACTGGAAAGCCGGAGCGAGGCGGCCCGCTTTGCTGTCGACTATTTCTGCTATCGCGCTGCGCGCATGGCGGCTTCCCTCGCCTGCGCCATGGAAGGGTTGGACACCCTCGTTTTCACCGGCGGCGTCGGCGAGCACCAGCCGCGGATCCGCGAGAAGATTTGTGAGCGCCTGGCATGGATGGGCGTCGAGATTGACCTCGAGGCGAACCGGGCGGGGAAGGGCGCGCTCAACCGGCCGGAGTCGCGTTGCCGCGTCCTGGTGCTGCCCTGTGACGAGGAAGCTGAAATCAGTCGCCAGTGTGCCGGCCTTCAGGTGCAGGCGCCTCTGGCAGGACCGTTTCCGCAGGCTTCCGGCAGCTGAGATGTGGCTTGCCGGCCGGGTCCGGAAAGTATCCTGTGCAAAATAAAAAAGGCCGCATTGAACGCGGCCTTTTTCATGGCGGGACTGGCGGAGCGGGGGAGAGTGGCGGGATATCGGAAGCCATCACCCCGACCGCAGGCACCGGTTTTCCAGCAGGTCGGGATAAATCCCGACTGACCACAAACAGCCTACCCTGCTTCAACGGGCTCTCAGACGTGGGTGGGGCAGCTCGCCACCTCGTTGTCGCCGTTGGCGATTTCCTTCAGGCGCTGGCGGTTGCTGATTTCCACGTCGCGGCCGTTCACTTTTAATACTTCCATCTGCTGGAAGCGGGTGAAGATGCGGCTTACCGTTTCCAGGGCCAGACCCAGGTGGTTGGCGATGTCGGAACGCGACATCGGCAGGTGGATATGGTTTTCGGAGAGGTGGCGGCGCTTGTAGCGCGCCGACAGCGTCAGCAGGAAAGTGGCGATGCGCTCGTCGGCGGTGCGGCGGCCCACGAGCTGCATCACCTGCTGGTCGGCGCGGATTTCCGAGCTCATCAGGCGGAACAGGTGGTGCTGCAGGTTGGGTAGCTGGGCCGCGAGTTCTTGCAGCGCATCGAAAGGCAGGGCGCAGACGGCGGTGGTTTCCAGGGCGATGGCGGTGGAGCCGTAGTTGCCGCTGGGATTGCCGATGCTGTCCAGGCCGACGATCTCGCCCGGCAGGTAGAAACCGGTCACCTGCTCCTCGCCCGAAGGCGTGCTGCTGCAGGTCTTGATGGCGCCGGAGCGCACCGCGAACACCGCCTCGAAGGCCAGGCCCTCGTGGAACAGGACGCCGCCGCGGGCCAGCGGCCGGTTGCGGTTGATGATGTCGTCCAGCTGCTGGATCTCGCCTTCGTCGATGGCGGGCGGCAGGCAGACCGGGTTCAGCGCGCAGTCAGAGCAGTGTGTCTGGCGTAGCGACTTGATGAGGTTGTGGCGGCTGGGGATTTCCATGATCGGCGTCTGGGCAGGGGCTGATGGATTGTTGAATCATCTTAGCAGAGTGTTACAGGCACTTTGACCCATATCAAGAAACCGGATGAGCTGCAGGCTCGTCGGGCGGCGCTGACCGGTAACGGCTTGCCGCCAGCCCTGGCGGCGACCCTGCCGCCGTTGATGCAGGTCAACACCCGGGGGGCGGAGATTTTCTAAGCTCCCTGCATCGAGTGTCAGCATGCCGAGGTGGCGTATGTACAGCAGAGTGCTGGTGGCCTATGACGGAACCGGCTGCGCGGAGCTGGCCCTGCGGGAGGCGATCCGCATGGCCGAGGAGGGCGCGCACCTCATCATCCTCGCGGTGGCCGATTGCCAGGTCCTGCCCGTGCGGGTGGCCAAGGGCGAGCAGGCCGATGCTGGCCAGGCCGGCTTCGCCGCCGTAGAGAAAAGCCGCGTGATCCTGGAGCAGGCCGCGCGCCAGCTGGCGGCCCGCGAGATCAAGGCCGACACCCTGCTCATCGACCTGACCGAGGGCAGCGAGCACAATATCGCCCGCACCATCCTCGACGAGGCCCGGAGTGCCCGCGCCGACCTCATTGTCATGGGCACCCACGGCCGTCACGGTTTCAAGCGCTTCCTGCTGGGCAGCGTGGCCGAGCGTGTGGTGCGCGAGTCGCCCTGCCCGGTGCTGCTGGTGCGCGGCGACAGCCCCTCCGCCATCAGCTGCGTGAGCCCCTCGGAAATCTATGGCCAGTGGCCTGAGGATGAGAGAATCGGTCATTGACGGGCTGCCGCCGTTCCCGGGGGCCCCGGGAACACGCCGGACTGGAAACTTATGACCGAACTCCCTCCTGATGTCATCGCCCTGGGCGCCGCCCTCGGCATCGGCCTGCTGGTTGGCATCGAGCGCGAGCGCAAGAAGCTGCGCAGTGCCGACGCGCATGAGCCCGCCGGCCTGCGCACCTTCGCCATCACCGCCGTGCTGGGCTGGGCCTCCCTCGCGCTGGGCGGCGTGCCCCTGCTGGCGGCGGTGGCGGTCGGCCTCTCGGCCCTGCTCGCCATCGCCTATTACCGGGCCAGCACCCAGGACCCCGGCCTGACTACCGAGGTCGCCCTGCTGCTGGTGCTGCTGCTGGGCGCCTTTTGCCATCGCAGCCCGGCCATGGCCGTGGCGGTGGGCGTGGTGCTGGCGCTGCTGTTGGCCTATCGCGAGGGCCTGCACCATTTCGTGCGCGCCCAGCTCACCGAGACCGAGGTCCGCGACGGACTGGTGCTGGCCAGCGCCGCGCTGGTGATCCTGCCGCTGGTGCCGGACGCCTATATCGGCCCCTACGAGGCCATCAACCTGCGCACCGTGTGGATGCTGTGCGTGCTCATGATGAGTATCGGCGCCCTTGGCCACCTGGCCATCCGCCTGGCCGGGCCGCGCTTCGGCCTGCCCCTGGCCGGCTTCATCTCCGGCTTCGCCTCCAGCACCGCCACCGTGGCCAGCATGGGCGAGCGCTCCCGCCGCGAGCCGGCCACCCTGAAGCCAGCGGTGGCGGCGGCCACGCTCTCCAGCGCCACCACCATGCTGCTCATGGCCGTCGTGCTGGCGGCCATCGATATCCGCATCCTGCCGGCGCTG
The DNA here is from genome assembly GCA_020697295.1 of Moraxellaceae bacterium. Taxonomy (GTDB): domain Bacteria; phylum Pseudomonadota; class Gammaproteobacteria; order Pseudomonadales; family Moraxellaceae; genus UBA2031. The sequence continues at coordinate 8,116 of JAJFBF010000007.1, read as the reverse complement.
GCGCTGCCGCTGCTTGGCGCCTTCCTCACCGCCTGCGCCTATGCCGCGCACTTTTCCCTGTCCGATCATGTCCGCGCCGAGCCGGACCCGCTCAACCGGCATATCTTCGACTGGCGCATGGCCGTGGGCGCGGCCCTGGTCATTGCCCTGGTGCAGCTGTTCTCGGCCCTGTTCTTCCACTGGATGGGCAATCCCGGCGTGCTGTTGTCCACCGCCATGAGCGGCTTTGCCGATGTTCATGCCGCGGCAGCCTCCGGGGCCGTGCTGGTTGCCGCCGGGAAGGTCGCGCCCGATGCCGTCGTCCTGCCGGTGCTGGCGGCCATCACGACCAACACCGTGTCCAAGTGCGTGATGGCGGCGATTACCGGTGGCTGGGCCTATGCCTCGCGCGTGATCGCCGGGCTTGCCCTTATCATCGCCGCGCTCTGGCTGCCCTGGCTGGTGGGGTAATCGAGGGGGCGGTCATGCCCTGAGTCCGCAATTTAGTCATCCCCTTCTTGCTCGACGCCTGCCGGCTCGATGAGTGCCAATCCGCTGGAGAGAGACCGATGAATCAGCCCTTCCGGCTGCTGCTGCGGGTGCGTTACGGTGAATGCGACGCCCAGCAGGTGGTGTTCAATGCGCGCTATGGTGATTACGTTGACGTCGCGCTGACAGAATATTTCCGCGCCTTGTTGGGCAGCTACCAGTCGCTTCTCGAGAGTGGCCTGGACAACCAGGTCGTGCGCATGGCCACGGACTGGACGTCGCCGGCGCGCTTCGACGAGGTGCTGGCGCTGGCGGTCGAGACGCTGCGCGTGGGCACGACCTCGTATGCCATGCGCGTGCTGATCAGCGATTACCCTTCCGGCCGGGAAATCGCCGTCACGGAGATTGTCTATGTGATGGTGAGCGTGGCCCAGCACGAGAAGGCACCGGTCCCCGACTGGCTGCGCGAGCGCCTGATGGCGGGGGCGCCCGGCGTGCTGGTCGACATGGCCGGGCTGGGCGCGGCGGCGCCCTGAAGCTCGCCTGTCCCCGCGCCGTCAGGGGAGGGAGGCGCGGCTTTCCTGGCCGGCAGGCGTCACCACTTTCTGTGCCTGCCGGCCATCCGGGCGCTCAGAAGCGTCCGTTCTGGTAATCGGTGAAGGCCTGGTGGATTTCCTGTTGGGTGTTCATCACGAAAGGGCCGTAGCGCGCCACCGGCTCGCCCAGGGGCAGGCCGGCGATCAGCAGCAGGCGCGCGCCTTCGTTGCCACCCTGAAGCTCCAGGTGGTCCCCCTGGCCAAGCACGGCCATCTGTCCCTGCTGCAGGTCATGCCGCGAATCCGCTGGACCTGCGCGCACGCCGCCCTCAAACACATAAATGAAGGCCTGGTGCGTGGCCGGCACTGGCGCGCGCCAGTCCGTGCCGGCCGCCAGGCTGATATCCCAGTAAAGCGGTTGCGTGGCGATGCCGCTGACCGGTCCGGTCCGGCCCTCGAGCTCGCCCGCGATCAGCTTGACCGTGACTCCGGGCGCGGGCGTCACCAGCGGCATCGCCGTGGCCGGGAACTCCTGGTAGCGCGGCGCCGACATCTTGAGCCGGGCCGGCAGGTTGATCCACAGCTGGAAGCCGGCCATGAGGCCGTTTTCCTGTTCCGGCATCTCGGAATGGATGATGCCGCGGCCGGCCGTCATCCACTGCACCGAGCCCGCCTCCATGAGGCCGCTGTGGCCGTGGTTGTCGGCGTGGCGCATGCGCCCGGCGAGCATGTACGTCACGGTCTCGAAGCCGCGATGCGGATGATCGGGAAAGCCGGCGATGTAGTCGTTGGCGTTGTCCGAGCGGAACTCGTCGAGCATGAGGAAGGGATCGATGTCCGGCACCTGCTGCGTGCCGATGACACGGTTCAGCTTCACGCCGGCGCCGTCGCTGGCCGGGGTGCCGCGGACCACGCGCGTCAGGCGGCGGCTGCCGGGTGCAGTAGACTGATGGTCGGGGATGGTCATGGCGAAGCCTCCTTCGGTATGCCCGCAGTCTCGCGCAAGCCCGGGCAAAGAAAAACCCGGGGTCGGGCATTGCACTGTTCCCCCCGCGGGACAAACGCCGGCCCGCCATCCTGGACAGGAGCGATCGATGCGTATCGGACTGATCTCGGACACCCACGGCCTGCTGCGTCCGCAGGCACTGGATTTTCTGGCCGGCTGCGACCATATCCTGCATGCCGGCGACATCGGTGATCCCGCGATCCTCGAGGCCCTTTCGGCGCTGGCGCCCCTGACGGCCGTGCGCGGCAACAATGACCAGGCCGCCTGGGCCCTGGCGCTTCCGGAGTTTGCCTGCCTGCGCCTGGGCGAGGTATCCCTGTGCCTGTTCCACGACTACGCGCAATGCCCGCCGTTGGCGGACGAGGTGCGGGTGCTGGTGACGGGGCATTCGCATCGGCCCCTGGTGCGCGAGCTCGATGGCATCCTTCACGTCAATCCGGGCAGCGCCGGCCGGCGCCGCTTCAGCCTGCCGGTGACGGCTGGCGAGTTGCGCATTGACGCTGGCCGTGTCACGGCTCGCATCGCCCGCCTGGAGGGGCCGGAGCCGGAGTGGCTGCAGCATTTTAACTTTTAACCGCACCGGTTTTGCGTGGCGGGCGTCTTGGGTCGGCTTCGGTCACCTCTTTTTGCGAGCGCAGGACTTGTGCTATCGCCGGGCGACCAGGCTCACCCTGGCGGCCGCCTTGCCATCTCGCCGAATTGCCGAATTGCTCCAAAGCCTGAACATGAAATTGCGGGCGCTTCTTCTATGCTCTGGGGCTGGAGCCGGGGAGGGCGCAGGCATGGCCACGAGCGCGGAATGGCACGAGAGTTACGCGAAGATGAGCGAGGCAGCGCTGGATTTCTCGCGCGCCGTGAAGTCCCTGCAGGAGGAACTGGAGGCCGTCGACTGGTACAACCAGCGCGCCGAGGCCACCGGCGATCCGCAATTGCGCCGCATCCTGCTGCACAACCGCAATGAGGAAATCGAGCACGCCATGATGGCGCTCGAATACCTGCGGCGTAGCAATCCCGTTTTCAACGAGCACATGCGAACCTATCTGTTCACCTCGGGGGATATCACCGAAATCGAGGCGGCGGCGGAGCAGGTGCCGGGCAAGGACCCTCTCTAGCCGCGTTCCCCTGTGCCAGGTCGAACGAGCAGTGCGGCGCTGGCCGAAGCCTTCCGGCCCTCTTATCATCGGCCTCCAGCCGTGTTCGCCCTGGCGGCGACCTCTTGTGAGTCCCGATGACGCCTGCCATTCCCCCCCTCCGCTACTGGCGTCCACTGCTCGTGGTCGTGGCGGCGCATGCCGTGGTGCTGGCGCTTTCCTGGCGAATGCCGGCCGCGCCCGGCGTGCCCGGCCCCCGGGTGCTGGAGGTGGAAGTGCTGGCGGGCGCGGGTGAGCCTGCGGCGGCCGCGCGGGCTTCGCCGCCTGCCACAGGAATGGCGGCCAAGGGCCCCGTCCGGTCGACGCAGGCTCCGGCAAGGGAGCCCGCGGCGCCACCCGTGGCCTCTGCCCCTGCTGCGTTACCGGCGACCGCCCCGGTGCCGGCCCCTGCAACTGCGTCTGCGCCGGCTGGCGGCGACGCCCCGGTGTCCTCCGCGACAACCGCCGTCTCCACCGCCACCACGGCGGGCACTGCGGTCGGCGGGGGCGGGGAGCCGGTCATCATTCCTCCCCGCCTGGGGCCGGGCGCCGCCGAGCCGACGTATCCCCCGGGATCGCGCTGGGATCGCGAACAGGGCCGTGTCACCCTGCAACTGGTGGTGCGGGCCGATGGCCGCGTCGCCGCAGTACGGGTGATTCGCTCCAGTGGCTTTCCGCGCCTCGACCGCGCTGCCCGCGAGACGGCGCTGCGCTGGCGCCTGCAACCGGCCCGTCGTGGAGGCGAGGCGGTGGAAGGCGTGCTCGACAAGACTCTCGAATTCCGTCTGGAGAACTGAATATGCAAGAATCCGCGCACGGCCTGCTGGGCCTCTGGATGCAGACCGACCTCCTGGGGCGGGGTGTCATCCTGACCTTGCTGCTCATGTCGGTCGCAAGCTGGTGGGTCATGGGGGTCAAGTTCATGCGCCTGCTGCAATTGCGGCGCCTGGCGGCGCAGGCGGAACGCGAGTTCTGGCGGGCGGCCGGTGTTCACGAGGGCATTGCCCTGCTGGAGGGCACGGCGTCCGGCAATCCGTTCCGCGCGCTGGCCGAGGCAGGGCAAAACGCGGTGCGGCATCATGTCGACCAGCGGCAGAGTCTGCAGGGCACGCTCACCCTCGGCGACTGGCTGACCAGCAATCTGCGCCGCAGCATCGATGAGGCCGGCCAGCACATGCAGTCGGGGCTCGCGGTGCTGGCCTCGATTGGTTCCACCGCGCCTTTCGTGGGCTTGCTGGGCACCGTGTGGGGGATTTACCACGCCCTGCTGGCGCTGGCCGCGAGCACTGACGCCGCCACCCTCGACAAGGTCGCCGGTCCGGTAGGCGAGGCCCTGGTAATGACGGCCTTCGGCCTCATCGTCGCGATTCCCGCTGTGCTCGCCTATAACGCGCTGTTGCGCGGCAACAAGGCGGTGCTGGCCCGGCTCAACCGCTTTGCCCATGATCTGCACGCCTGCTTTGTCACTGGTGCGCGCCTCACCGCTCCCGAGGATGAAAGCGCGCGGCCGCAGCCTGCACTCGGGGAAAAATGATGGCCTTCGGCAGCGGCGATTTCGACAGCGATGACGAGGTGATGAGCGAGATCAACATGACGCCGCTGGTGGACGTCATGCTGGTGCTGCTCATCATCTTCATGGTTACCATGCCGGTGCTGACGCATGCGGTAAAGGTGCAGCTGCCGCAGGCGGCCAGCGCGCCGGCCGAGCCCCGGCCGCAGGCGGTGACCCTGGTCATCGACGCGGCCGGCGGCCTGCGGTGGAATGATGAGGTGGTGGACGCGGCGGGCCTCGAGCGTCGCCTGGCGGCCGCCGCGCGAGCGCCGGTGCCGCCGGAAATCCGTATCAGCGCCGACCGCAATGCGCGCTACGAGCCGGTCGCGCAGGCGCTGGCGGCGACGCAGCGCGCCGGTCTTTCCCGGGTGGGCATCCTCACGCTGCCGTGAGCAGTGAGTCCCGCGCTGCAGGCTATCAATAGCCCGACCCAGGGGTGATGCAGGGGAAGTGCCCATAAAAAAACGCCGGCAATTGCCGGCGTTTTTTTACTGCTGCATGACGCCATCAGAAGCGGTACTTGCCCGCCTGGATGTTGGCATAAATCTCGTCGGTCAGCGGCTCGTAGCCGTTGCCGCCAGGCAGCAGCACGTAAAGCGGCTCGCCGGCGACCTGCTTCGGATCAAAGCCTTCCTTCTTGAGCGTGTTCTTCTGGTACTTGAAGGTGCCGGTGGTCTCGACGGCGCGGCGCTCACGCAGGAACACGGGCACGGCATAGGCGGGCAGCTCGCGGCGCAGCAGGGCGAGCAGGCCCGGCAGGTCGAGCTCGTCCATGCTGTGGCCTTCATGCGGCGTGATCGCAGACATGCCGGCGCGGCCGTTGGTGTTGGGGATCTCGACGCCGTAGACGACCGCATCCTGCAGGGTCGGGTGACCCGTCATGATGTTTTCGACTTCGGTGGTGGAGACGTTCTCGCCCTTCCAGCGGAAAGTGTCGCCGGTGCGGTCCACGAACTGGGCATGGCGGAAGCCGATGTCGCGCACCAGGTCGCCGGTGTTGAAGTAGCGGTCGCCCTTCACGAACACGTCCTTGAGGATGCAGGCATCGTTCTTGGACGGATCGGTGTAGCCGTCGAAAGGAGTCTTTTCGGTGATCTCGCCGACGAGCAGGCCGGCTTCGCCCTTGCCGGCCTCGACCATGAAGCCATTCTTGCCGCGCACCGGCTGGTCGTTGTCCTTGTCGTACTTCACGACCTTGTAGGGCAGCGGGCAGAAGCCCACGGTGTTGTCAAAGTTGAAGATGTTCGAGAAGCCGATGTTGCCTTCGGAGGACGCATAGAGCTCGAGCACGCGCTCGATACCGAAGCGGTCCTTGAAAGGCTTCCAGATGCCGGGGCGCAGGCCGTTGCCGATGGCCTGGCGCACCAGGTGGTCGCGGTCATCGGGCTTGGGCGGCAGCTCGTTCAGGTAGCGGCAAAGCTCGCCCACGTAGCCGATGGCGGTGGCGCGGTATTTGCGGCAGTCGTCCCAGAACTCACGCGCGGAGAATTTGCGGCGGATGGCGATGCCGGCGCCGCCGGCGATGGCGCAGCCCCAGCACACGGCCATGGCGGTGGCGTGATAGAAAGGCAGGGTGGCGTAGATGACGTCGGTCTTGCCCAGCTGCATGGTGTAGCCGAAGACGCCGTAGGCCTTCATCCAGCGACCGTGCGAGAAGATCGCCGCCTTGGGCAGGCCGGTGGTGCCGGAGGTATAGATGTAGAAGAGGCCGTCGTGCGGATAGATCTGGCTGGTGGAGGCCGGGTTGTACACCGGCTGGCCATTGATGTCCTCGGCCAGGTTGCGGAAACCCTCGGGGGCGCGGCCGGGGTTCTGCAGGGTGTCGTGGTCGGCCAGCCAGTACAGGTTCTTGTGGTCGAAGTGCAGGTCGGCCAGCACTTCCTTGAAATTGTCGACCAGCTCTTCGCCGACTATGGCCATCTTGGGCTTCACCAGGTTCACGCTGTGCGTGAGGACCTTGCCGGTCTGCGAGGTGTTGATCATCGCGGACACCACGCCGATCTTGCCGAGCGCGGTGACGATGGCGAGCAGCTCGGGGCGGTTCTCCACATACACGGCGACGACATCGCCCTTCTGCAGGCCCTGGGCCTGGAAGTAGTGGGCCATGCGGTTGGCCCACTGGTTGAACTGCGTCCAGGTCAGGCGCACGTCCTTGTAGAGGATGGCGCTACCATGCGGATTTTCACGCGTGGCTTTCTCGATGGCCCAGCCCAGGCCCACGTTGCGGGTCGGATCGGTGTTGGAGGCGAGCAGCAGGCCTTGCACCATCTTGGGCAGACGGGGCGTGATTTCCGCGAACTTGCGGGCGAATGCGAGGGGGGTGATGACGTCTTGCTTGCTCATGCTGCGGTGTCCTCGGGAGCGGAAGCGAGTCCGCTGGCCGGTAATTCTTATGGGCGCGTAGAGATATCGGGACGGCCGTACCGTCCCCGAATCGAGGGCCTAAAGTACCTGCCCGATGCCCACACTTCAAGCCGGAATAGGGCTTGACAGGGAGCGGGCAAGATTGCGGCAAGGCCTTGAGAAATCGGCAATTCAGGCCATTTCAGGACTAAAGGCCGGCCCGGTTTGCAGGTGCATCCTGTCGGACAGGATGCACCCGGGAGGGCAGGGCGAAGCTTTAGTCGAGGAAGAAGTCGCGCTGCAGCTTGCCGGCGTTTTCCGGCTGGCAGGCATAGTCCAGGAGGTCGGTAACGCCAATCCGCGCAAGCGCTTCCTCGTCGAGGAGGGCCTGGCCGGTAAGCTCGCCGCGGGCCGAGGTCAGGATGGCATGGGCGGCGTCGGCCATGATGTCCGGCTTGCGGCTGACGGCAGCGGCCGCTTCACCGCCCAGGTTCACTTCCACCGCCGCGGTGGCGATGTAGGTGGCGGGCCAGAGGGCATTGCAGGAGATGCCATAGTCGCGGAATTCCTCGGCCATCCCCAGGGTGAGGATGGTCATGCCGTACTTGGACACCGCATAGGGCGCGAAGGGCTTGAGCCAGTGCGGCGCCATGTTGACCGGCGGCGACAGGCTGAGGATATGGGCGGCGGGCGACTGCTTGAGCCAGGGCAGGGCAGCCTGGGCGCAGAGGAAGGTGGCACGGTGGTTCACGCCCTGGATCAGGTCGTATTTCTTGAGCGGGGTGTGCTCGACGCCCATGAGGTTGATGGCGCCGGCGTTGTTGACCAGGCAATCGATGCCGCCGAAGTGTTCGGCGGCCTTCGCCATGGCGGCGCGGACCTGCTCCTCGTCGCGCACGTCCACCTGCAGGGCCAGGGCGCGGCCGCCGGCGGCCTCCACTTCCTCCGCCACGCTGAAGATGGTGCCGGCGAGCTTGGGATGCGGCTCCGCCGACTTGGCGGCGATGACCACGTTGGCGCCATCGCGCGCGGCGCGCAGGGCGATGGCGCGGCCGATGCCGCGGCTGCCGCCGGTGATGAA
>JAJFBF010000069.1 GCA_020697295.1 Moraxellaceae bacterium | reverse complement strand
GGCATGAAGTACTCGCTGGTCTCGCGCGAGATCATCGCCGACTCCATCGAGGCGGTGGCCGGCTGCGAAGGCTTCGACGGCATCGTCGCCATCGGCGGCTGCGACAAGAACATGCCCGGCTGCATCATGGGCATGTCGCGCCTGAACCGTCCGTCCATCTTCGTGTACGGCGGCACCATCAAGCCGGGCGCCGGCCACACCGACATCATCTCGGTGTTCGAGGCCGTGGGCCGCCACGCGCGCGGCGAGCTGAACGAGATCCAGGTCAAGCAGATCGAGGAAACTGCGATTCCCGGCCCCGGCTCCTGCGGCGGCATGTACACCGCCAACACCATGGCCTCCGCCATCGAGGCGCTGGGCATGTCGCTGCCGGGTTCCTCCGCGCAGGAAGCGGTGGGGGCGGAGAAGCTGTCGGACTGCGAGCGCGCCGGCCGCCAGGTGCTGGAACTGCTGAAGCAGGACATCAAGCCCTCGGACATCATGACCAAGAAGGCCTTCGAGAATTCGATCCGCGTGGTGATCGCGCTCGGCGGCTCCACCAACGCCGTGCTGCACCTGCTGGGCATGGCCCACACCGCGGGCGTGGAACTGACCCTGGACGACTTCGTGCGTCTGGGCAAGGACACCCCGCTGGTGGCGGACGTGCGTCCTTCCGGCAAGTACATGATGAGCGAGCTGGTCGCCATCGGCGGCATCCAGCCCCTGATGAAGCGCATGCTCGATGCCGGCATGCTGCACGGCGACGTGATGACGGTGACCGGCAAGACCATGGCCGAGAACCTGGCCAACGTGAAGGACTACCCGGAAGGCCAGCAGGTCATCATGCCCTTCGACAAGCCCATCAAGAAGGACTCCCACCTCGTGATCCTGAAGGGCAACCTTGCCAGCGAGGGCGCCGTCGCCAAGATCACCGGCAAGGAAGGCCTGCACTTCGAGGGCAAGGCCCGTACTTACGACAGCGAGGAACTGGCGCTGGAAGGCATCCTCAATGGCGAGGTGGTGGCGGGCGAGGTCATCGTCATCCGCTACGAAGGCCCCAAGGGCGGCCCCGGCATGCGCGAAATGCTGTCCCCGACCTCCGCGGTCATGGGCAAGGGCCTGGGCAAGGACGTGGCGCTGATCACCGATGGCCGTTTCTCCGGCGGTTCGCACGGCTTCGTCGTGGGCCACATCACGCCGGAAGCGTTTGAGGGCGGCCCGATCGCCCTGGTCGAGAACGGCGATGTGATCACCATCAACGCCGAGACCCGCGCGATCACCCTGCAGGTGTCCGACGCCGAACTGGCCGCCCGCAAGGCCCGATGGGTGCGCCCGGCGCCCAAGTACACCCGCGGCGCCCTGGCCAAGTTCGCCGCACTGACGGCCAGCGCCTCCGAGGGGGCTGTGACCGACAAATACCTCTGACCGGTCCGCAAGCTGAAAACGGGAGCCCAGGCTCCCGTTTTTTTTGGCGCACCCTGGCAGACCCGGACCGTCCACCCCCTCTCATTGCGGCGCCCCCCCTGACCTCGCCTTCGGCTTCCTTTTGCCCCAAACCCGCCTCCCCGGGGGGCCAGGGCCGGGACGTGAGCCAGCAGCGGCCGGCCGGGCGCGTGATCCGCCAGGCGACTGACCCAAGCCATGGCAGCGGACGGTCAATTCGGCAAGAATGGTCAAAAGAACAGCACCCGCTAAGATAAGCAGACACGAATGCTGCCTACCCCCTTCGAGACGACCCGCAGCGCTGCCTGGCGCCATATCCTCCTGACCCTGTCCGGCGGCCTGCTGCTGTCCGCGGGACTGACGACCTGGGTACAGCACCGTATCGAGGAGCAGGCTTTCGTCCGCTTCGAGCTCCTGACCGGGCGTACCCTCGAGCGCATACAGGAGCATGTCGGCCGCCACCCCATGGGCTTGCGCGGCATTCGCGGACTTTTCCTTGAAAATGCCGAGGCCGTCAGCCCCGAGCAGTTCCGCCGCTACGTCGACTCCCGCGACCTGCCCAATGAATTTCCCGGGGCCCTGGCTTGGGCCTATGTCGAACGTCTGCCCGTTGAAGGCGCCGCGCGCCATTTGCAGCAGCGGCATGCCCTGACCTACACGCCCCCCTCCGGTACTGACGGTCGCGAAGCGCAGGTGTTGCGCCTGATGGAGCCGCTTGTCGCGGGCCTGCCCGTGCCCGGCACCGATCTCTCCGCCATGCCCCAGCTCAATCTCGCGCTGCACGATGCTCGCCATAACGGCGTGCCCATGCTCAGCGCGCCCATGGCCTGGGGCGCGGCCGGACAGGCGCCGGGGCTGCTCATGGTGATGCCGGTCTTCTCGGGAGTGCGGACCGCGGAAAATGTGCAGGGCTGGACCGCCACCCTGCTCGCGCCCGCCGAGCTCTTCCGCTTCATGAGCCTTGAGCCCGGGCTGTCGGAACGACTGGACATTGCCATCAGTGATGTCGGCCGTCCGGGCGAGCTCGGCGGGCCGCCACTCAGCCTCTTCAAGCTTCCGGAGCCTGAGGGCAATACCGCCGCCAACCCGCCGGGGACGCCGCCGCCCCTTGCCCAGGTCAGCCGCCTCGAACTTTACGGACGCACCTGGGAGGTGCGCTTCCAGTCGCGGCCCGCGTTCTATACGCCCAGCGAGCGCTGGCTCCCGAGCCTGACCTTTGGTGCGGTCTTCCTGCTGAGCGCCCTGGCGGCCAGCCTGCTGTTCCTGCGTGACCGCCTGCGCGCCGAGGTCGAGGCGCGCGCACAGGCCATGACCACGGCGCTGCGCGAACGCAAGCAGCTGCTGCGCTCCGCCATGGCCTCGCTGCCGGATCCGGTGGTGCTGGTGGACGAGCGCGGACAAGTGCTGGATTGCCATATGCCTCCCGGCAGCGGCTGGATGTCCACCACCGACTGCAACGGCCAGTCTTTGCGTAGCCTGCTGCCTCCCACCGCCGGCGCCGAATTCGATGCGCGCCTGGCCGAGGCGGCCGCACGCGGCGAGTCCCGCTTTACTTTCGAAACCCACGAGGCCCAGGCGCCACGCCGCTTCGAGGCCCGGCTTTGCCGGCGCTTTGACGCCGATGGCCAGCCGGACGGCTATACCCTCACGGTGCGCGACACCACGGCCGCGCATGCCGAGCTGCAGGCGCTGCGCCAATCCGAAGAAAAGTTCCGGCAGCTGTTCATGGAAGCCCCCCAGGCCATCCTGCTCATGAAGCCGAGGCGCTACCTGGAAGCGAATCCCGCCGCCCTGGAACTGCTGGGTGTGCCCAACCTGACGGCGCTGCAGCATGTGAACACCGGCATGCTCTCGCCCTTGCTGCAGCCGGATGGCCGCCTGTCCACCGACGCCGGCCGCGAACTCATGGCGCGCACGCTCGCCGAGGGTCCGCAATTCGCCGAATGGACCTACCAGCGCCTTTCCGACAGCGAATGCTTCCCGGCCCTGGTCAGCACCCGTGCGGTCATCATCAATGGTGACACCTGCTTCCTCACCATGCTCTCCGACCTGTCGCCGCACAAGCGTGCCGAGGCCGCACTGACGCAGGCCCGCGATGCTGCCGAGGCCGCGACCCGTGAAAAAAGCGACTTTCTCGCCACCATGAGCCACGAGATCCGCACGCCCATGAATGGCGTGCTCGGCATGGCCCAGCTCCTGGCCAATACCTCGCTCGACCAGGAGCAGCGTGATTACCTCGCCACTATCCAGCACTCCGGCCAATCCCTGCTCACCATCATCAACGACATTCTCGACTTCTCGAAGATCGCAGCCGGCAAACTGTCCTTCGAGGAAGTGCCCTTCGACCTGCAGATCGCCGTCGAGGAAACCTGCGAGCTGCTGCTGCCGCAGCTGCGGGAAAAGCGGCTCGCACTGACCCTGCGCCTCGACCCGGCCACGCCCTTCCAGGTCATCGGCGATCCCGGGCGCTTCCGCCAGATCCTGCTCAACTACCTGAGCAACGCGCTCAAGTTCACGCCCCAGGGCGGCATTACCGTAGCGCTTCGGGCGCGTGAGTCCGGTCGCGGCGCCGCGCTCCTCGAGCTCTCGGTCGCCGATACCGGCATCGGCATCGCGCCAGCCCAGCAAGACCGCCTTTTCCAGAAGTTCGCACAGGCCGACGCCTCCCCCACGCGCCGCTTCGGCGGCACCGGACTTGGTCTTGCGATCTGCAAGGCGCTGGTCGAGCGCATGGGGGGCGAAGTCAGCATGAGCAGTACGCCCGGCCAGGGCTCGGTGTTCCGCGCCACGTTCTGGATGAGCCTGGATCCAAATGCCCATCAGCCCTCACTGCCGGTGCTGCTGCCGCCCCTGCGCGACCAGCAGGTGCTGGTCATCGACGCCAACACCGGCTGGCGTGACGCGCTGGTGGACGGCCTCAACGGCGCCGGCCTCCTCACCAGTGGTGTCGGCACCCTGGAGGAAGCCGCGGAGGCGCTGCGTCACCTCGCGCCACGCTTCGTGCTGTTTGACGCCGAACTGGGCGACGGCGATACCGGCCAGCTGGCCCTGGCCCTGCGCGCCCTCCCGGCCATGGCCGGGGCGACCCTGCTGGCCGTCTCGGCGCGTCCCGACCGCAATGACCATGCCTTTTGCCGCGAGCACGGCATTGCCGCCTGGCTGCCGCGCCCGGCTCGCCTGGCCTGGGTACTGAGCAGCCTCAACATTCTCGTCCATGGCGAGCACGAAGGCGTGGTGACCCGGCAAACCCTGGTCATGCACCTCGCCCGCGGCAAGCCGCTGGCGCTGCTGCGGCGCGGCATCCGCGTGCTGCTCGCCGAGGACAACGTCGTCAACCAGAAGGTGGCGGCGCGCATGCTGGAAAAGATGGGCTGCCATGTGGACATGGCCGGCAACGGCCTGGAGGCCCTGGTGATGGTGTCGCAGCTGCCCTATGACCTCGTGCTCATGGATGTGCAGATGCCCGAAATGGACGGGATCACGGCAACACGCAACCTGCGCGCACAAGGCTTCATCGACCTGCCCATCATCGCCCTCACCGCCAACAACCGTGATGCCGACCGGAAGGAGTGCCGCGACGCCGGCATGGACGACTTCCTCGCCAAGCCCATCCGCTACGAGGACCTGCACGCCTGCCTGAGCCGCTGGGTCAAATCGGCCCGGCTGCTCGCCTGACCAGGGCCTTTACACTGCAAGGGCGACACCGCGCCTGTGCGCGCCGGCACAGCATCCGGCGGCCAGCCTCTGCTAACCTGACCTGAGGCCGGGGCCCTGCGCCCCGGCACACCTCTTCGCAGGAGTAATGCCCGATGCCAGAAACCGTCGCCGTGATCGGCGCCAGCCCGAAGCGGGAACGCTACAGCAACAAGGCCATCCGCCTGCTCGCGGAATACGGCCATACCGTGCTGCCGGTACATCCGGCGCAGCAGGAAATCGAAGGCCTGGCGGTGACGCCGGACATCAATGCCCTTCCGCGCGGCATCGACACCGTGACGATGTATGTGAGTCCTGCGCACTCGGGTGCGCTGCTGCCGGCCCTCGTCGCGCTCCAGCCCAGGCGCGTCATCTTCAATCCCGGCGCGGAAAACCCCGCGCTCGAGGCCGGCCTGCGCAGCGCCGGCATCGGCGTCGAAGAAGCCTGCACGCTGGTCTTGTTGCGCACGGGGCAGTTCTGACGGGCCGCCGCGCGCCCATGAAAAAGGCCGCCCGCAGGCAGCCTGGTTCATCGCGCCAACTGCCGCGCTAGCGCCGCTGCGCGCGATAGAACACCAGCTCCCAGTCGAGTTCGGCGCCCCCTTCCACGTCGCGCATGCCCACGTCCCGCTCCAGCAGCGGCAACAGCTGCGCCGCCTCGATGCCTTCCAGCCCGAACAGCAGCCGGCAGAATTCCGCCAGCGCCAGCCGGCTTTCCGCGCGCCAGCCAATCCGGCGCGTCTCCACGACCACGTCGGCAAAACCGCAGGCCTCGAGTTCAGTTTTCGCGGCGGCATCAAAATAAATGCCCTGGTGCCCCGTGCGGGTGTACTGGTCGACCACGCCGTCAAGGAAGCTGGCCACGCGCGAACCGGCGCGCACGTCGCCCACGGTCAGCACACCACCCGTGCGCAGCAGGCGCGCACATTCGCGCCAGAAGGGCGTGCGATCGGCGATATGGTGCAGGCCGGCAATGCTGAGCACATGATCGAGCAGGCCATCGGCCAGGGGCACGGCGTCAATCGGGCTCAGCAGGAAGCGACTGGCGCCGGTGGCGCGAATGCAGTCGGCAAAGACATCGGAGCTGTCCACCGAATACAGCGTGACCGCCGCCGGCAGATGCCGCGCCAGGTAGCCGCCGCCGCAGGGAATGTCCGCCACGACAGCGCCGGATGCTATGCCGGCAATGGCCACCACTGTATCGAACTCCGCATCACGCGCCTGCGGATAGCGGGTCATGGCGGCGTCGTACTGGCGCCCGCGCACATTGAACAGGCGCGCGTATTCGTCAGTATCCACGGCCTCCACGTCAGACAGGCTCACGCAACAGTACGCGCAGCACTGCGGCGCGCAATTGCTGCAGCATGCCGCGCAGGTAGGGGAATTTTTCCAGGCTGGCCTGGCGCAGGGCATTGCCGCTGGCGTTCGCCTCGAAGATCAGCACGTCGCCATTGGGGCGCAGCGAGCAGTCGACAGAGAAATACTCGAGCTTCATGCGCTCGCTGATGGCGCCCAGGCGCTCGGCCAGGCGCGGGAAGTGGTCGGTCGAAAAGGTCTTGAGGAAATCCTGCTCCGCCGCCACCAGTTCGGGGCGCTCGGCCATCAGTCCCTCGCGCACGCTGGCATGCACATTCCAGTGCGTGCTCGCCAGCAGGTGACGGGCAAACACCTGATTGCCGACAAACACGAGGCGCAGCTTGCGGTAGAGCCCGTCCTCATCCTGGAAATCGACAAAGCGGATCAGGTAATACTCGGTGCCGTCGCAGGCGATCTGCTCGAGCAGTGCCGCATCCGCGGGCGAATTCAGCAGCAGCATGCCGGCGCCGCCATGGCCGCCGATGGGGCGGATGATGGCCGGATAGCCCGGTCCGGCAACAATGGCGTCGAGGATCTCGCGATGCGAGCGCGGGGTGATGCGCACCGTGGCGGGCACGACGAGGCCGGGAATGTCGGCGAGCGCGGTGGCGACATCGTCGCGGCGCGTCTTCAATACATGCACGGGCCGGTTGATAACGATGACGCCGGGGTGCTGGCGGATGACCTGCATGGCGAGACGGAGCGCGCCGGCGCTGCTGTCGGCGTCGGTGATGCAGTTGAAGATCACGTCGGGACGCGGCACCTGTGGCACCTTCGCGTCAGCGCCACCCAGCACCACGCAGCTTTTCTTCATGCCCGCATCGCGGAGGTCATGGAAGAGATCGATGCTGCCGTGCAACTCATAGGCGGAGCCGCGCTGGCCGATGGAGCGCATGTAAACCTTGTGGGAATCCTCGATGCCGAGCAGGAACAGGACATTGCGCAAAACAGGTCTCCTTGCAGCCGGCGGCAGGCGCCGGCCCAGTGTCACGGGGCGCCTGACACGGCAGGCCGGAACCGGCCCCCGCCCCTCAGGCGAAAGGCCGAGTATCAGGCATCATCGCCGCGCGCAAAAGCACTGTCTGCGCCCCGGCGCGACGCCGACCCGGCCGTCAGCCCCGTGTCCGGAACCAGCCAGCGATGCTCCAGCGCGGCTGCGTGGCCGGCAATACCGCGTGCGGCATGTCCTCGCTGCGGAAGAGCAGGAGAGTGCCGCCAGCCGGGGCCTGACGGAACAGTTCGCCACCCGCGGCGTCGTACATGACGAGCTCGCCACCGGCTTCCGCCGGCCAGTCCGGATTCAGGTAGAGCACGGCAGAGATCACGCGCGCGTTGGAGTCGCGATGACGGTCGACATGGGTCTTGTAAAAGGCGCCGACCGGGTAGTGCGCGTACTGGGCCTCGAACTCGGCCAGGCCCAGGAAGAGTTCGCGGTTAAGGACGGCGCGCAGCCCCTCCATCCACTCGAGGTAGCGACCACCGGCGGGCAGCCCCGGCTCCAGCCAGCAGAGCTCGTCGCCGCGTACGGCCGTCTCGCGCTGCAGGCCCCCGCCGCGCCCGACCCGGGCCGGCGCAAAACCCGCGCCGGACTGCAGGCGCACCGCCTCCTCGCGCAAGGCGGTCCAGCAGGCCTCGGGCAGCGCCTGCGGCAGCGCGATATGGCCGCGCCCGGCCAGCTGCCCGGCGGCCCGGGCCCAAGGGCCCTCGGGAAATGCCGTTAGGCCGATGTTGTGCTCAGGCATTATGATATTCCTCATTCCGCGACACTCTCAGCACCCGCAGGTCCTTGCCATGAATTACCGCCACCACTTCCACGCCGGCAATTTCGCCGACGTGGTCAAGCACGTGCTGCTGCAAGGCCTGCTCGACAGCCTTGGCCGCAAGGACACGCCCTACTGCTATATCGACACGCATGCCGGCCTCGGCTTCTACGACCTTGGCGCCTCGGAGGCGCAGCGCACCCTGGAATTCAAGTCCGGCCTGGCGCGCGTCAAGCTGGCGGCGCCCGAGGGCATGCCCGCCTGGGTGGTGGATTATCAAAAGGCCGTGGTGGCCCTGCAAGTCGAACGCGGCGGCTTCTGGTACCCCGGCTCGCCCTGGCTGGCGCTGCACCTGATGCGCCCGCAGGACCGCGCCATCTTCATGGAACTGCACCCCGAGGATGCCGCCACCCTGCGCACGAACTTCAGCCGCAAGGACCAGGCCGCCGTGCACCAGCGCGACGCCTACGAGGGCCTGACGGCACTGATTCCGCCGAAGGAAAAACGTGGCCTCGTGCTTATCGATCCTCCCTATGAGGAGGAGCGCGACGACTATGCGCCGGTAGTGGAGCTGCTGAAGAAGGCGCATGCCAAGTGGCCCACCGGCGTGTACGCGCTCTGGTTCCCGATCAAGGACTACCACGCCATCACGCGCTTTTACCGTCGCCTGCGCAATACCGGCATTCCCAAGATGCTGGCCACCGAGCTCAATGTGCTGCCGCCCGACAATTCGCTTGGCCTCAACGGCAGCGGCATGATCATTGTAAATCCGCCCTGGCAGTTCTCCGATGTCGCCTTCCGCACGCTGAAGTGGCTGCGACCCGTGCTGAGCGATCATCCCCAGTCCAGCATGAAGGTGGAGTGGCTGACCGCCGAAACCGCGCCGGCCGCCGCGCCCAGGGACGACGAGTAAGAGCCTGTTGCAGTCGGGATGAATCCCGACCTGCAGGAACAGGCTGCAGGGCCTGGGGCATTCCCACTGGTCGGAATTTCCGAGATTTGCCCCGATAGCGGGCGGCGTTGATTTGAATCAACGCCAGGCGCCACCATTGCCCCTAACCTGAACTCCTTCCCGCAGTTAAGTGGAATATCAGGAGGCAACAAATGACGGATCGTCACCAGTACGTGGAAAAGCTGAAGAGCAAGCTGACCGAGTGGGACAAGGAAATCGACACGCTGGAAAGTCGCCTGCGCGACACCAGCAGCGAGCTGCAGACCCGCTCGCGTGACGCCATTGCCGACCTGCGCGAAACACGTCGCCAGCTTGAGCAGCGCTTTGGTGAAGTCGCCAGCACCACTGATGAAGCCTGGCAGCGTGTGCGCCTCAATCTCGACAATGCCTGGGAAAACGTGAAATCGGGCCTCGCCGCCGCGCGCGACGAACTGGTTCCGCCCACGAAGAAAGACGGGCAGTAAAAACGATCATCCTGTGGTCGCCGTTGCGGCGGTCACGGTCACCGAGTTCTGCGGAAGCGGCCCCGACGGCGAAGGAGTCTGGGCAGGACGGGAGCGCCGTCAGGCCGCTTCTGCGGATTTTATTCTCACCGGGCAAGCGCCCGGGCTTCAGGCCTCAGGCAGCGACGCGCAGATGTCCTGCCAGAGCGCCGGCTCCGCTCCCGCCACGATAAAGCTGCCATTGAGCAGCGTATCGCGCTGGTTATAGCGAAACGGACGACCCTGCTCGTCCATCAGCACGCCCCCCGCCTCTTCCACCACCACCTGACCGGCCGCCGTATCCCACTCCATGGTGGGGCCAAAGCGCGGGTAGAGATCGGCACGGCCCTCGGCCACGACGCAAATCTTGAACGCGGAGCCCGCGGTGCTGAACTCGATTTCGCCCAGGCGCTCGCCCACGGCCTGGCAAAAGGCCTCGTCGCGGGCGCCACGATGGCGCCGACTGGCGACGATGCGCACGGCACGTTCGCCCCTGGCCGGCACCGGCGCCGACAGCACCGGGCGCACCGTGGTGCCCTCGGCATGCCAGGCGCCACAGCCGCGCGCCGCCACATAAACAATGCCGGCGGCCGGCGCATGCACCACGCCAAGAATGGCCTCGCCGTTTTCGATCAGCGCGATATTGACGGTGAACTCGTTGCTGCGCGCGATGAACTCCTTGGTGCCATCGAGCGGGTCGACCATCCAGCAGCGCGACCACTGCGCGCGCACGTCGCGCGGAATCGCCTCGGACTCCTCGGAGATCACCGGGATCTCCGGCGTGAGCGCAGTGAGGCGGGCCAGGATCACGCGATGCGCGGCAAGATCGGCGGCGGTGAGCGGTGAGTCGTCGGCCTTGTGCTCCACGGCCCAGCGCGACTCGTCGCGGAAGATCGCCATGATCTCCTGGCCGGCGGCTTCGGCAATACCCTGCACATCGCCCATCAGTTGCTTCAGTTCCGAGTGCTGCATGGTGTCAGTTTCCGGTTTCTTTCAATCGTTGTGCGGGAGCTGTTCGGCGCGGGCGCGCAACAGATCCCTGACCAGGTAAAGGGCCGCCAGCGAGCGCGCCTCATGCAGGTCCTCGCGCCAGGCCCAGTCCGACAGCTCGGACAGCTTCATGGGAACGACCTCGATGGGCTCGGGCTCGTCGCCATCCAGCCGCGACGGGTAGAGGCCCTCGGCCACCAGTATCGACAGGCGCGAGGCCATATAGCCGGGCGACAGCGACAGCGCCTTCAGCACCGTGAACCGGGTGGCGCCGTAGCCGACCTCCTCCTGCAGCTCGCGGTGGGCGCCCTGCTCCAGGGTCTCGCCCGGCTCCAGGCCGCCCTTGGGCAGGCCCAGGGTGTAGTCCTCCACGCCGGCGCCGTACTCGCGGATCATGAGCACGGTATCGTCGTCGAGCAGGGGCACCACCATGACCGCACCGGCCGTGCCGGGGCGCAGGCGCTCATAGGTGCGCCGGGCGCCATTGCTGAAGCGGAGCTCGAGCTCCTCAACGGCAAAGAAGCGGCTGCGGGCGACAATGGTTTTCTTCAGAATCTCGGGCAGCTTTGCCATACTCGCGGCATCGTCTCTTCAATAGTGACCAGTATGCAGACCCTCGTGGACTGGGGCCGTATCGACACTGTCCTGCTGGACATGGATGGTACGCTGCTCGACCTGTATTTCGACAACCATTTCTGGCTGCAGCACCTGCCGGGGGTCTTCGGGCGCGAGCGTGGCCTGGCCCCCGAGGCGGCCCATGCCGAACTGGTTGCCCGCTTTGGCCGCGAGCAAGGCACCCTCAACTGGTATTGCGTGGACTTCTGGTCACAGGAGCTTGGCCTCGACATCCCCCTCCTGAAAAAGGACATCGCCCACCTCATCGCGCCCCGCCCCGGCGCCTTCGAGTTCCTGGCGGCGATCCGCGACAGCGGCCGCGAGGCCTGGCTGGTGACCAACGCCCACCACCACAGCCTGTCGCTCAAGCTCGCGCATACCCCGCTGACCGACCTTTGCGACCGCATCCTCTGTTCGCACGACTTCCGCGAACCCAAGGAATCGGCGGCCTTCTGGCCGGCCCTGCGCGCGAGCGAGCCCTTTGATCCCGCGCGCGCGCTTTTCGTGGACGACAGCGAGTCCGTGCTGCGCGCAGCGCATGACTACGGCATCGGCCAGCTCCTCACCATCGGCCAGCCCGACAGCCGCAAGCCGACCCGCGACGGCCTGCACTTCCCGGTGCTGCATCACTTCAACGACCTGCTGCCGATCCCGCCCCGCCATGTCACGGCCTGACCGCACTCGTCCGCCACGCCCGGGCCGGGATGCGGCGGATGACCGCGACGCCAGCTCCGGCGAAGTGCGATCGCCATCGGCGGGTGACGCTGCGATGCCGGCGACCAGTGTCGGCCAGGAAAATGAGGACTGGCCGGACTGGGACGACTGGTCCGCCACGGGCGCCCCGGCCGGGACTTCCGGCGAGGACGGTGCGGAAGAGGATGATGAGGCCGACGACGAGGGTGGCGACCTGCAGGGCGGAAGCCGTTGCCGCATGGACAAGTGGCTGTGGGCGGCGCGCTTCTACCGCACGCGTTCGCTGGCCAAGGAGGCCATCGAGGGCGGCAAGGTGCATTGCGAGGGCCAGCGCGTGAAGGTCAGCAAGGAAGTGAAGGTGGGCATGACGCTCGACATCCGCCAGGGCTTCGACGAAAAAAGCGTGGTGGTGAAGGCGCTCTCCGAAGTGCGCGGCGCCGCCACCGTGGCGCAAAAACTCTACGAGGAAACCACCGCCAGCGTGGCCGCGCGCGACCAGCACCAGGCCGACCGGCGGGCGCAGAACCTCGCCCATCCCGACCATCGCCCCAACAAGAAAGAGCGGCGGCAGATCCACCGCTTCAAGGACCATCGCGGCGACTAGGGCCGCCCCTGGCTGCAAGTCATCTGCAGGTCGGCTGCAGGTTGGTGTAGGTCGGGCTTCAGCCCGGTATCGGCAACGGCAGTCGGGCTGAAGCCCGACCTACAGAGTAGCCTGTGGCCTGCGCCCTGGCAGCGGTCAGGCGACGGCGGTTTCGACGCGCAGCCCTTCCATCTCCAGCATCAGCACATCCCCGGTGCGCAGCGCGGCGACACCTTCCGGCGTGCCCGTCATCACCACGTCACCCGGCTCCAGCGTGAAAATCCGGCTGATATACGCCAGCAGCGGCAGGATCGGCGTGATCATGTCAGCGCTGTGGCCACGCTGGCGTGGCTCGCCATTCACGCCAAGACTGAAGTGGATGTCATCGAGCACAAAGCCGTCGGGGCGCAGGAAGCCCGACAGCGGAGCCGCGCCATCGAAGGCCTTGGCCACCTCCCAGGGATGCCCCTTCTTCTTCAGTTCGTTCTGCAAATCGCGCAGCGTGAGATCGAGCCCCAGTCCGATGCCCGCAATGCCGGCATGGCACTCGGCCTCGCCGGCATGATGGAGCCGCTTGCCGACAAGAAGCGTGATCTCGGTTTCGTGATGACACTCGCCGCGCCCGGCGGGAATGGAAAAGACCTCGGCCAGCGGCACCATCGCCGTGGACGGCTTCAGGAACAGGATGGGCGCCTCCGGCACTTCATTGCCGAGCTCGCGCGCATGGGCGGCGTAATTGCGGCCGACGCAGACGATCTTGCCAGCCGGAAGGCCGCAAGGGCCGCCATCGAGGAAATGATGCGCGTACTTCATTAAATCTCCAGGATCCGTTGCCGGCAATGGAAAGCACCGCCGCGGGGAAGGCTATCCAGATCAAACACGCCGCGCGGAAATTCCTGCCACATCAGGCCTTTTTGAGCGCGTGCTCGATCAGGAAAATGCGGTCTTCGCCAAAATACATGTCGTCGCCCACAAAGAAAGTGGGTGCGCCGAAGGCGCCACGCGTCGCCGCCTCTTCGGTCACCGCCTTCAGCTTCTCCTTCACGGCTTCATCGGAGGCCTTCGCCACGAGCTCTTCGCCCAGCAGATCCACCAGCACCGCGGGATCGGAAATGTTGCGGTCTTCCGCCCAGTAGGCCTTGAATAGTTTGAGCGCCAGTGTCGGCACCTGCGCCGGATCGGCGGCGGTCAGCGCGCGCATGGCGGTCAGTGAGTTGGCGGGAAAGGTGCCGGGGAACTTGTGCGGCGTGCCAAGGTAATCGGCCAGGCGCTGCAGGTCCTTGAACATGTACTGGCCTTTGGCGGGGTTGGCTGCCGGCATGGTGTTGCCGGAGAGCTTGAACACGCCGCCAATCAGGAAGGGGCGCCACTCCACGGGGGCCAGATTTTCCAGGCGCCCGATCTGCAGGGCGGCGAAGTAGCTGTAGGGACTTACCACATCAAAAAAGAACTCGACCTTCTTGCTCATCATGCCCTCGCCTTCGCGTTGTCATTTTTTATCGTCGTCCGCGGGCTTCTTTTTCCGCGTCACCACTACCAGTACCACCGTGACAACCAGTGCCACCAACGGAAACCACATAGCACCTTGCGGCATTTCGTTCTCCCGTTATCCATGGCAATTGGTGAATCACTGCAGGTCGACCTGTAGATCGGACTTTAGCCCAATCTGCAGAGCCTTTATCAAAGGTCGATCAGCTTGCCCGGATTCATCACGTTATTGGGATCAAACACCTGCTTCAGCGCCTTCATGTACTCGACCTCCACCGCCGAGCGCGTATAGCCGATATAGGGCTTTTTCGTCATGCCGACGCCATGCTCGGCAGACACCGAGCCGTTGTACTTCTGCACGGTCTCGAACACCTGCGTATTCACGGTCTTGCACTTCGCGAAGAAATCTTCCTTCGCCATGGCATCCGGCTTCAGGATATTGAGGTGCAGGTTGCCGTCGCCGATATGGCCGAACCACACCACGCGGAAGTCCGGATACTGCGCGCTGACGATGGCGTCGATGTCGGCGATAAAAGCCGGCACGCGCTGGATGATCACGGAAATGTCGTTCTTGTAGGGCGTGTAGCGGGCGATGGTCTCGGAGATGTCCTCGCGCAGGCGCCACAGGTTTTTCGCCTGCGTCTCGTTCTGGCTCATGACGCCATCCAGCACCCAGCCCTGCTCCACGCAATATTCAAAGAGCTCCATGGCGTCGTCGGCCATGGCCTCGGAGAGCGCCTCGAACTCGAGCAGCGCATAGAAAGGCGCGGCCGTCTCGAAGGGGCGCGGGATGCCCTGGTGCTCGGTGACGATCTGCGTCGAGAGTTCGGAGAAGAACTCAAAGGCGGTCAGGTCCAGCTTTTGCTGGAAAGTGCCGAGGATCTTCATGACCGAATCGAAGTCAGGCGTGCCCAGCACCAGCACGCGCAGGTCACGCGGCTTGCGCTCGAGCTTCATGGTGGCCTCGACCACAAAGCCCAGGGTGCCTTCGGCGCCAATGAACAGGTGGCGGAAGTCATAGCCGGTGGCGTTCTTCACCATGTCCTTGTTGAGCTCGAGGATGTCGCCCTTGCCCGTCACGACCTTCATGCCCAGCACCCAGTTGCGGGTCATGCCGTACTTGATGACCTTGATGCCGCCGGCATTGGTGCCGATATTGCCGCCGATCTGCGAGGAGCCGGCGCTGGCGAAGTCGACGGGATAATAGAGGCCCTTGTCGTCGGCAAAATTCTGCAGCTGCTCGGTGACGACACCGGCCTGGATGCGCACCATGCGGTCTTCCGGCACGAACTCCAGGATCTTGTTCATGTAGTCAAAGCTGACCACGACCTCGCCATGGGCCGCGACGGCGCCGGCGGAGAGGCCGGTGCGGCCGCCCGAGGGCACCAGCGCCAGCTTCGCCTCGTTGGCCAGCAGCACGATGTCGCGCACCTGCTCGATGCTCGAGGGGAAGGCGATGGCGGACGGCGCCGGGGCATAGATCTTCGTCCAGTCGCAGCCCCAGGTCTTCAGGCTGTCGGCATCGGTCTTGACCCGGTGCTCGCCGACGATGGCGGCCAGGCGGGACAGGATCTCGGGGGCAAGGGGCATGGCGGACTCCAGCGGTGGTTCGGCAGTAATTCGGCAGCAGTGCGGCGGCGCGCAGGCGCGACATCCCGGGCGCCGCCCCGTCCGGCCGGGAGCGGGAACGGCGCGGCCAGTCCGGGACTCCCGGCCAGGGGGCTCGGCCGGAAAAGGGCTACCCGGCCCCCGGCACAGCACAGCCCGCCCCGCCGGCAGCCCCGAACAAGGGGGAAACCCTCAGGGCCGGAGCGTGCACCGGCCAGATTCACCCGGCCGGGGGCATTCCGGGCCGCGAAAGGGGCGTCGGGGAGGATGGCCGGCCGGGGCGGGCATGGTAGCATACGCGGCTTGTTTTTCAGGCCGGACCGGCCTGCCCTGCCCGCTCCCGAGGATGCCCATGAGCCAGTTCTCTCTCGACAAGTCCAAGATCCGTTTCCTGCTCCTGGAAGGCGTGCACCAGAACGCCCTGGACGTCCTCAAGGCCAATGGCTACACCAACATCGAATACCTGAAGACGGCCCTGGACGAGGACGCCCTGGTCGAGAAGATCAAGGACGCCCATTTCGTCGGCCTGCGCTCCCGCACCCAGCTCACCGAGCGCGTGCTGGACGCCGCCAACAAGCTGATCGCCGCCGGCTGCTTCTGCATCGGCACCAACCAGGTCAACCTGAAG
>JAJFBF010000123.1 GCA_020697295.1 Moraxellaceae bacterium | reverse complement strand
CATGGCCGCCACTTTCAGCGGGAACACGAAGAATGCCACGAAGTTGAAGAAGGCGGCGAAAGCCACCGCGTGATGCGGCTTCAGCACGCCCGTGGAAACCACCGTGGCGATCGAGTTGGCGGCGTCGTGGAAGCCGTTCATGAAGTCGAAGGCAAGCGCCAGGAACACCAGGAACAGCACGACCCCAAAGGTTATGGTGACCGTATCCATGCGTCAGTTCTCCCGGATCAGGAGTTTTCGAGGACGATGGCCTCGAGCAGGTTGCCGACGTCGTCGCAGTGGTCGGTGACGGTTTCGAGCAACTCGTAGATGGCCTTGAGCTTGATCAGCTCGCGCACGTCGCTCTCTTCGCGGAAGAGACGCGACATGGCCTGGCGCAGGACCACGTCGGCTTCATCCTCGAGGCGGTCGAGCACACGCGCTGCCTCGAGAATGGCCGGGCCGTTGTTCATGTCGGAAAGCATGCCGACAGCGGCAGAGAGCTTCTCGGCACAGGCGCGGATGATTTCCGCCAGCTTGATCGCCTCGGGCGTAGCGCGGCGGATGTCATACATGCTCACGGTCTGGGCAGCGTCCTGGATGGTGTCCAGCACGTCGTCCATGGTGGATATCAGCTGGTGGATCTCGTCGCGGTCGAGCGGCGTGATGAAGGTGGAGTGCAGCAGCGAAACGGTTTCGTGGGTGATCTTGTCGGCGCGGGACTCGATGGCGTCGATGGCCTCGGCATGGGCCACGGCTTCTTCCTGCTGGCGGTT
Source organism: Moraxellaceae bacterium (assembly GCA_020697295.1). GTDB lineage: Bacteria > Pseudomonadota > Gammaproteobacteria > Pseudomonadales > Moraxellaceae > UBA2031. The sequence continues at coordinate 3,623 of JAJFBF010000123.1, read as the reverse complement.
CAGCGCCGCCATGAGGGCCACAAGGGCGTCGGCACCGCGCACGATTTCCTTGGCGTGGGCGTTGAAGAGGTCGAAGAACTTGACTTCCTTGGGCATGAATCGGCCAAGCATCACGGTCATCCTGTGCAGGGGTTTCGGAGGGCGGGAAGGATAGCACTGTAATCAAACTGTAACGATGTTGACACGGTCGCCCGGAGCGCCTCCACCTCCCCCCGGAGCCAGGCGAAGCAGCGCCTTCCGACGGAGTACGTAGGGATTGGCAGCGTTGTTTCAGGATTTAGGAGAGCCGGTGACGCTGCGCAACGCATCGCTGTCGTAGCGCTTGAGGATTTCGCGGAACTTGGAGCCGAGGAAGGCATTGGCATGCTTGCGGATGCCCTTGGCCATCTCGGCATTGGTGACACTCTCGGCCAGGGGCCGCAGACGCTGGATGATCTCCCCGAGGCGGGCGACGTCCTCGGGACTGGGCAGCTGGTCGGCCGTGATCGGCTCCACCACGTGGTTGACCACCAGTTGCACGAAGCTGCGCGTCAGGCGGTCGACGTCGGCCCGCACCACTTCCAGCTCGCGCAGGAGGGCTACCAGCGGGATGCCGGCGCGGTAGAGCTCGAGGCCGGCATAGAGCAGGCGCGGGCTGGTCACCTTGAGGCGGTCGCCGTCGACCTCGAAGAGCCCTACATCCAGCGCCTTGCGCAGGGTTTCCTCGGTGATCTCGGCGCCGAACAGCTCGGCCGCTTCGTCCGGATCCATGTAGAGAGGGATTTCCTCGGTCCAGGTGCCGGCCAGCACGGAATCGAGGCCGAGCACGTGGTCGAGGTCCTGGCCGCTCTCCCAGGCCGAAATCAGTTCCTTGATGTTGGCGATCGTGTAGCCGCGCTCGAGCAACTGACCGATGACATTCAGGCGGGACAGGTGACCCTGGTTGTAGACCCCGGCGCGGCCACGACGCACCGGCGGCGGAATCAGGCCACGGTCCTGGTAGGCGCGCACGTTGCGCACCGTGGTGTTGGCCACGCGCGCAAGTTCGTCGATGGAGTATTCCTGACGTCCGTTACCGCCCTCCTCGCCCAGCAATCCGGTGGGCAGAAGGTCACGTCCTTGTTTCAGGAGCTGCTGGAGCAGCGACTGCGGTGTTTTCATGGGCGAATCATAGCGGCGCGCCCCTGGATTACCAAGCTGGCCGCGGGCTTCAGGACCGCCCGCTGTCGGTTCCGCCGCAGGGCACACGGCATCTTCCGAAAAATGCAGTGGTGCGGAATGAAGTCAAACTCAGCGGTGGCTGCGGCGGCGCCACAGTCCCAGTGCCGCCAGCAGACCGAACAGCGACCAGGGCGCTGCACCGCCATCATCCAACGGCACTGCGGCTACCGGAGGCGGTGGCAGGAAAATGGTCCCGGGCACGGTGGTGAGGCTGAGGATATTGCCCGAACCGTCACCGACCGGCCCGACAAAGGTAGCGGTACCGAGCGAGCCCCCCGTCAACGCGACGGTGTAGAAGCCATTGGCATTGGGCGTAGCGGTTTTCTCCCACACGTACAGGTAGCCGGTACCCGCCGGGCTGCCGGAAATGTCGAAGGCGGCATTGGTCACGGGCACGCCGAGGCCGGTAGTGCCAAAAGTGGTGAGCTCGCCGCCGTCGACCGAGGTGGTGGCGGTAGCGGAAGTGGTGCCCACGATGACCAGGCTATCGTTGCCGGCATCAACGGCAAACAGCGTGGTGTTGGCAGAGGAGGCAACGTTCTGGTCATAAGCCAGCGCCACGATGTCGGGAGTGTCGCCCAGGTTGGGATCGCCGGCCTTGAAGGCCACGGCATTGCCACTGCTCTTGGTGACGCTGGCGCTGAAACCGGTGCCCAGGGTGAGGCGGTAGTTCTGCGTGCCATTGATGACGCGCATCTGGTCGGCCCGCGGGTCGATGTCGGCATCGCCGACCTCGGCGCAGCTGAAGGTCGAATTACCTACCGGCGAGGCGAAGCCCGTCGCGGTATTCACCGTATACAGCGCACAGTCCGCCGTGGTCGGCAAGCCCTGCACGATCAGGTACAGCCCGCCATTGGGGCGGAATTCCACGGTGAGGGGCTGAGCCCTGGTGGGCAGTGTCGGCAGGCCGGTGATATTCAGCCGGCCGGTGATAGTTCGGGGGGCCGTACTGTCGAAGCTGATCAGGTAGGGACTGGCATCTTCCTTCAGCGCAATGATGGTTTCGGCAGTGGCGAGGGAAGGCAGGCAGAAAGCGGCGGCAAGGGACGCCAGGGTTATTGTTCTTGTCATGGCAGACTCCGGAAATTGCGCCGATGCTAGCACCGGCGCTGCGCTGCCGGCCATCCGGTCCGGCACACACGGCATCCTGCCACGATGGCTGCGCCAGAAAGCCAAAAAGAAAAGGGCCCGCAGGCCCTTTTCTTCACCGCAACCGCACTCAGTCGTTGTAGGCCTGCTCGCCGTGCTCGGCGATGTCCAGACCTTCACGCTCGGCTTCCTCGCTGGCGCGCAGGCCGATGACCTTGTCGATGACGAACAGGGTCACGCCGCTGACCACCGCGCTCCAGACGACCGCGATCAGCACGGCCTTCACCTGGATCATGATCTGGGCGCTGTCATAACCGAAGGTCGGGCCGACCCAGCCGTCGGTGACGTAACCGGCGCCGCCCAGGGCGGGATCGACGAACACGCCGGTCAGGATGGCGCCGATGATGCCGCCGACCGCATGCACGCCGAAGGCGTCCAGCGCGTCGTCATAACCCAGCATCTTCTTGAGGTAGGCCACGCAGAAGAAGCACACCAGGCCGGCCGCGAGACCGATCACCAGCGCACCCATGGGGCCGACGAAGCCGCAAGCCGGAGTGATGCCGACGAGACCGGCAATGGCACCGGACACAGCACCCAGCAGGCTGGGCTTGCCCTTGTGGATCCACTCGGCGAACAGCCAGGCCAGCGCGGCGACGGCGGTGGCGAAGATGGTGTTGGCGAAGGCCAGCACGGCATAGCCGTTGGCTTCCAGGTTGGAGCCGGCGTTGAAGCCGAACCAGCCGACCCACAGCATGGAGCCCCCGATCATGGTCATGGTCAGGCTGTGCGGGGGCATGGCCACCTTGCCGTAACCGAGGCGCTTGCCCAGCATGATCGCGGCAACAAGGCCCGCGACACCGGCATTGATGTGCACCACGGTGCCGCCGGCGAAGTCGAGGGCGCCGAGCTGCCAGAGCTTGCCAGCCGTTGCATTCAGTTCGTTGACCACTTCAGGACCGGTGTAGGCGTCCGGACCCGGCCACCACCAGACCATGTGCGCCATGGGCAGGTAGGAGAAGGTGAACCACACGATGGTGAAGATCAGTACGGCGGAGAACTTCATGCGCTCTGCATAGGCACCGGCGATCAGCGCGCAGGTGATGCAGGCGAAGGTCAGCTGGAACATGGCGAACATGAGTTCGGGAATCACCACGCCCTTGCTGAACGTTGCGGTCGGGACGAAGTTGCCCTTGGCGTCGTAGATCACGCCGCTCAGGAAGAGCTTGTCAAGGCCACCGAAGTAGGCGTTGCCGTTGGAGAAGGCCACGGAATAACCGTAGACCACCCAGAGCACGGCGATCACGCAGAAGATCGTGAAGGTCTGCATGAGCGTG
>JAJFBF010000068.1 GCA_020697295.1 Moraxellaceae bacterium | reverse complement strand
GTACACCGGCTCGATGTGGGCGAAATCGTTTTCTTCCACCATGCGCTGCATGAGGACGGAGCCCACCATGCCGCGCCAGCCAACCAGACCTACCTTCATGTTGATCACCTTGCGTTCAATTCGATTCGTTGGATTCCGTTGCCCTTGTGGGGCTACGGACGCTGGCGGCGACGCGGCCACCCTGCCCTCGCCTGCTGCGGCTGTTGCTTAGAGCGCCGCCACCACAGCGTCGCCCATTTCTTTCGTGCCGACTTTCTTCATGCCGTCGGTGTAGATGTCCGGGGTGCGCAGGTCCTGGTCCAGGACCTTGCCCACGGCAACCTCGATGGCATTCGCGGCGGCTTCCTCGTTGAAGGTGTAACGCAACATCATGGCCACCGAGAGGATGGTCGCGAGCGGATTGGCGACACCCTTGCCGGCGATGTCCGGGGCGGAGCCGTGGCAGGGCTCGTACATGCCCTTCTTGGCCTGGTCCAGGGACGCCGAGGGCAGCATGCCGATGGAACCGGTGAGCATGGCGGCCTCGTCGGAGAGGATGTCGCCGAAGAGATTGCCGGTGACGATGACGTCGAACTGCTTGGGATTGCGCACCAGTTGCATGGCGGCGTTGTCGACGTACATGTGCGAGAGCAGCACTTCCGGGTATTCCTTGCCGACTTCGGTGGCGATTTCCTTCCAGAGCTCGGTCACTTCCAGCACGTTGGCCTTGTCGATGGAGCAGACCTTCCTGTTGCGCTGCATGGCGAGCTGGAAGGCGACATGGGCAATGCGTCGGATTTCGCTCTCGCTGTAGACGTCGGTGTTGTAGCCCTGGCGCTCGCCGTTCTCGAGGGTGCGCACGCCGCGCGGCTGGCCGAAGTAGATGCCGCCGGTGAGCTCGCGAACGATGAGGATATCCAGGCCGGCGACGATTTCCGGCTTCAGTGACGAGGCCGAGGCCAGCTGCGGATAGAGGATGGCCGGACGCAGGTTGGCGAACAGGTTCAGCTCGGAACGGATCTTGAGCAGGCCGCGTTCCGGGCGGATGGAGCGTTCGATCGCGTCCCACTTGGGACCGCCGACGGCGGCCAGCAGCACGGCCTGGGCCTTGCGTGCAGCCTCCAGGGTGACGTCGGGCAGGGGCACGCCGTGGGCGTCGATGGCGCAGCCGCCGAGGAGCTGGTGCCCCCAGGACAGGCCGAGGTTGAACTTGCTGTTGACGGTGGCGAGGACCTTCTCGCCTTCGGCCATGATTTCCGGGCCGATGCCGTCGCCGGAGAGGATGACGATGTGCTTGTTGCTCATTGCATTATTCCTTCTGTCCCCGCTGCAGGGGCCTGTAGGTCGGGATTCATCCCGACACTTTTGTTGCTTGTAGATCGGGCTTCAGCCCGACAGGGGGCGCCTCTTGTCGGGATGAAACCCGACCTGCCGTTCAATTGCTGACTGCTGTCGAGCTGAAGCCCGATCCACAGAGAGCTGCTGTCTCAGCGCAGCGACTGGAAGACCCAGGGACGCGCGACCTTCGCCTTCGCCTCAAAGGCATGGATATCGTCGGCCACCTGCAGGGTCAGGCCAATGTCGTCGAGGCCGTTGAGCAGGCAGTGGCGCCGGAAATCGTCCACTTCAAAGCTGAAGGATTCGCCGTTGGGGCGGATCACCTTCTTCTGTTCCAGATCCACGGTGAGCTGGTAGCCCTCGCCGGCCTCGCACTCGCGGAAGAGCACGTCCATTTCTTCTTCCTTCAGGATCACCGGCAGCACGCCGTTCTTGAAGCAGTTATTGAAGAAGATGTCGGCGAAGCTGGAGGCGATCACAGAGCGGAAGCCGTATTCCTCCAGCGCCCAGGGCGCATGCTCGCGCGAGGAACCGCAGCCGAAGTTCTGGCGGGCCAGCAGCACGCGGGCGCCCTGGTAGCGCGGGAAATTCAGTACGAAGTCCGGGTTCACGGGACGCACGCTGTTGTCCTGGCCGGGCTGGCCTTCGTCCAGGTAGCGCCATTCGTCAAACAGGTTGGGCCCGAAGCCCGTGCGCTTGATCGACTTCAGGAACTGCTTGGGGATGATCTGGTCGGTGTCGACATTGGCGCGGTCGAGAGGGGCGACGAGACCCTTGAGTACGGTGAACTTTTCCATCGCTGTCTCCTCAGAAATGACGCACGTCGACGAAGTGGCCGGCGAGCGCGGCGGCGGCGGCCATGGCCGGGCTCACCAGATGGGTGCGGCCGCCGTTGCCCTGGCGTCCCTCGAAATTGCGGTTCGAGGTGGAGGCGCAGTGTTCGCCGGCATTGAGCTTGTCGGCGTTCATGGCCAGGCACATGGAGCAGCCCGGCTCGCGCCATTCAAAGCCGGCGGCGAGGAAGACCTTGTCGAGGCCCTCACGGCGGCGGCGGCGCGGAGGTCCTCGATGCGGCTGTTGGTGCAGGAGCCGATGAAGACGCGATCCAGCTTGATATCGGTAATCGGCTGGCCGGCAGCCAGGCCCATGTACTGGTAGGCGCGCGTGAAGGAATTGCGCTGCACCTCGTCCTTCGCATCGGCCAGCGTCGGCACGGTGGCGGTGACCGGCACCACCATCTCGGGGCTGGTGCCCCAGGACACCTGCGGCAGGATGGAGGCACCATCCAGTTCCACAACAGTGTCAAAATGCGCATCCGCGTCGGAGGTCAGGGTCTTCCAGTAGGCGACGGCGGCGTCCCAGGTCTCGCCCTTGGGCGCATAGGGCTTGCCGCGGAAATACTCGATGGTCTTTTCATCCACGGCGACCATGCCGACACGGGCGCCGGCCTCGATGGCCATGTTGCAGACCGTCATGCGGCCTTCCATGGACATGTCGCGGAAGACCTGGCCGCCGAACTCGATGGCGTGGCCGTTGCCGCCGGCGGTGCCGATCTTGCCGATGATGGCGAGCACGACATCCTTGGAGGTGACGCCGGCGCCGAGGACGCCCTCGACGCGGACCAGCATGTTCTTGCTCTTCTTCTGCACCAGGCACTGGGTGGCGAGCACGTGCTCGACCTCACTGGTGCCGATGCCGTGGGCCAGGCAGCCGAAGGCGCCGTGGGTGGCGGTGTGGGAGTCGCCGCAGACTACGGTCATGCCGGGGAGCGTCAGGCCCTGCTCGGGGCCGACCACGTGCACGATGCCCTGGCGCTCGTCGTTGATGGTGAATTCGACCACGCCAAAATCGCGGCAATTGTCGTCCAGGGTCTGGACCTGCAGGCGGGAGACCTCGTCGCGGATGCCGGCCACGCCCTGCTCGCGCTCGGCCTTGTCGGTCGGCACGTTGTGGTCGGGGGTGGCGACGTTGGCATCCAGGCGCCAGGGCTGGCGGCCGGCCAGCTTGAGGCCCTCGAAGGCCTGCGGGCTGGTGACCTCGTGCAGCAGCTGGCGGTCGATGTAGATGAGGCAGGAGCCATCGTCGCGTTGCTTGACGAGGTGGTCGTCCCAGAGCTTGTCGTAGAGGGTCTTGGCCATGGCGCTACTCCTGGGCCGGCCGAGGGGACGGCAGGCTGGCTTTTACAATGGCGCGATGCTATGACTTGCCAAGCCATAAAACAAATTCATAATTTTCATAGATTGCATAACTTTAAGGCATTCGAGCCTGCTGGAGCCTCATCTGGACACTGGATCCCTCACCGCCTTCCTGGAAGTCGCCCGCGCCGAGTCCTTCTCGGTCGCCGCCGAGGCCCTTCACCTGACCCAACCGGCGGTCTCCAAGCGCATCAGCGTGCTGGAGGAGGCCCTGGGAGCGTCGCTGTTCGACCGGCTCGGGCGGCGCATCACCCTGACCGAGGCCGGGCGCACCCTCCTCCCCCGCGCCCGCCAGTTGCTGCTGGAGCTGGAGGACATGAAGCGGGCGGTGGCCAACCTGACCGGGCCGGTGACCGGCGTACTCCGGGTCGGCACCAGTCACCATATCGGGCTGCACCGGCTGCCTCCCGTCCTGCGCGCCTTCTCCCAACACTACGGCCAGGTCCGCCTGGACCTGCGCTTCATCGATTCGGAGGAGGCCTACGAGGCGGTACTGTCGGGGGACCTCGAACTCGGCATCGTCACCCTGCCGCCGGAGCCGGATCCGCGCCTGGTCGCGCGCGAGGTCTGGGTCGATCCGCTGGCCTTCGTGGCCGGCGTTGAGCATCCACTGGCCCGCCAGGAGACGGTGGCGCTTTCCGATCTGACCCGGCATGCGGCCATCCTGCCCTCTTCCTCTACATTTACACGACAGATCGCCTCAGGACTTTTCCAGGAGGCCGGGCTGGAATTACAGGTCAGCATGACCACCAACTATCTTGAAACGATACGCATGATGGCCGCCATCGGCCTGGGCTGGAGCGTGCTGCCAGCCAGCATGGCCGACCATGAATTGCACATCCTCGAGATTCCGGGGGTGAGCCTGCGCCGCAGCCTCGGAGTGGTCTATCATCCGCGGCGCACGCTGTCGCGCGCCGCCGCCGCCATGCTGAACCTGCTGCTCCCCGAACCGGATGTCCGCCCATGAAACCGTTCCGCCTTGCCCTGATCGCCCTGGTGCTGGTGCTTGCCGCCTGCGCCTCCCTGCCCGGCCGCGACAGTGATGTCGAGGCGGTGCTCACCGCCAGCGGCATCGACGCGCAACTGGGCTGGCTCAGCCAGCCGCTGCAGGGCGGCAAGATGAAGGGCCCGCTGTCGCTGGTGCCCGATGACTGGATCACGGCCATCAACGCCACCGTGGCCGAGCAGCTCAAGCCCGCCGACATCCGCCAGGGATTGCGCACGGCATTGCAGCGCGAGCTCAGCGGGCGTGAACTGGCAGAGGTCCAGCGCTTCTATGAATCCGCCACCGGCCAGGCCGTGGTGGCGGTGGAAAGCGGTCGCCGCGAGGCGGGCATTGCCGCGGACTCGACCGAAGCCGCCACGCTGGAGGCGCTGGCCAGCGCGACCGGCCTCGGCAAGGCCGTGGCGCGACTGGCGGAGACCGGCCTGGGCGACGCCTTCGACATTGCCCTCAAGACCAACTGCTTCGGGCAGGGCGAGACCCGCTTCGCCGGCCTGCTGGGCGGCGTCATCAAGAAGGCGCAGCTCAATGCGCTGCGCAAGGTCGTGAACGACCAGGTACGACTGCGCTACGCCGCCCTCGCCGCCGACGACCAGGCACGCTACCTGGAATTTGCACAGTCGCGGCCCGGGCAGAAGTTCTTCCGTGTGCGCGGCGAAGTGCTGGGCGCCGCCGCCGATCGCGCCGGCAGTGCGCTGGGCGCGCAACTGACCCCGCGTTTCAATGCCTTCTGCAAGTCCGCGCCCTGAGCGCAGTACTTGCGCCTGACCAGCAACCATCGCCAGACAAAACTCCATCTGACTACCTGCGGCAAGCTGATATTTTAACAAGCGTCGACCATGGACGGCCGGCCTTGAATCCGCTGTAAGCCTCAGGATCTCTGTCATGACAACGCATGGATTGCGTCGCGTATTTACGCTTCTGCTGCTGCTGCCCGCCCTGGGCGTGGCCAGCGCTCCGCCCGCTGCCTCCCCCTCTTCTCCGGCACCTGCCGTTTCCGGCAAGGAGACTGTCAGCATCGATGCCACCGGCACCGGGCGCAGTCGTGACGAGGCCATTGCCGGCGCACTGGCGCTGGCGGTACTCAAGGTGCAGGGAAAGGAAATTTCCTTTGATGTGCTTTCACGCATGTTCCTGCAATCCCTGCGCGACGAGCGCATGGTGCGCATGAATATCATGAACGACACCCGCATCCGTGCGACGCGCATCAGCACCGCGGTTGCCTTCGTGCAGGACTACCAGGTCCGGCAGAGCACCCGAAATGAAGATGACGGCCACTGGGAAGCGCGACTCAGCGCCGAGGTGGTCTCACCCGCCGCCCGCCTGGCCAAGCGCAGCGAAACCCTGCAGCTGGCCATCCTTCCCTTCGTCTTCATGCAGGAAGAGGAAAGCGAGATCGGAGGAAGCGCCGCACAGGCGGCGATGAAAAAAACGCTCGTCGACATCGGGAATTTCCGTCGCAACCTGGCAGGCCGACTCGAGCGCCAGGAGCGCGTCTCACTGCATGCGTTGTCGCCGGAACTGGAATCCGCGCATGAGTCGGCCGCCGACACGCCCGGCCAGGTAGACTGGACTGCCCTCAGCCGACAAACCGGAGCGAAGCACTTCATTACGGTGCAGGTGGAAGATTTCCGGACTGAAGCAGTAAAGCTCAAGGGAAACATCACCACCAGTCGCCTGGATGGCGGCTACACCTTCCACTACCGCCTGATCCGCCATGATGGCGGGCCGCCTGAAGTCATCAAGAACGGCACCTTCACGATTGATACGCGCAGTCCATTCCTGCGTCCGTTGGCGATGTCCGACTCGAACAGCCAGGCCTCGCCGCAGGAGATCAATCGCCGCATCTCCGTCATCCAGGACCGGGTAGCCGAGCTGTTCGCCAATACCCTACTGGGTGATCTCGTACTGCCACAGGTCATCGCGCGCGAAGGCGACAAGCTGCTTCTGAAGGGCGGGGCGAGCTCCCTGCGCACGGGGGACAGGCTCGCCGTGCTGGGCCCCGACGTATTGGCGCCCGATGCCGGCACCGGCCTCTCCATCCGGCAGGACGGCATGCGCATCGCCATCATCGAGGTCACCTCCTCCACACCGGACCGGATCCTGGCGCAGGTGGTGAAAGGCACCGCCTTTGCCGTCCAGCCCGGCAGCTTGCTGCGTCGCATCGGAGCAGGCAGTTCCGGGGTGGCTGCCGCGGCAATTCCTGTCGAGGGCTCCGCCGCACCCGCTGCTTCCGGCAAACGCCAGCCATAGCCGACAGACTTTCAGAAACATGCGGGATGGTTGCACGAAAGCGTGCGAATGAAACTGATCCAACGCCAGTTCACATGTCTGGCGAATTATGCAAGGGCCGACGCCGGCAGGGATGACGCCAGCGAATACCTGATGCATGACGCGTTTGTTTAGCCCGGAGAGGATCGATGGCGATCCTTCCGAAAAATGTCATTTGGATGGAATAGCAAGGAAGCTGCTTCCATTCCGTTAGTTCGCAATTGACCGCGCTACGGTATTCGCAAGCTTGCCCGCTATTCCCCCGCTATTTACGCAGGGGAGTCACATGGTCTTTTCGTCACCGATATTTCTCTTCGCATTCCTGCCACTGTTCCTGATGGTGTACTACCTCACTCCATTCCGCGGGAAATCCTATGTGATCCTGGGCGGAAGCTATCTGTTCTATGCCTGGTGGCGACCGGACTACCTGCTGCTGTTTGTCGGCCTGACCGCCTGGAACTACCTGCTGGGCATCATCATTGCCAACAAGGTGCAATCGACCGCCAGGAAGTGGCTAACCCTGGGCGTGGTCAGCAACGTTTCCACGCTGTGCTATTTCAAGTACACCAACTTCGGGATCAGCAATCTCAACGAGATCCTGGCGTTTCTGGGCAGCGGTCCGCTGCCGCTGGCCGACATCATCCTGCCGATCGGCATTTCCTTCTACCTGTTCCACTGCATCAGCTATCTCGTCGACATCTATCGCAAGGACGCCGAGCCGGTGACCCGGTTCGCGGACTTTGCCGCCTTCATCGCGCTGTTCCCGCAACTCGTAGCGGGCCCCATCCTGCGCTACAAGGATCTTGACCCGCAGTTCCGCCATCGCGAGCACAACTGGGAAATGTTCAGCATCGGCGCCATGCGCTTCATCCAGGGATTTGCCAAGAAGGTCCTGATCGCGGACACCCTGGCGCCACTGGTGGACATGTGCTTCTCCTCTCCCGAGCCCGGCTTTGTCGACAGTTGGCTGGGCGGCCTCGCATTCACCGCTCAGCTCTATTTCGATTTTTCGGGCTACAGCTCCATGGCGGTCGGACTGGGCTACATGATGGGATTCAAGCTGACTGAAAACTTCAACATGCCCTTCCTCAGCCAGTCGTTTTCCGAATTCTGGCGCCGCTGGCATATCAGCCTCTCCAGCTGGCTGCGTGACTATGTATACATCCCGATGGGAGGAAACTCGCCATCTGCGCGCAAGACCTACCGCAACCTCTTCATCACGATGCTGATCTCCGGTGTCTGGCATGGCGCCAATTGGACCTTCGTGGTCGTAGGGGCTTTCTACGGCGTGCTGCTCTGCTTCGAACGCAGCACCGGTCTCAGCAATCGTCGCACAACCGGATTGCAGGGGGCACTGCGTACCGTCTTCGTCATGGCGGTCACGGTGTGCGTGCTCAGCATGTTCCGCGCCCCCTCGGTTCCGGATGGCCTGCGCATGTATGCCGGCATGGCTGGCCTTAACGGCTGGATGGGGGATGGCGTACACCTGTTCTACCCCATGCTGTCACTGCTGATGATCCCGGTGGCTTACCTGCTGGTCTATGTGGTGGAGCCGCTCTACATCGGCCGCCAGCCCTATGTCGCCGCCAACCCGTGGCAGCAGCGCGCTGACCTGGCCTATCTCGCCGTCGCCATCCCGGTCTTTGCCCTTGCGGTTTCCAGGCTACTGGCCCAGAGCTACTCCCCCTTCCTGTACTTTGCCTTCTGAGAGTCACAGCCATGGAAATCCAGACCAGCAGTACCGTTATCCTCGACCAGCGGCAGGCGGAAACCCGCACTTCCCTTCCAGGCACCCTGATCCGCCTGAATGCGGCGATCTGGCTGGCGGGCCTGGCCATCAGCCTGGCAATTACCATCCCGACAGCGCTGCGCTATGAAAAGAGCACGGCGCTGACCGCACTGGACGGGAAGCTTGCGCTCGACATCGAGCACTTCATCACACGCGAGCATCCCTATCGCAATCCGTCCTTGAACGCCTGGTCAGCAATGGAGCTCAGCCTTTTCAGGTCCGGCAAGCCCGGCCTGGTGATCGGGCATCAGGATTGGCTGTTCAGTTCAGAGGAGTTTCCGCTCCCTTCGCTACGGGAGCGCAACCTGCGCGACAACGTCGCACAGATGCGCACGGTGGTCGACTCTCTGGCGCGCAAGGGGATTCGCACCATCATCCTCCCCATTCCCGCCAAGGCGGAAGTCTATGGCGAGCACGTGCCAGCAGCCCTGCGTTCCCATGTCATGCAGATGGCCGCGGTCAGCCGTGAGCTGGATGCACAGAAGCTCGACTGGATCCCTATCCTGGACCCGCTCATCGCCGCCAGGCTGAGGGGTGAGGAAACCTTTTTCCGCACTGAAACACACTGGACGGCCGATGGCGCAAAAGTGGCCGCCAGTACCGTGGCAAGCTGGCTCGATGCGCATTCCCTGCAGAAGTGGCCGCGGCAGGATTTCCAGGTAAGTCCCGGCCCTCGTCGTCCGCTGGAAAGCGACCTGGAGAGCTATCTGCCGCTGCGGCCCCACTTCAGCGAGCTGCTGCCGCCGGCCGAAACCTACCTGCCTTACAAATTCAGCCGAAAAGAAGTCGCAAATGATGAAAGTGCGCTCTTCAGCGAGACCGCTAACCCGGTGGCAATCGTCGGCACCAGCTACAGCGCAGATGATCGCTGGAATTTCCCGGGCTGGTTGCGCGTTGGACTGGGGACAGATATCGACAATATCTCGGAGAAGGGAAAAGGGCCCTTTGATCCCATGGCCAGATTCCTCCGCATGGTGGAAAGCGGGAAGAGCGGCGCCAAGGTAGTGATTTGGGAAATGCCCGTGCGGTCGCTTGCCATGGACTTCTCGCCGGACAAGAAGAAAGGCAACTACTGAAGCAGACCAGGTTGGTCATCGACGAACAAAGGAGATGTTCATGAAAATTGCAAAGTTGACGGTATTGTCCTGCCTCACGATGGTGCTAAGCGCGCCGGGCCTCTCACTGGCAGAAAAGGCCGGCCTCTACAAGGTGGCCCTGCCGCCGGGAAATGCCGGCATTCGCATTTTCAACGCCGGCGCGCCCCTGTCCTCGGGCTCTGCCAAGTTCGGCGAGCGTCGCCTGGGTGCCCTGGGTACAGGCGAAGCCTCCCTCTATTACACCATCGTAGCCGGCTCCCGGCAGGTGACCTGTGGCAGCCATAGCAGCATGGCCAATCTGGAAGAAGCCAAATTCTATACTTTCGTCTGCGGCGGCCCTTATGAAGGCGCGCTGCTTGTCGATCCCCAACCCAGCAACACCAGCAAGACCTTTGTCATCCTCTACAACTTGACCAAGACCGACAACATCAAATTGATGACCTCAAATGGCAAGCTGAATGTAGTTGACAACACGACTCCGAAAAACACGGGCGGCAGGGAAATAAATCCGGTCAGGGTCGAGTTCGGCATTTTCGACAAGCAGAACCAGCGCCTTTTCGATCTCGGCCAAGTCGCACTCTCGCCCGAAAAGGTCTACAGCATTTTTGCCACCCAAGTCGCCGGTGAAGTGCGTGCTTATGTGCGCGAAAGCTTCCTGGCATCGGAAATGTAAAGGTTGCCATGAAGAAGCAGGGATTCGCTCTTTTTGCTCTCGCTCTGGCGCTTCAGGCAGGAGCGGCAAACGCTGCCTGTGCGCCAGGAACCACCTGTTATGAGCTATGCCCGGAAGTCGAACTGGAGACGTCATATAACACTGCGGGCAGCGCGCTGCGTTACCTCTTCAACGGCAAGGGCAGCTGGCTCTTCGCCACGGAACTGGATCTGCGGCAGGACTTCACGTTCACGCCAGCAGCGATGGAAGGCCTGGCGAGACTGAAGCGTATATTCGATGGCTACGGCACTACAGTGGTGATCGTCTACACGCCTCCGCGCGCGCTCATGCATCCGGACAGGCTAAGTCACCCGGGCTATTCCCACTCCGCCGCGCTGAAGTCCTACATAGCCGCCCTGCAGCAGCTCCGGAGCCTGGGCTATGTGGTGCCGGACTATCCCAGCCTGATTCCTGACATGTCGGGCACGTTCTTCCAGCGCCGTGACCATCACTGGACCACAACCGGGTCCCGGCTTACGGCACGACTTGTCGCCGATTCCGTAAAGACACTGCCCGTCTATGCCGACTTGCAGAAGAAAGAGTTCGTGACTGAGTTGAAGGGGCTCTACAAGAAGTACGGAACCCTTGCCACCGTGGCGACGCGCGTGTGCGGGATGGGGCTTCCCAACCAGTATGTTCAGTCCTACACCACCGTCGCCAAAGGCAGCACCAACAACGAAAACGACCTTTTCGGAGACAGCGGCAGCCGCCCCGAGGTGACACTCATCGGCACCTCCTTCAGCAAGGGCAAGGTGGATTATAACTTTGCGGGCTTTATGGAGGAGTACCTGTCCGTTCCCATAGACAATCGTGCCATCCGTGGTGGCGGCTACAACGGGTCTCTTGAGCAGATTATCCTGGACGGGATGTTTGCCTCTTCACCTCCCCGCATACTGATCTGGGAAGTGCCTGGCCAGTTCCCCATGGACTCGCCCTCGTTTTACCGGCTTATCGGTGCAGAGCTGGAGGGGGGCTGCAAGTCCGCAGGCAAAATTGCCGGCAAGAGCCAAGTCAGTGACGTCGAGCACGACCCACTGGCCAATGCGAATGGCGGAACCGTGTTGCCACTGACTGCCCGTGATCATGTCTTGAAGCTCAAGTTCAGCGACGCCTCCGTTTTCAGCTTCTTCCTGAACCTGACATACATGAGTGGACATCACGAAAAGATCAAGGTGGAGCGTCACCCCTACGTCAAACACGATGGCACTTTCTATTTCAACCTGCCCGAGACCGGAAAATTTGCGGAAGACACCCTTTATAGCGTGGGCTTACGCCTTGCACAGCCAAGCGAGAGCAAAATCGATGTCGAAGTCCAGGTATGTGAAAGGCCGGGGGAGCGCTCGGCTACAAGCACTTCTGTTAGTGATCGTGGCTAGCACCAGTAGCCTGACCACGGCCGCTGAAAGCCCGCCGGTGCCGGCTGCGTCCGCACATCGCGAAAGCGCCTTGGGCAGTCCCTTTGGACGGATTGCCATCCGGACCTCGGCTGAGCGGGGCCCGGGCAAGTGCCCGAGCACCCCTACCCCCTACACCTTTGCACTCGAGTTTCCCAGCAAATATGAGGGATCCGGCAAAGCCCGCGACACCCTCAATCGCGACGCCGAAGACCGCTACAAGAAGGCCACCCGCACCCTCCAGGAGTTTGAGTCGGGACTATCTGAACTATCCGACCGTCACGTTCAGGGCCAGGCTGAAGCGGCGAGCTGTGCGCTGGACTGGCTGGATCGGTGGGCTGGCGCACAGGCGCTGATGGGCTCAGCCAATATGACTGGCCGGGCAGTCCGCAAATGGACATTGTCAGCTGCAGCTTTCAGCTTCCTGAAGATCCAGGAAGCGCCCGGCCTTAAGCCTGAAGCAAAGGCTCGCGTCAGCAGCTGGCTAAGAAACGTGGCCGGCATCGTCGTTCAGGAGCATCAGCACACGCCGGCTGAGAAGATCAACAATCACTACTACTGGGCTGCAGTCGCCATCGGCGCTGTGGGGATTGCTACTGAGGACAAAGCCCTGCTCGACTGGTCCCTGGCCGGCTATCGACGCAGCGTCAGGGCAATTGACGAGGACGGACTGCTGCCGCGCGAACTGGCACGCCGCAGCCGCGCACTTTCCTATCACCTCTATGCGCTTCAGCCCCTCGTCATGCTGGCAGAAATGGGACGAGTAAACGGTATCGACCTCTATGTCGAAAATGACTGCGCCCTGTGTCGCCTTGTTGATCGGGTAACGGAAGGGGTAGCGGATCCGTCCTACTTCGAGCAACGCACCGGGGCCAGGCAGATCATGGAGGACGGACCGGATGGTCGCGCCATGGTATGGGTCCCTATTATGGCCAGGGCCTGCCCGGATGATGCCCGGTTGCAGGCTCTCAGCGACCGGTTCCGGCCTTTTAGCGGCCGCCGCCTTGGCGGGAACCTCACGGAAGTCTATGCGCACACCAGCAAGGAGCTACCCAATGCAATCAAGACTAAGGCCTGTAATCATCTGTGGCGGTAGCGGCTCCCGGCTCTGGCCGGCATCCCGCTCTACTTATCCCAAGCAATTCATTTCCCTGCTCGGCGATCGCTCCCTCCTCCAGGCCACCTTGAGTCGGCTGCGCGGCATCACGGAAGAGAAGCCCATGCTGGTGGCCAACTTCTGGCACCGTTTCCTGATCAAGCATCAGCTGGAGGAGATCGGCATTCGTGATTTTGAGCTGGCGCTCGAAATCGAGGGCCGTAATACGGCGCCTGCCATCGCGCTGGCAGCTTTTACCATGCGCGGGGACCAGGGTGATCCCATCCTGCTGGTCTTGCCTTCCGACCACTATATTGGCGACAGCGTTGCGCTCGCCGCAGCGGTCGCCAGCGGTATTCCGCTGGCGGAGGCCGGCTATCTGGTCACCTTTGGCATCAAGCCGGAGCGCGCCGAGTCAGGCTATGGCTATATCAAATGCGGCGATCCGGTTGCCGACGGCGGACCCGGCTTCAGCATTGCCCGATTTATAGAAAAGCCGGACAGCACAACAGCCAGGGAATACGTCCGTACCCCGGGCTATCTCTGGAACAGCGGCATGTTCATGTTCAGGGCGGGCCGCTACCTGGAGGAGCTGCAGAAATTCCGGCCGGACATCTATGCTGCGGTTGAACGCTCAGTGGCGCTGGGAAGCTGGGACCAGGAGGCCTTCCTGAGCGATGGCGAGACCTTCAAGGAGTCCCCCGATGACTCCATTGACTATGCGGTTATGGAAAAGACCGACCGTGCGGCCGTGATTCCCCTCGCGGCGGACTGGACCGATGTGGGGTCCTGGCAAGCGGTTTGGGAAGTATTGCCTCAGGACGACAATGGCAATGCCATCCAGGGGGATGCAATCGTTCTGGACAGCGCGGACTGTCTTGTCCAGTCGCAGTCCCGCGCGGTGGCTTTGCTGGGAGTGCAAGACCTGGTCGTGGTGGAAACACGGGATGCGGTCCTGATCACCAGCCGGCACCATGCGCAGCGAGTAAAGGACATGGTGCAACTACTGAAATCGCATCACCGCGAGGAAGCCACAGAGCACCGGCTCGTTCATCGTCCGTGGGGCACCTACGACTCGCTCGATAACGGACCCCGATTCCAGGTCAAGCATATCGTTGTCAATCCGGGCGCCACCTTGTCCCTGCAGATGCATCATCACCGAGCCGAGCACTGGATTGTCGTCCGCGGTACCGCCGAGGTCACCTGCGACGACAAGACCTTTATCTTGAGCGAAAATCAATCCACCTACATCCCTCTTGGCTCTACGCACCGCCTCGCCAATCCTGGCAAGATTCCGCTCGAGGTGATTGAGGTCCAATCGGGCACCTATCTGGGTGAGGATGACATTGTCCGATTCAAGGATAGCTATGGCAGGCTGTCGCTGGAAAAAGTCACCTAGTCAGTCCTCAGAAAAAAACCACAGCAATTGCTGTGGTTTTTTTATAGCTTCGGCGGGCTCCCCCACTTCCTCTCCCTTTTCCACCCGCCTGGCCATCGATTCTCCCTGCCCCCTTTAACTCGTAGCTTCTGATCTCCAGCCCTTCCCATCCGCCCCTGAAAAGCCTCACCCAGTCATCGGCGTTATGATTTCGGACTTATGCTTCAACCTCTGGCATCGAGAATAGGCCTTGGCTCATTCCCAAGGGGGCATTCCTGTCAGTCGCGTCAGCCTCCCGAAACAAGTATCCAGATTCCAGATTTCGGGCTTCGGGCTTCGGGCTTCGGGCTTCGGGCTTCGGGCTTCGGGCTCCAAATCCTGAACTCGGAACCTTGGTTAAAGCCAATAGATCCGTTTGCATTCCTGTCGACCTATCTAGTTATCGGCTTTTAACCTGCTCTCCTCCTGCTATTCGGCAGCCTTTTCAGGGCTTTTTATCACCCGCACATCCTTCTGCATCCCTCGCCCTCCACCGCTGGTGATGCCCGCATGATTCTTGACATATTTCGTCTTTCCGGGGGATTCAGTTTTTCCGTCAGGCTCTACAACAAGAGACTTTTTCCGGCTGAGTCTCTGCAGGATGTCGGACTCAAATGCATTCAATACTCCCCGGAAAACGGGTCGGCGTCGTACGCCCGGGTACATGACATCGACGCTATCCATCACAATGGCGTAAGGCCGCTCCACGACCAAGGCGCTGCTGTGGTTTCCTTCCAGTACCACGTCAAGAATCTCCAGCTTTTGAACCGAGGGTCGCCAAGCCATGGCCGAATCAGCTTTTTCGTCACCCGCGGAATTCTTCGCTTCACCGGCCGCTGTTGTCAGCGATGCATCCTTGAATCCTCCAGCATCGACAGCCTTCCGAGGCGGCGATGCTGGGGAAAGGCCGGCCACCGCCAAATTGGCGGAAGCAGCGCCTGCCGTCCGGCTCATCGTCTTGGCGCCTGGCTGCGCGAGGATGCCGACGCCCCGGTTCGGGCCAATCCGGTCACCCTGGAAACGTATGCGACCGACATTGCGCAAACTGACGCCATGACGCTGGTTATCGAGAATATGGTTGTCCGCCATCAGCACCTGGTCGGCATTCTGCAGAAAGACGGCATCGAAATTCTGCCGTATTTCATTCCCTGCCAAGATGATTGCCGTGCTGTCGCTGATGGAGATTCCGTTTCGCCGGTTCTCTGAAATGTCATTGTCCAGTATTCTGACCCCACTCGCCCCCTTGTTAAGGTATATGCCATAGGCGCCCATGGTGGCGGTAATATGATTGCGGGCAATAAGTCCACTGCTCCCTTCATCCAGATGAATCGCATGCAGCCGGCTTTCAAGAAACTGATTCCGGCACACCTGGAGATCGGGAATCCCGGTGGCGTGCAGGGCGCTGTACATGCCCTCGAAGTGATTGCCCTGGACCACCGCGCGTGCCGGGGGGGGCAGTGCGTAATCAGCAAGCCCCTGCGGACCAACCGCCAGCGTCACGCCCTGCGCCAGGTTTTCTGCGAAGCCGAGTCCCGCCACGGTGCTCTCGCTGATCACTGTCTGTGACCCGCTCCAGCTGACCAGAAAGGGCTGAAAATCACGCCCCCCCTCCTCCACCACAGCCGGACGATCCTGGCTTTCATCCCATCCTTCAAGCCGTGCCTTGCGGATATGCAGGCTACCCATGCTGATCAGGAAACTTCCACGGTCACGACTCAACCGCAGCGACTCTCCCTCCGCGACCACGATGCCTGCTCCACTGTGCAGCAGTAGCGGCACACGCAGCAGGTAAGTCTGGCCCTGCCGCTTCAGGATGCCTTCCTCCGCCGCCAGAGCCTGTGCCAGACGCGGCAGGGTCCATGTCCCCGACCGGATGATGACGGCCCGGGGCACCCCCTGCTGCTGCGTCACCAGCCGAAGCAGGCGCCCACCGCCCTGGAAGAATTTGTTGAAGAAGCGATCCTTTACCAGCGGCACAACTTCAAGGTCGCCCGGTTTTGACGCTGGCGCTGGCGGAACCACGGCGCAGTCAGTGGCCAAGTTACCCTTTTCCCTGGCCCACTGCCGTGGCAGCGGGGCCGCAGGTAGTTCTCGCAGCCTGTAGCCATCATGGGCAAGCGGGAGAGGCTTGGTGGCCTGATCAGCGAGGGCAAAGGGCGACCACATCACGCAACACATCAAGGAATACCAGCGCATGAAACGGCTCCTCAGAAAGACCAGATGAAGCGTGCCCCGACCACGGTGCCACTGACTGGCACGAGCGGATCGGTGAAGTCGGGCTCGAAATGGGAGGCATAGACCATGAACTGCTTGCCCTTGAACTCACTCATCTGGAGGCCCCGGCGCTGACCCAGGATGGGCATGTACCAGCCATAGGCAATATCGACTTCCAGGCCGAGATCCTTGCTGCCGTTTGGCGGTAACCGGCTGTCGAGCAGCACCTCATCCTGCTCGTCGGCGCGCCAGGCCTGACGCACGGCAATAAAGCCCTCATGGCGGTCCTGCCAGGAGAATGCGACATGTGCGCCCGCCAGAACGATATTGCTGATCGTCATGCGCAGCGCTTCCCCTGTCATGGAACCGGAAAGATGAGTGGTATAGAGGGCGTCGCGATTGGTATTGATCCCGGTCTGGACGAAGCCCCCCTCGATGCCATCGCCCCCGGAGGCATACAGTGCCTCGGCGCCGATTACCCAGCGCGTGTGGTACTGCCATATCTGCTGCAGGGAAAGACGGGCCATATAGCCCTGAAGGTCCTTCTCCGTCCGGGATTTGACCTGGACCGTCTCCGGCCCGGTAGTCGTTGTGTGGTAGCGGATTTGCTGGCCCTGCATCCAGGCGCCTTCGATCTCGTAGCGGGGCCAGTGATCCTCGTTGACATGACGCTCGCCCTGCCACTCAAGGCCGGCCCAGCTGCCTTCAAGGGGCCGGGCTGACATCTCGGCAGTGTCATACGTCTGGCCGATCGCGTACTCGTTATCCTTGTCCTGCCGGTATGCAGCGCGAAGAATGACGTACTGATCAAGCTTCCACTGCCAGCTCAACTGCGTCAGGCCATAAAGGGCACTGTTGGCCTGGGGATCATCCTGATCCCAGTCCGTGCGCAAGTAGCTGCTGCGGTCACCTGCGGCAATGTAGTAGCGCAGCAAGGTACTATCGAACCGATAGGAAAGCCCCGTCAGCGGGGCGTTCCACCAGAGACCGGACAGGTCGTCGAACTTCTGCATGCCAATCCGCCCGAAATGACGAAGGTCATCAGAGCTGTGCTGCCACCAGAATTCAGGAATTTCGGCAAAGTACCGGGCCTCTTCACGGGCGCTGATGGAAGTCTCATCGGCTCCGGTCTGATTGCTGGCGTACAGGTTTCCCTTTATAAAGAAGATATCGTCAGGATCGGGCTGTACCGCGTAATACGGTTGCACATAAAGAACCGAAAAATTTTCGTCTTCGCCCTCGAAAGCATCGCTGATCATCCAGTTCTTGAGCTGCACAGTGACGCCCTTGTCTGTTTGCGCAGGCTCCTCCGCCTGTGCCGATGCCGCAGCAATGGCCAGGACGGCCATCAGCCAAGCCCTTTGCATTTAGAGTGCTCCTTGCATTTCCGGAATGGTTTCAAGCAGGTAGTCCACCTGCAGATATCCTGCCTTCCTGGCATGATCGGCATATTGTTCAGCGCGCTGGCGATCGGGAATCAGGGCGGGACTACCCAGATACATTCGGGTCAGTGAATACCAGGCTCGCCCCATTCCGCCCTTCCCGGCAAATTCGTAGTAGCGACTTGCCTGCGCGTAATCGGATTCGTCGACATAACCGATCCGGTAGATATCCCCCAGCATGAAGGCGGCGGCGGGAGAGCGTTCGGCCCAGGGCTGAAGGACTGCAACCGCCCGTGCCGGCTCCGCCGGCACCAGCGTCCCGGCAATGTAGACATTGGATTCCGTCAACGCCGTCTCGAGCGGGCGCACCCGGCGGGTATAGACAATCAAGTCCATGAACTTCCGCCGCGCCTCGGGCCCCGTGCTCTTGGCATAGGCCGACAGCAACTCGAGGGCAGCATCGGTGGGGTCATAGACAGTGCTGTCAATCGCCCCGGGCGGTGACACGGCCGGCCCGCCATCGGCAATTTCCATGGCCATTGACGGGGATGGGCGAACGGGCAGCGTGGATTCACTGAAGAGATCAGCCAGCAGCGTTTCCGCCACGGCAAGCTGCGGCAAACCCGCGACGCCCTTCATATACGTCCGGTAAATCCCATAGCGCTCAGCCGGCACATAGCCGGACTTGTAGCGGGAAGCGGACTCGGCCGAACTGCCCAGCTCGGGATGGCGTTGCAACAGGGCTATCAGCCGCCCGGCCGCCTCCGTGGAAAAGGGGGCCGCCTTGCGGTAGTGCGGCAAGGCACAGCCCGGGTTCTCCGGGCGTGCCAACGGGATATCGCAAAGCATGCCCAATTGCACATCGCCACGGATATCGCCCCAATTCCTGGCCCGCTCGGCCCATTGCGCCACCTCGGGGAGGTTGTGCCCGCCCCCGCGCGCCAGGAGCAAGGCACCGATGTCACCCGCCAGCGTCTTCTCG
>JAJFBF010000122.1 GCA_020697295.1 Moraxellaceae bacterium | reverse complement strand
TGACTGCGGGCAGGTGAGTCTTACTGCTTGTCGCGTTTTTCCTTCTTCTCTTTCTTTTCCGCCCGTTTCTCCAGCTGGGTCTTGGCCGGCTTCTTCTTGGCTTCCTTCTTGCGCTCGATTCCCTTGCTCATGGCGATCGTCTCTTGTGGTTTGTGGAGCCACTATCACACAGTCCCGCGTTAATTACCCGGGGTTTCCTGCAATCCCTGACCAGGGTACACACCATGCGCGCGCGCCGGCAGGAGCGGCGCCAGGCCGCGCCTGGGAGCATCCGGCTACGAACCGGAGGACCGGATTCAGCGCGCCGCCGGCGGCACGGAAATTGATCATGTCGCAAATGCGGACGCGGGTGGCCGCAGGACGCTGAATAAAAAATCGGGCTGATTTTCCCCTCCGGTACTGATGACCATATCGGCCCCGTGCCGGTCAGGATTCCCGCCTTGCCGCCGCCCCGCACACTTGGCCCGGCATTTTTCCTGAGCGGTTCCAGGCAAGGATGGATGGCCTCCCACTACCCCTGTTTGTATGAGACAACGTGATTACCGCAGGCCGGCGTGGCGGATATTTCCCAGCGCTGCGGAAAAGGAATTCAAGTCGAATCGGAGAGTCGGAGATGACCTCAATCGCGTCGCACCTTCCCCTGTCCAGCCTGTTCACCTCCAACGGCGCCATCGGCCGGAGCGTGGACGCCGTGCTCCATGTCGCCCGCACGCACCTGAACATGGATGTCGCCTTCGTTGCCCAGTTCCGGGATGACGACACCCGCATCCTGCAGCATGTCGATGCACGTCCGGGCAACTGCCCCATTACGGCCGGCCAGGTCATCCCGCTGAAGGACGGCTACTGCCAGAAGATCATCGACGGCCGCCTGCCGGAGCTCATGCCCGATACCAGCAAGGTGCCGGCCGCGATGGAGCTGCCGGAAACCCGCGCCGTCCCCGTCGGTTCACACGTCAGCGTGCCCATCCGCCTGGGCAATGGCCGCATCTACGGCACCTTCTGCTGCTTCAGCTTCAAGCCCGACCACACGCTCAGCGAGCGCGACCTGGCGTTGATGCATACCCTGGCCGGGCTGGTGGCAACCCAGCTCGAGCGGGAGATGGAAGGAAACCACCAGCGCGAGGCCAGCCGCCAGCGCATCGCGGCCGCCCTCGCCCAGAACCAGCCGGCCATGGTGTACCAGCCCATCGTCCGTCTGAACGAGAGCTGGGACATATGCGGCGTGGAATGCCTGTCCCGCTTCCGGGTCGAGCCGCGGCGCCCGCCGGACCAGTGGTTTGCCGAAGCGGCGTCTGCCGGCATGGGCATCGAGCTCGAGGTGGCGGCGATCCGCCGGGCCCTGACCGAGCTGCACACCCTGCCCGGCACATTTTATGTGACGCTCAACGCCTCGCCGGAAACGGCCTGCAGTCCCGAGTTCGCCGAAGTACTGGCGATCATGCCGATCGAGCGGCTGGTGCTGGAGATCACCGAGCATGCCCCGGTCGAGGATTACGCCGCCCTCAAGCAAGGCCTGGCCCCGCTGCGCAATCGCGGCATGCGGCTCGCCATCGACGACGCCGGCGCCGGCTACTCCAGTCTGCAGCACATCGTCAGCCTGCAGCCCGACTTCATCAAACTCGACGCCAGCCTGGTCCGCAACGTGCACACCGATCCGACACGGCGTGCGCTGGCCGCGGCGCTGCTGGAGTTCGGCCGCCAGACCGAGTGCACGATCATCGCGGAAGGTGTGGAAACCGCCGGCGAACTCAGCGCCCTGCATGCGCTGGGCGTCAGCAAGGCGCAGGGTTATCTCATGAGCCTGCCGCTGACCCTGCCGGAACTGCAGGCCATGCTGGAGAGTCAGAGCCGCCAGGGCCGGTCGTCGCCGCGCTGACGTCGGCGGCAGGGGGCGGAGTGACTATTAAAATTCACTCCGACCCCTTTTTTCGGCTCCCGCTACTTCACCGCCATCCAGAGCGTATGGCGCGTGCCTCTGTTGCCATGCGCATACACCCGCAGCTCTTCCACGCTGAAGCCGGTTTTTTTCAGCCGCTCGGTAAAATCGCGATCCGGTCCGGCCGACCACACCGCCAGCACCCCTTTGGGCCGCAGCGCCTGCATGCAGCAACTCAGCCCCTCCAGGGAATACAGCCAGTCATTCGCTTTGTGGGTCAGGCCCGCCGGGCCGTTGTCGACATCGAGCAGGATGGCATCGTAGGCCTGCCTTTCTTCTTTCAGGATGATCGCGACATCCAGCTCGCGGACCGTTGCGCGTTTGTCCTGCAGGGGATGGCCGGCCTTGGCGCCCAGCACGCCGCGGTTCCACTCGACCACGCCCGGCACCAGCTCCGCCACCACCACTGTGGCATTATCGCCGAGATGCCGCAGGGCCGAGGCGAGCGTGAACCCCATGCCGAGACCGCCGATCAGCACGCGCAGCTGCGGCCGATCCGCGATTTTCCTGCAGGCGATTTCCGCCAGCGCATCTTCGGAGCCATGCGCGCGCGTGCTCATCAGATCGCCGCCGAGGCCGGTGAGCTTGATGACGAACTGGTCGCCCACCTCAAACAGGCGAAGCTCGCCGCCGTTCCCGGGAATGAGGGCCGTATCCAGCAGTTTTGGGCGGTTCATGATGGTGTTGAGCTCGGGTTCTGGGGCGGCACAGGAAAGCAGGCAGCCTGGGGGTGCGCCGCGCTTACGCCAACCTGCACTCGCTTCAATGGGGCTGAAAAGGGGCGGCGTGAACTCGTGACTCACGCCGCCCCCTTTTTACATGGATTCATTTTTCCGGCAATTCTGATCGCTGCTTTTTTCCTGCACGGGCCCGGCGCGGCCCGGAAAGTCCCCACCAAGGGCGCCACCCTGCCCGCCCTCCCAAAATTACGTAGAATGCCGGGCATCCGTTCTGACGAGGCAATCCTCGTCCTGCCAGGAAGCCCCCATGCTGCGCATCAACGAAATCAGGTTGCCCCTCGATCATCCGGAAGGCGCGCTCCAGGCCGCCATCCTCGCCAGGCTGGGCATTCCCCCCGAGGCCCTGCGGGGTTTTACCGTCTTCAAGCGCAGCTACGACGCACGCAAGCGTGGCGCCATCATCCTGATCTACAGCGTGGATGTGGAGACCGGCAATGACGCCGCCATCCTGCAGCGCTTCGAGAAAGACCCCCATGTCCTGCCATCACCGGACACCGCCTACCGCTTTGTCGCGCAAGCGCCCGAGCACCTGCCGCTGCGGCCCATCGTGATCGGCCTGGGGCCCTGCGGCCTGTTCGCCGGCCTGCTGCTGGCGCAGATGGGCTTCCGCCCGCTCATCCTCGAGCGCGGCAAGGCCGTGCGCGAACGCACCAGGGACACCTGGGGCCTGTGGCGCAAGCGCGAGCTCAATCCCGAGTCCAATGTGCAGTTTGGCGAAGGCGGCGCCGGCACCTTCTCGGATGGCAAGCTCTATAGCCAGATCAAGGATCCGCAGCATCACGGCCGCAAAGTGCTGCAGGAATTCGTGAAAGCCGGGGCGCCGGCCGAAATCCTGTATGTGAGCAAGCCGCATATCGGCACCTTCAAGCTGGTGGGCATGGTGGAAAACATGCGCGCCACGATCGAAGCGCTGGGCGGCGAAATCCGTTTCAGTCAGCGCGTGGAAGATATCGAAATCGAAAACGGCCAGGTGCGCGGCGTCACCCTGGCCAGCGGCGAACAGATTCGCAGCGATCATGTGGTCGTTGCCGTGGGCCACAGCGCCCGCGACACCTTCCAGATGCTGCACCAGCGCGGCGTGTATGTGGAAGCCAAACCGTTTTCCATCGGCTTTCGCGTGGAGCATCCGCAATCCCTTATCGACAAATGCCGCTTCGGCCCGCAGGCCGGACACCCGATTCTGGGGGCCGCCGATTACAAGCTGGTGCATCACGCCAAGAATGGGCGCTCCGTCTACAGTTTCTGCATGTGCCCCGGCGGCACGGTCGTGGCGGCCACCTCGGAGCCGGGCCGTGTGGTCACCAATGGCATGAGCCAGTATTCGCGTAACGAACGCAATGCCAACGCGGCCATCGTGGTCGGCATCACGCCGGAGGATTATCCCGGCAGCCCTTTGGCCGGTATCGATTTTCAGCGTGAGTGGGAATCGCGCGCGTTTGCCCTCGGCGGGGAAACCTATGACGCCCCCGGGCAACTGGTGGGTGACTTCATCGCCAACCGTCCCTCGACGGCTTTCGGCAGCGTGCAACCCTCCTACAAACCCGGCGTGCATCTGGGTGACCTGAATTCCGCCCTGCCCGATTACGCCATCAACGCCATTCGTGAAGCCCTGCCCGCCTTCGACAAACAGATCAAGGGCTTTGCCATGCACGATGCCGTGCTCACGGCCGTGGAAACACGCACGTCCTCCCCCGTACGCATCAAGCGGCGCGACGACAATTTCCAGAGCATCAATACCGCCGGCCTGTTCCCGGCGGGCGAAGG
>JAJFBF010000067.1 GCA_020697295.1 Moraxellaceae bacterium | reverse complement strand
TCCTGCATTTATCCCCGCCTCGCCGCGCAGCCGATGACGGAGGCGGCATTGCTCACCGGCACCCTGGAGCCGACCAACGAGCCCTATGCCATCGCCAAGATCGCCGGCATCAAGCTCTGCGAAAGCTACAACCGCCAGTACGGCACCGACTATCGCTCGGTAATGCCGACCAATCTCTACGGCCCCAACGACAACTTCCATCCACAGAACAGCCATGTGCTGCCCGCCTTGCTGCGCCGCTTCCATGAGGCCGCGCAGAGCGGCGCCGACATCGTGACCATCTGGGGCACGGGCACGCCCATGCGCGAATTCCTGCACGTAGACGACATGGCCGCCGCCTCGCTGTTCGTGCTCGGCCTTGATGGCGCCAGCTATACCGCCAATACCGAACCCATGCTGTCGCACATCAACGTGGGCACCGGCACTGACGTCACCATCCGCGAACTGGCGGAAATGATCGCATCGGTCACCGGCTTCCGGGGCCGCATCGATTTCGACACCAGCAAGCCCGATGGCGCGCCGCGCAAGCTGCTCGATGTCTCCCGCCTCGCCAGCATGGGCTGGCGCGCCGGCATCGACCTGCGCCCGGGCCTCAAGAATACCTACGACTGGTTCCTCACCCACGCCGCGGACATGCGCTCATGAACATCCTTCCCGTCATCATGGCCGGCGGCTCCGGCACCCGCCTCTGGCCGCTTTCGCGCGAGATGCATCCCAAGCAGTTCCTGACCCTGCCCGGGCAGACGCATTCGATGCTGCAGGCGACCATCGCGCGCCTCGAGGGATTGACCGACGCCTTCCCGCTGGTGATCAGCAATGAGGCGCACCGATTCATCGCCGCCGAGCAACTGCGCCAGATGAACAAGCTGGCCGGCAACATCCTGCTGGAACCGGTGGGCCGCAATACCGCGCCCGCGATCGCGCTGGCCGCGCTGCAGGCCACGCGCGACGGCGCCGACCCGCTCCTGCTCGTGCTGGCCGCCGACCATGTCATCCATGATGTCGCCGCCTTCCAGGCCGCCGTGCATATCGCGGTGCCTCTCGCGCAGCAGGGCCGCCTCGTCACCTTCGGCATCATCCCGACTGCGGCGGAGACCGGCTACGGCTATATCCGCCGTGGCGCCGCGATCGGCGAGGGCACCTTCGAAGTGGCCGCCTTCGTGGAAAAGCCCGACCTCAAGACCGCGCAGGACTATCTCGCCTCCGGCCGGTACGACTGGAACAGCGGCATGTTCCTGTTCCGCGCCAGCACCTTCCTGGCGGAGCTGGGCTCCTTCCGTCCCGACATCCTGGCGGCCTGCCAGACGGCGCTGGCGGCCGCACAGGGCGACCTCGATTTCGTGCGCGTGGACATCGAGGCTTTCAAGGCCTGCCCCGCCGACTCCATCGACTATGCCGTGATGGAAAAGACGGCGCACGCCGCCGTGGTGCCGCTCGCCGCCGGCTGGAACGATGTCGGCGCCTTCTCGGCGCTGTGGGAAGTCAGCAGCAAGGACGAGAACGGCAATGCGCTGCAGGGCGATGTGATCGTCTACGACACGAAGAATTGCCTCGTGGAATCCGAGAACGGCCTCGTCGCCACCGTGGGCCTGAGCGATACCGTAGTCATCCAGACCAAGGATGCCGTGCTCGTCGCCCCGCGCGACCGCGTGCAGGACGTGAAGAAAATCGTGGAAAGCCTGAAGGCGCAGGGCCGCAACGAATACCGCCTGCACCGCCAGGTCTATCGCCCCTGGGGCCATTACGACTCCGTCGATGCCGGCGCCCGCTACCAGGTCAAGCGCATCCTGGTGAATCCGGGGGCCAAGCTGTCGGTGCAGATGCATCACCACCGCGCCGAGCACTGGGTCGTGGTGAGCGGCACGGCCCGCGTCACGCTGAACGGTGTCGACAGGCTCGTCACCGAAAATGAATCGATCTATCTGCCGGTCGGCGCCGTGCACGCACTGGAAAATCCCGGCAAGATCCCGCTCGAGCTGATCGAAGTGCAGGTCGGCGCCTATCTGGGCGAGGACGATATCGTGCGCCTGGAAGACCGCTACGGCCGCGCCAGCCCGACCCCCACCAACTGATTTCCTGAACCGCAGAGGCAGACCATGAGCGCTAACGAACCCCGGCCCATCCTGATCGAAGTCGGCCCTGGCGAGCTGATCGACAAGATCACCATCCTCGAGATCAAGGTCGAGCGCATGACCGACGCGGCCAAGCTCAAGAATGTGCGCTACGAGCTTGATGTGCTGTCGAAGGCGCAGCGCGAGGGCATGGCGGACTCTGCGGAACTGCGCCGGCTCTGGGCCGAGCTCAAGGCCATCAATGAGGCGCTGTGGGTGATCGAGGACGATATCCGTGATTGCGAGGGGCAGAAGGATTTCGGGCCGAAGTTCATCGAGCTGGCGCGGGCGGTGTATGTCACCAATGACAAACGCGCTGCTGTGAAGAAGCAGATCAATATCCTGACTGGCTCGGCGATTGTGGAAGAGAAGTCCTACAAGGAGTTCTGATTCTTCGCTGACGGGGATGCCGTTCTGCTTTAGGCCGGGCGGTCCCGATAAAGAAGAGCCCCGGAAGCGAGCCCCCCCTTGCAGTCATTGGTCGGGCTTTAGCCGGGGGCGCTTGGTCTTTTGGTTTCTGCCGCCTGTGATGGTTCCGGTGCGGGCCTTGCTCCTGCACTGGTCTTTCGTGAAGTTTCGGGTGCCTGCATTGCTCCTTAACTGACCTTTCGTGATGTTTCGGGCGCTGGGCGGGACATGTCCTCGCCTCCGGCAAGAACACATCCCACCCATCGCCCAAGACTTTTCGCGGGCCCCGGCTGAAGCCTGGGCCGGTGGCTGTCGGCTCCGCCTCACTCATGCCGGAGAGGGCATCGGCTTTGCCTCGCCAGGTCCAGACCCAGCTGCAGCGCCAGATTCAGTGCGAGTTCCAGCTCCAGCTCCAGCTCCAGTGTCTGTGCCATTCCAGATCAGATTCAGATCCGGATTCTTTTGCGGATTTCAGGCGGCGGGTGGAGTGGGCAATCTGGGAAGGATTGCTTCCAGTACCTGTGCCACTGGCAGATCCTTTAGTTCACCCACTTCGATAGCCTGGAAATTGTCGCGCAGGATGCCAGTGCGCAGTGCTGAGGTGTGGGCGCCGAACAGGACGAGGCCGGGACGGCCCAGGCAGGCCGCCACATGGCTGGGGCCGGTGTCGTTGCCAATGACGAAACCGGCGGACTTGATGACGCCGGCCAGTTCGAACCAGCCCAGGAAGCCCTTGGGACCCAGCAGGGTATGGCCGGGGGTGGATTTGCAAAGCTCGATCTCGTCGGGCCCGGGGGCCGTCACTACCTGGTAGCCGCGCGCGATCAGTTCGGCGGCCAGTTCAGCATAAAAGGGCCAGCGCTTTTGCGGATGTTTGGCGGCGCAGCCGGGAATCAGGAAGACGTAACCCGGCTGCACGCCCTCGGCGGCGAGGAAGGCGGACATGTCCTCGGCCATCCAGGACACGTCCGGATTCATGGCGTGTGTCGCCTTCACGCCCGCGCGCTCGAGCTGCAGCTTGTAGCACTCGCGCACGGGACGGCCGTTGAAATCGCGATTGTCGTTCCACTCGGCGGCTGGCAGCAAAAAACGCCGGTAATTCTTGGTGCGGCCGCTGCTCTGCAGGTCGTAGACACGCGTGAACCCTTCCGCCCGCAGGGCCTTGCGCAGGGCCAGGAACTTACCGATCTGCGTGAAGGGCGCGCGCTCGTCGAGCATCAAGCGATCCACATGCGGACAGCGCTCCAGCAACTTGCGGAACGGCGGCGTGGTGAGCAGCACGATCTCGGCGGCCGGATGGTGGGCACGGATGTCGCGTAGCGCACCATCGGTCTGGACGATGTCGCCGAAGGCGCCGTGGCGGATGACGAGGATCTTGTCGCGGTTGGCGGTCATGTCGGATCCTGTTCAGGCAATGCGCCTGACCTTGGGCAATTGGGCAAAGTGACTGTCGAGCCGGATACGCTGGCGTGTCAGCACGAAAAGCGGGAAGGCGCGGCTGAGCAGGTACCAGAACAGGGCGACCGGCTGGAAGCCCTGCTTGCGCACCGACTTCCACCACGGCGACACGGCCTTGCGCGCGAGCAGCGCGCGATAGCGCGACGGCAAGTCCGGCCGCGCCAGCAGGTGCAGGTAGGTCAGGTACTGGTCGTGATGCTGCTGCGCCACGTTGGCGGAAAGATGGGCGGCGCTGGGCTTGCCGGTGGCGGCCTCCTCGGGCGTGACCAGCACATAGCGGCAGGGGTGCTCGAGCAGGCCCATGCGGCGGCCGGCGAGCGCCAGCCACAGCGCCAGCGACTCATCCTGCACGAACACCTTGTCGTCGCAGCCGCCGGCGCGCAACGCCACTTCGCGCTTGACCAGCACAATGGGCAAGACCACCCCGCGCGCAAGCGTCAGCTGCAGGGGCTCGTCACTGGTGACCAGCTCAGGCGGCTCGGGCAACGCGAGCGCGGCGGCTTCGGCGGCGGGAAGCGCGGTCTTCTGCGAGCGGCCATAAACATAGTCGAGGTTTTCGCGCCCAAGCGCGGCGAGCATGCTGCGTAGCACGTTGCGCGGCGCGATGTCGTCGGCATCGAAAACAAAGACATGGTCGCCTTGCGCGGCACGGATGCCCTGGTTGAGGCGCACCGACGGGCCGGCATTCTGTTCGTTGCGAATCACGTTGACGTCGGCCGGGTGGGCGGCAAAGAAGGCTTCGACCACCGCCAGTGAGTCATCGCGCGAGGCATCGTCGACCACGACAAATTCCAGCGCGAACTCGCTGCCGCTGCCGTCCTGGCCATGCAGGCTGGCCAGCGTGGCCGGCAGGAAAGCCGCCTTGTTGAAAACGGTGAGGACCACCGAGATGCGGGGCAATGCCATGGCAGTCTCCGTTGCGATAGGGGTTCAGGCCGCGCGTTCAAGCACGGCGCGCAGCCGCACATAGGCTTTTTCGAGGCCCTGGAACAAGGCCACCCAGGGCGAGGAAGCGCGCAGGGCATGGCGGGAATGCAAGCGCCCCCCCTTCCCCTGCTCCGCCGGTGCCGCGGCGACGATACGCGCAATCACGGCAAAGATATGGTGCTCCTCCAGGACGCGCCGGCGCGCCTCCTCGATGAGGGGCAGGCGCTGCTCGTGCCAGTTCTCGCGGATGGCCTGGCGCATCAGGGCCACCGCGCCCTCCGGATCGTCCATGCGCACCGGCACGAAGCTGCCCTCGGGAAAGTAGTCGGTCGCGTTGGGTGCGCCGCAATAAAAGGGCAGGCAGCGCCCGATAAAGGGATCGGACAGCTTCTCGGTCCAGTGGTGCGGCGCGATGTGGTTTTCCAGGCACAGGTGATAGCGGTAGCCATCCAGGGCTTCGGCCTTGTCCGGCATGGGCCGGAAGCCGCGCCCGTACACATCGAGCTCGGGCATCAGTTCCTGCACGCGCTGCATGAAGGCGAAACGGCGGTAGTGCTGGGTGTGGCGCTGGGCCTTGCCCGATCCCACCATGGAGGCGTCGGCGGTCTTGGCCAGGCCGCCCGCCAGCAACTGCTCGCGACTCATGACAGCGCCCGGCGCGCTGCCGTAGAACCAGTGATTGGCCGCCTGCTGCCAGTGCCGGTGCGGATGCGGCAGCGCCCACTGCGGTTGCGAGGTCAGCACATGCCCGAACTGCCCTGTGTAGTGGCGACCGTAGCACTTGATGGACTCGGGCTCGGTCGTGATCAGCAGGGTAGCGGCGCGGGCACAGGCCAGGTCCTCGGACGCCGTCTTCTGCGTCTTGCCGGCGGACGGTGGCAGTTCGTCATAGACCACCAGCCAGTCGTAGTCGCGGGCGTCGCGATCAAAGACGAACTCGCACTCACCCAGGACCGGGCGTCCGCCGTCAAAATAGCGGGCCCACTCGGTGGCGGGAATTCGGCTCAGCAGCTTGATGCGGATCATGTAGCACTCTTCCCGATGGCCGGCGCCGGCCCGGATGCCGGCCGGAAGCCGAAAGCCAGGCCCAGGATGTAAAAGGAGACCAGCAGCATTTCCGAGGCATAGAAACCGTTCGGGGAATTGAGCGGGAACCACATCAGCAGGAACACCAGCAAGGCGGACCAGCGCAAATCAATGCCGTCACGGCAGGCGCGCAGGAACTCGCGACCCACCCAGGCATAAAACGCCAGGAAGGCGGCAAGCCCGACAAGACCGGTGGCCGCCGCGATATCCAGCACGACCTGATGGGCGTGGAAAATACGGATATTGGCAAAGGCGTTGTCTTCGCCCAGGTAAGGACGCACGGCGCCATCGAGGCCTTCCGGCCCCACCCCGAACACCCAGCGCTCGCGCAACATCTCCAGGGTGGGCCCCCAGATGTCGAGGCGTCCGGACAGGGCCTTGTTGGCGGCATTGTAGTCGTCGCCCTGGAAGATTTGCGCCGTGCGATCCATGCGGTTTTCAAAAGAAGGATTGCTGATATAGAGCAAGCCGCCTGCCAGCAGCAGCAGCACGGGCAGGCCGAGCGCGACACCCAGACGGACACGGCGCGGCATGCGCAACGTCGCCACCAGGGCGACGGCACCACAGCCGAGCAGCCAGGACAGCATGCTGAATCGACTGGCTGCGGCCATGGTCACGCCCCCCCCCAGGACCAGCAGCACGAGGCCTGCACGCATGCGTCCCTGGCTGATCAGCCAGCTGGCCGGCAGGAACACGAACAGGCCAATATAATAGGAAATCTTGGCCTGGCTGGCCCAGTACAGCGAGATCCGGTCATCCCGGGTGCAAGCCGAGATCGCGTCACGGCAATCAATGCTGTGGCCGGTGAACATCTGCAGAAGGCCGTCCAGTATCCAGGAGCCCACCACGAGGCAGAGAACGAGGCCCACGCGCGAGCGCAGGCCCGGGTCGCTCGCCAGCTGCGCGGTGGATAGCCCAAGCAGTCCTCCCAGCGCCACCACCCCGACTTTCTCCAGCCATTCGGCATGCAGCTCACCACGCAGCAGCCAGGCCAGGAACGTAGCCAGGATGGGCAGGCCCAATGCACAGGTCGCCAAACGCAGGGCGCGGTTATTACGCCACAGCGCCGGCAGACCGGCCTCGGCCAGCCCCCACACCAGGATGGCGACGTAAAAAACGTAATAGGCGCGCGCCAGCGGGAACAGCAGTACGGGACCGGCCAGCACGAGGGCCTTGAGCAACAATTTCTTTGACGGCGTCACTGCATGGTTCCTCGACAATCAGTCCGTAGCGACGGAGGACGGCGCCCCGCCCGGCCACAAGCGCGCCAGCACGAGCGGGGCGACCCTCCCGGCTTCGTTGAAGGGAAGCGCTGGCTGCAGCGCCTGTGTTTCTTGCCAGACGGCAAAGGGAGTCACGCGCACCGTCGCCACAAGGTGGGCGACGCCCCGCGCGATGCGGCTGTCGCGACCGGCCGGCAACTGCAGCAGGCCCACCCGGCAGCCCGCGGTCAGGGATTCATAGACCATGGACACACTGTCCTCGCTCACCCACACCGTCTCCGTAAAGAGCAGGCGTGCGGCCAGCCAGCCCGGCGGGCACCCGGCATGGGGCTGGAAGCGCTCGCCATACAGGCGGCGCAACTCTTCGCTCAGGCTGCCGGGTGTACGGCGTGAATCCGTGATGCACCAGGACGCTTCCGGCCCCAGCATCGCCACGACGGCCGCCACCTGGTGCAGCACCGTGGCGTCGTCCCATTGCACATGCTTGCTGGGCCCGCCAACCAGCACAAGGAGGCTGCCGGGCTGCTTTTCCCCGCCCTGCATGGGATTGAGCACGCCCAGGGTGTTGATCACGCGCGCGCTCTCCGACAGCCCGTCGTGCGAAGGGGCAATGACCAGATCGAAGAGGGAAAGGGGCAGCGACGGCTTCATCAGGGCCACGACCCTGGCGCCAGTGGCACGACGCGCCGCCAGCAGGGCCAGGTGAGTGCCGTGACCGGCGCCAATCACCAGGCCCGGCCGCGGCAAGCCCGCACCCGCCGGAAAACGGCCCATGAGCACATCCAGCAGGCCGCTGGCGCGCTCGCGCAGGTCGAGGTCAAGGCAGGTGCACGCGGTGAGCCGGGACAGGGCTTGCGCCAGTCCCAGCGTCTGCTGCATGTGGCCGGGTTTGCCGTCGGTCAGGCGCCAGATGACAAGAGGCTCGGGCACGACGGCTCCCCGGAGTGGGACAGGCTTACTTGACGGGCGTGAGCCAGTCGCGGTGCTTGGGATTGCGGCCCATCACCGTATCGAAGTACAGGCTCTGGATGCGCTCGGTCACCGGGCCGCGGCGGCCGGCGCCGATGGCGCGGCCATCGACTTCGCGGATGGGCGTGACTTCAGCGGCGGTGCCGGTGAAGAAGGCCTCGTCCGCGATATAGACCTCGTCGCGGGTGATGCGCTTCTCGACGACCTTGATGCCGAGTTCGTTAGCCAGGGTAATGGCGGCGTTGCGGGTGATGCCGTTCAGGCAGGAGGTCACTTCCGGGGTGTAGAGCACACCGTCCTTCACCAGGAAGATGTTCTCGCCGGAGCCTTCGGCCACATAGCCTTCCGTATCCAGCAGCATCGCCTCGTCGGCGCCGGCGGACAGGGCTTCCTGCAGGGCCAGCATCGAATTGATGTAGTTGCCGTTGGCCTTGGCGCGGGTCATGGAAATGTTCACGTGGTGACGCGTGAAGCTCGAGGTGCGCACCTTGATGCCCATCTCCAGCGCTTCCTTGCCCATGTAGGCGCCCCAGCTCCAGGCGGCAACGATAACGTGCACCTTGAGGCCGGTGGCGCGCAGGCCCATGGCTTCGCTGCCGTAGAACACCATCGGGCGCAGGTAGGCGGAGGGCAGCTGGTTCTCGCGCACGGCGGCGCGCTGCGCCTCGTTGATCTCGTCCTTGGTGAACGGGATCTTCATGTTCATGATGTGCGCGGAATCGAACAGGCGGTTGGTGTGTTCCTGCAGGCGGAAGATGGCGGTGCCGCCTTCGGCCTCATAGGCGCGGACGCCTTCGAACACGCCCATGCCATAGTGCAGGGTATGGGTCAGCACATGGGTCTTGGCATCGCGCCAGGGCACCATTTCGCCGTCAAACCAGATCACGCCATCGCGATCGGACATCGACATCTTCATCTCTCCGCACGACGCGACCCGGCCCGGATCGCCCCGTCAATCAATTGAGTGTTGGCTCGCCCAGCAAGGTCGTCCACCAATGCACGACCAACGCGCGTTCCGGCTGGAACTCGTCGTCTTGGACCTTGGCTTCCCGGTTGGCGAGCGCGAGACGGTGGCCGCGGGCACGGTATTGCAGATAGGCATCCCTGAGCCCGGCGGCCGCATCAGACGGGAGAAGGCCATGGTGTGCCAGGCCTTCCAGGATGCGGACGTTATCGGGGTAGCGGGTCAGCTCAGGGGTTTCGTGCGCCCACGCCAGTACGCCGTATTGCACCATAAATTCGATATCAACGATACCGCCCCGGTCTTGCTTGAGGTCGAAGCCCTGAGCCTTTTTGCCGGGGGACTCGGAGGAGAGGTGGGCGCGCATCTTGTCCCGCATCTCCACCACTTCCCGGCCCAGCACGGCGCGGTCCCGGCCACGCGCCAGCACCTCCTCGCGGACGCTGTCGAACTCGGCGGCCAGGGCCGGATCGCCGGCCACGGCACGGGCGCGGACCAGGGCCTGGTGCTCCCAGGTCCAGGCCTGCTCCTGCTGGTACTTGCGGAAGGACTCGAGCGAGGTCACCAGCATCCCGGAATTGCCGGAGGGGCGCAGGCGCATGTCGACATCGTAGACCTGGCCGGCGCCGGTGGCCGTGGTCAGGAAGGCAATGATCTTCTGGCCGAGGCGGGCAAAGAAACTGGCGTTGTCGAGGGGGCGCTCGCCGTCGGTCTCGCCGTCGGCGCTGCCGCCGTGGATGAAGACGAGGTCGAGGTCGGAGCCATAGCCCAGCTCGAGGCCGCCGAGCTTGCCGTAGCCGACCACGACAAAGCCGGGATCGCAGGGCGTCCCGTCGCGCCCCAAGGGACGGCCGTGGCGGGCGGTGAGATGGCGCCAGGCCAGATGGAGGACCTCTTCCAGCACCGCCTCGGCCAGCCAGGTCAGGTAGTCGCTGACTTTCATGAGCGGCAGGCTGCCGGTGATGTCGGAGGCGGCGACGCGCAGCACCTGTCCCTTCTTGAAGATGCGCAGGGCTTCCATCTGCGCCTCGAGGTCATCCTCGGGCAGGCGCACCAGGGTCTGCCGGAGCTCGGCGGCGATTTCTTCTTTTTGCGGCGGCGAGAACAGCGTCTGCGCGTTGAGCAGCTCGTCGAGCAGGACCGGGAAGCGGGTCACTTCCTCGGCGATCCAGGGACTGGCGGCGCAGAGGGCGACCAGGCGCCTGAGGGCGGCCGGATTCTCGACCAGCAGCATGATGTAGGCGGAGCGGCGCAAAACCGACTCGACCAGCGGCAGGGCGCGCGCCAGGGCGAGATCGGGCTCCTCGTGGCTGGCGCACTCCTGCAGCAGGCGCGGCATGAGCTTGTCGAGACGCTCGCGCCCCAGGCTCTGCATCGCCCGGACGGCACGGCTGCCGCGCAGGGCCAGCAGCTTTTCAGTGCTGTCGGCCACGGTGCGGAAGCCGGCGGCCTCGAGCAGCGCGGGCAGGTCGGGGTCGGCCGCGGTCCACAAGGCGCTGCCGTTGCCATTGCCCGCCTCCGCTTCTTCGCGCGCTACGATGACATCGCGGAACTGGGCATCCACCAGGCCGCGGTGGCGATCGAGCACGGCCAGGAAAGACGGCCAGTCGGCAAAGCCGAGGCCGAGCGCCAGGCGCTGCTGCGCCTCGGCCGTGGACGGCAGCTCCTGGGTCTGGCGGTCGTGCAGGGCCTGGATGCGGTGCTCGACCGTGCGCAGGAAGAAATAGGCGTCGCGCAGGTCCGCAACCGCCTGCGCCGGCAGCAGGCCGGTCTCGCCCAGCAATTGCAGGATGGGCAGCAACTCGCGTTGCTGCAGGCGGCGGTCGACGCCACCCCGGATGAGCTGGAAAGCCTGTGCGGTGAACTCGACCTCGCGAATGCCGCCACGGCCGAGCTTGACGTTGTTTTCCATGCCCTTGCGGCGCACTTCGCGCTCGATCATGGCCTTCATTTCCCGGAGGGATTCGAAGGCGCCAAAATCGAGATAGCGGCGGAACACGAACGGCCGCAGCGAGGCCAGCAATTCGCGCCCCTCGACCAGGTTGCCGGCGCAGGCGCGCGCCTTGATGAGGGCGTAGCGCTCCCACTCGCGGCCGTGCTGCTCGTAGTAGGTTTCCATCGCCGCATACGAGCTCGCGAGCGCGGAGCCGTCGCCCCAGGGGCGCAGGCGCATGTCGACGCGAAACACAAAGCCGTCGCCGGTCACGGTATCGAGCAGCCTGATGATGCGCTGGCCGAGGCGAACAAAGAATTCCTGATTGGAGATCACGCCGGGGCCGCGGGTCTCGCCCGCTTCCGGATAAATGAAAATGAGATCGATATCGGAGGAGAGGTTCAGCTCCTGCGCGCCCAGTTTGCCCATGCCGATCACGCACAGGCGCTGCACCGCGCCACTGTCCTCGCCCACGGGCTCGCCGTGGAGGGCCAGCAGCTTCTGCTCGCTCCAGGCCAGGGCCGCGCCCATTGCGGCATCGGCGCAGTCGGACAGCTCGCGCGTCAGCTCGGGGACGCTGGCGAGACCGTTCACGTCGCGGTAGATCCAGCGCAGCATCGCGCGCTGGCGATACAGCCGCAGCTCGCGCATGAAGTCGCCTTCGTCTGCCTGCGCGCCCGCGAGCGCCGCCAGCTCCGCCGCGTAGTCGGGCGCGGGCGCCGTGGCCCAGGCTTCAAGCAGAGCCAGCCACTGCGGCTGCCGCCGGCACTGCTCCAGCGCGTAGTCGCTGGCGAAGAAAAGGCGGACGAGTCCCGGGGTCGTGACCACGGACAGCGGCTGCGCCAGCGGCGGCAGGCGCGACAGGAAATCGCCCACCTCGGGGTGGTCGAGGTCGAGGCAGCCGATCTCCCGGGTCATGGCGGGCCTCAGCGGGTCGCGGCGAGGACGATGTCGCGCGTGACGCGGCCCACCTCGCGCAGGTCGTCCGACGACAAAGTGTGGTGCACCAGGAAGGCGAGGCTGGTGGCGCCAAGCTCCTGCGCAACCGGCAGGGGCTCAGCCGGGCGCAGGCCGGTGCCATCGAAAGCCTTCTCGCGGTACACCTCGGAACAGCTGCCGCTCATGCAGGGCAGGCCGGCGGCGTTGATGGCCTGCATGATGCGGTCACGACTCCAGTCCGGCTTCAGTGCCTCCGGGCGCACGAAGGCATAGGCGCGGTAGGCGGCATGGAAAACGTCATCAGGCACTACGGGAATGCGCAGTGCGTCGAGGCCCTCGAAGCCGGCAAAGAGCGCCTGCAGGTTCTCGCGGCGGCGCCCCACCCAGCGGTCGAGCTTGCCGAGCTGGCACAGGCCGATGGCCGCCTGCATTTCCGTGATGCGCCAGTTGGTGCCGAAGGATTCATGCACCCAGCGGAAGCCGGGCGGATGCTGGCGCTGGTAAACAGCCTCGAAGCTCTTGCCGTGATCCTTGAAGGACCACATGCGCGACCACAAGGCCTCGTCGCGGCAGGTGACGAGACCGCCCTCCCCGCCCGTGCTCATGATCTTGTCCTGGCAGAACGAGAAGGCGGCGATGTCGCCCATGCTGCCGACCGGCCGACCCTTGTAGCGCGCGCCATGGGCCTGGGCGCAGTCTTCGATCACGCGCAGGCCCTTCTCCGCAGCCAGCGCAAGAATGCTGTCCATGTCGCAGGGCCAGCCGGCCAGGTGCACGCAGAGTATGGCCTTGGTGCGCGGCGTGAGGACGGCGCGGATGGTGTCGGCGGTGATGTTCTGGGTGTCGCGGTCGATGTCGGCGAACACCGGTGTCGCCCCGGCCAGCACCACGGAACTGACGCTGGCGAGGAAGGTGCGCGAGGTCACCACGACCTCGTCGCCCTGGCCAATGCCCAACGCGATCCAGGCCAGGTCCAGGGCTACGGTGCCGTTGGCGACGGCGATTGCATGCGGCACGCCCACATACTCGGCATAGGCCTTCTCGAAGTCGCGGGAAACACTGCCGGTCCAGTAGTTGACCTTGCCGGAGCGCAGCACGGCCTCGACGGCGTCGATCTCGTCTTCCTCGAAGACCGGCCAGGGGGCGTTGGAATAGCTCATGGGAACCTGCCGCTTATTTCAAAAGGGGTTTGGCGGGCATGCCGACGGCGGTGACGCCGGCCGGGATGTCGCGCGTCACGCAGGCGCCCGCGCCGATCACCGCGCCGGCGCCGATCACCAGGGGCCTGGCCTCGGTGCCGTTGATAATGGTGGCGCCGGTGCCGACATAGGCGCCGCGTCCGAGCACGACCCAGCCCGAGACGTGCGCGCCGGGAGCGAGGGTCACATAATCCTCCATCACCACGTCGTGGCCGATGGTGCAGTCGAGGTTGACCTGTACCTGGCGCCCGAGACGGATATTGGTGGTGAGGATACTTCCGGCGCAGATCACCGCGCCCTCGCCCACGTCAACAAACCGCGACATTTCCACGCGCGGGTGCACCAGTGAAAGAGTGCCCAGCCCGTGCTCGCGCAAGCGGGCATCGAGCTTCTCGCGCACAGCGCCGGAACCGATACCGAGGGCAACGACGGCAGCGGGATGGCGCGCGGCGGCCGCAGCCAGGGACAGCACCGGCAGGCCATTGACCTCGCGCCCCTGGTTCTCGACGGCGTCATCGATATAGGCCACCGGCGCCAGGGCCTGGCCGGCGGCGGCGCACTGCTCGACCAGCCAGGCCAGTTCGCGGGCGAAGCCGCCCGCGCCATAGATCAGGACGTTCTGCATCAGGAGCGCTCCTTGGCATTATCGGGGCCCGGGGCGGGGCTGCCCTCGAAGCGGGACATGGTGGCCTCGCCGGCGGCGCTGATGCCTTCGCGGCGCAGCACGCGCCAGACGGTGAGGGCCAGGATCCGGATATCGAGCCACACGCCCTGGTGCTCCACATACCACACGTCGAGGGCAAACTTCTGTTCCCAGGAAATCGCGTTGCGGCCATTGATCTGGGCCCAGCCGGTGATCCCGGGCCGGGCCTCATGCCGACGCGCCTGCTCGGGCGAGTACAGCGGCAGGTATTCCATCAGCAGCGGCCGCGGGCCGACCAGGCTCATCTCGCCGCGGAGTACATTGATAAGCTCGGGCAGCTCGTCGAGGCTGGTGGCGCGCAGCCACTTGCCAAAGGCCGTGAGGCGCACGGCGTCCGGCAGGAGCTGGCCATCGGCATCGCGCGCATCCGTCATGGTGCGGAACTTGTACATACGAAAGGGCTTGCCGTGCCGGCCCGGGCGCACCTGCACAAACAGCACCGGGCTGCCGAGGCGCGTGCGCACCAGATACGCCACGGTGAGCACCACGGGCGAAAGCAGGAGCAGCGCCGTGGCGGCGCCGGTCACATCCAGGAGTCGCTTGAGCATCCTCAGTCCTTCAGTAAATCAGCATAGAGGGCATCGTGAAGACGGATCACGGCCTGCTCGTCATAGTCACGCACCATGCGCGCCCGCCCGCGCGCACCCATGGCGGCGGCCACCGCGGGCTGCTCCACGAGCTCGCGCAGGGCGGCAGCCAGGTCAAGGGCATCCCCGACCGTATGAAGACGGCCGCAGCCCTGCTCCGCCAGCTCATGGATGCCGCGGATATCGGCGCCGATGATGGGCACGCCCATGCTGAGCGCCTCCAGCAATGAACGCGGCAGCCCCTCCCGTTGCGAGGGTAGCAGAACCGCGCGCGAGGCCAGCATCAGCGCGGGGATGTCGCGACGAAAGCCCAGGAAATGCGTGCGGCCCGCCAGGCCCGCTGCCCCGGCCTCGTCCTGCAGGATTGGCCGCAGGGGGCCGTCGCCGGCAAAGGCGACATGGACTTTTTCGAGGCCCGGCTGGCCGAGGGCGGCCAGCACGTCGCGATGGCGCTTGCCCGGGTTGAACTCGGCCACCATCAGGAACAGTACCTCGTCCGGCGCCAGGCCGAGCTCCGCGCGCACCGTCGCCACCGCGTCCGGATCGACCCGCTCCGGGCTCCACAGGCTGGTGTCGACGCCAATGCCGGGCATGTACTCGATCCGGGTGGCGAAGCCGGCGGCACGGGCCGCCTGGCAGTCCTCGCGATTGATGGTGACGAGGGCATCGCACCAGGGCGCGGCCAGGCGCTCGGCATTGCGGAATACGGCATTGGCCAGGGCCCCGCCATGGCGATGAAAATGAAAGCCGTGCGCGGTATAGACCACGCGCGGGCGCGCGCCGGCGGGGCGACCGCGCAGGGCAAAGCGCAGCAGGAAGGCGGCGACCGGCGTATGCACATGCACGATGTCGTAGCCGCCGGCCTCGACCAGCTGGCGGATGGCGGCGGGCGCTTTCAACAGGGTGGGGATATCGAGCGGATTGCGCGACAGCGGCAGCGCATGGCAGGCGTCGAATTCCTGCTGAAGCGCAGGCACCGCGGCGATGTCACGCGCGGCGGCTTCCACCTGCCAGCCCAGGGCACGGTAGTGCCGGGCGAAGGGCAGCAGGAAGGCGCGCAGGGTCGCGGGCACGGTGGATACCATCAGTAGTCGTGGCATGGCCTGCCTCTCCAGAACACTCACTTCATCAGCTCCCGCCACTTCTGCATCACACTCGCGAATTGCTTCAGAGAGATTCGGCAGCCGGCCTATGCCTGCAGTCGCTTCATGAATGCCAGAGTCGCAGCGGCGCGCGCATCCCAGGAGTGCTCCTGCTCGACCAAGGCTCTCCCGCGCGCGCCCCGCGCCTGCGCCAGCTCACCCCCGTCCGCACACTCGGCAATGGCGGCGGCAAGCGCCGCCGGCGACTCTACCGGAACGACACAGCCGCAGTCCCCCGCGCGCACAAGGTCGGCCATACCGGGAAAATCAGTGACGATGGCGGGTACGCCACAGGCCAGTATCTCGAACAACTTGAGCGGCATCAGGCCGGTCTCGTCGTGCCCGGCAGCATTGCTCTTGGGAATCAGGCCCGCCAGCGACCCCGCCACGATGCCGGGCAGCTGCTGTTGCGGCCGGCGCCCCAGATAATGAATGGCGTTGTCGGCGGCAGCGGCGGCCTCTACGCAGGCACGGTCGGAGCCATCGCCCACGACGACCAGGGCCACGTCACTCGGCCAGGACGGGTGGGCCTTGCTCGCCAGCAGCATGGAGATTCCCTGCCACGGCGAAAGCGCGCCGAAGAACACCACATAACGTAGCGGCAGCTCGACACTCGCCACCGCCGCGGGAGAAAACAGCTCGGTATTGGCCCCATTTGAAATCACTTCAACCGGGGCCGACACGCCCTGCCGGCGCGCCCAGTCGACCAGCTGCGTGGTCACCACCACCACGCCATCCGCAATCCGCAATTGCCAGCGCGACAGGCCAATGAACAACCAGCCGATGCGCCGCGCCGCGGGCCAGACCGAGAACAGATCCTCGTAATGCCCGTTCACCTCCTGCACCACGGGCACGCCGCGCAGCCGGAACCAGAGAGCCGCCAGGATGGTGGCGAAATGCCAGCGGATATAGAGC
Source organism: Moraxellaceae bacterium (assembly GCA_020697295.1). GTDB lineage: Bacteria > Pseudomonadota > Gammaproteobacteria > Pseudomonadales > Moraxellaceae > UBA2031. The sequence goes on along the minus strand of JAJFBF010000067.1, from coordinate 119 downwards.
ACATCCGGCTTGCCCTGCCGGATGAGGCGCCACTGCACCGTCAGGAAGGCCAGCAGGCGCGTGAGGATGGCAGGATGGTCCTCGCGATACGCCGGCTCGAAGATTTCCACACTGCAGCC
>JAJFBF010000121.1 GCA_020697295.1 Moraxellaceae bacterium | reverse complement strand
ACTGAGCATCAAGCCCTCCCCCACGCTGGCCGTCACCAACAAGGCCGCCGAGCTGAAAGCCGCGGGCAAGGACATCATCGGCCTCGGCGCCGGCGAGCCTGACTTCGATACGCCGGAGCACATCAAGCAGGCAGCCATCAAGGCCATCGAGAGCGGCTTCACCAAGTACACGGCCGTGGACGGCACCCCGGGCCTCAAGAAAGCCATCATCGCCAAGTTCAAGCGCGACCAGGGTCTGGACTATGCGGCCAACCAGATCCTCGTAAGCTGCGGTGGCAAGCAGAGCTTCTTCAACCTGGCCCTGGCCCTGCTCAACAAGGGCGACGAGGTCATCATCCCGGCGCCGTACTGGGTCTCTTACCCGGACATGACCCTGATCGCCGACGGCGTGCCCGTGTGCGTCGAGTGCCCGCAGTCGCAGGACTACAAGCTCACCGCCGCCCAGCTCGAGGCCGTGATCACGCCGAAGACCCGTCTGCTGGTGCTGAACAGCCCCTCCAACCCGACCGGCATGGTGTACTCGAAGGCCGAACTGCTGGCCCTGGCCGAGGTGCTGCGCAAGTACCCCCACGTGCTCATCGCCACCGACGACATGTACGAGCACATCATCTGGACCACGGAAAAGTTCGAGAACATCGTCACCGTGGCGCCGGACCTGTATGACCGCACCATCGTGCTGAACGGCGTGTCCAAGGCCTATGCCATGACTGGCTGGCGCATCGGCTATGCCGCCGGCCCGGTGAAGCTGATCAACGCCATGAAGAACGTGCAGAGCCAGTCCACCTCCAACCCCACCTCCATCTCGCAGGTGGCCGCGGAAGCCGCGCTGAACGGCCCGCAGGACGTGCTGGTGCCCATGGTCAAGGCCTTCAAGGAACGCCATGACTATGTGGTGGAGACCCTCAACAGCATCGAGGGCATTTCCTGCTCCGCGGCCGACGGCGCCTTCTATGCCTTCGCCAACGTCGAGGGCGCGATCCGCAAGCTGGGCCTGAAGAACGACCTGGAGTTCTCCGAGTTGCTGCTCAATACCGTCGGCGTGGCCGTGGTGCCGGGCTCGGCCTTCGGCCTCGACGGCCACATGCGCATTTCCTATGCCACCTCGCCCAAGGTGCTGGAAGATGCGCTGGGCCGCATCCGGAAGGCCATCGAGGGCTGAGGCGCCGGTCGAAAATCCGCCAGCCAAGCGCTTGATAAGCCAGACAAAGCCGCCTTCCGGGCGGCTTTGTTTTGGGGGGCGAAAAAGCCCGCCTCAACCGCTTGACCGACCCGGCATGAGTCCCTATTATTCGCGGCCTCAAGTAATTCCCCGATAGCTCAGTTGGTAGAGCGCAGGACTGTTAATCCTTAGGTCGCTGGTTCGAGCCCAGCTCGGGGAGCCAAATAAAAAACAAAGCCCGTCAGTGATCCACTGACGGGCTTTGTCGTTTCCGGGGGCCGCCCCCGCCTCCGCCCTGTTGCGTCCCGTCGACACGGGACTTCCCTGATGACTCACTCGTTGCCGCTCCGACGGCCCGGGAGCTCCAGATGGCCACGCCCACCGAAGACCTTTATCTCGCGCTGCAACGCGCCTGGGACCACTTCAACACGGCCCTCTTCGAGGGCGCGCTCTCGCCCGTGCTGATCACGCTGACGCGCAGGGGACAGTTCTACGGCTACTATCATGAGAATCAGTTCGTGGAGGCCCGCGGCGAGCGCAAGGTCCATGAGATCAGCCTCAACACCGCCTACTTCGGCATCTCCTCACCCATGTGCGTGCTCTCGACCCTGGTGCACGAGATGGTGCACCAGTGGCAGCACGACTTCGGCAAGGTCGGCAAAAGCACGGTCCATAACCGCGAGTGGGCCGACAAGATGCTGGCGGTCGGCCTTTGCGCTTCCGAGACCGGCCTGCCGGGCGGACGCATGACGGGGCGGCGCATGGACCACTACATCATCGATGGCGGGCCCTTCCACCGCGCCTGCGAGGCCTTGCTCGCGCAGGACTTCGCGCTGGGCTGGATCGACCGCTTCCCGGCTGCCCCGCCGCGCGGCGCGCTGGTGCTGTATCCGCATCCGGACGCGCGCGACCGGCGCATTGCCAGCGAGCGACAGGCACTGGCCGCCGCCGGCAAGAACAAGGAAGAGATCCAGGAAGCCATCGCCGAACTGGAAATGGATGCGGTGGAAATCACGCGCGCCGGCGACGGCAGCCTGGTGCTGGCGGTGAAGGTCACGCAGCAGGGCGAGGTAGACGCCCCCGCCGGCGTTACCGGGCTGGAGGTGCTGGCCCGGGAAATCCTGTCCGAGCAGGCGTTGGCCGGCGCCGGCGCGGCGGAGATTGCGGTCTTGCTGCATGAGCATGGCCTGCCGGCCGGACTGGGCCCCGAAGGAACGCTCAAGGCCAGTGATCTGGAGGCGCTGCAGAAGACTGGCGCGGCGACGGTGCATCCCGGCCTGGTGATCCCGCCCCCGAAGGAGCTGCGGCCACGGGTCGAACGGCCGGTTCGCCTGCGCTACGCCTGCACGGCCTGCGCCACGGAAATCTGGGGCGGCCCGGAGCTCAGCGTGACCTGCACCAGCGCCGCGCACGAGGGTCGGCCGATGCCGCTGGTGATGGCGAACCGGCCGGTAGCCGGCACCGAAGAGAGCTGACCCGACTGTTCCCCGCTATAAGGGGCGAGCGACCTGTGCGAGAATGCACCGTTGGCCCCTGCCCCCGCCCTGCCCCTTCGCTCTGGTTCCCGCTGCCCCATGAAGACTCCGAAACGCCTCGCGCCCCTGCTGGAAGACGGCCTCATCGACGAGGTCATCGGCCAACTGAAAAGCGGCAAGGAAGCGACCGTCTACCTGGTGCGCAGCAAGGGCGTGACGCGCTGCGCCAAGGTCTACAAGGACGCCCACCACCGCAGCTTCAAGCAGGCCACGGCTTATCGCGAAGGCCGCAAGGTGAAGAGCAGCCGCGCCGCGCGCGCCATGGAAAAGGGCTCGCGCTTCGGCAAGCAGGAACTGGAAGAAGCCTGGCAGAACGCCGAGGTCAGCGCCCTGTACCGCCTGGCCGCGGCCGGCGTGCGCGTGCCGACGCCCTATGGCTGCTTTGACGGCGTGCTGCTGATGGAAATGGTGGACGATGGCAACGGCCATCCCGCGCCGCGCCTCGGGGAAGTCGACTTCACGCCGGAGGAGGCGCGGGACTGCCACCTGCGCCTGGTGCGCGAGGTGGTGCGCATGCTCTGCGCGGGCCTTGTCCATGGCGACCTCTCCGAATTCAATATCCTCATGGACCCGCAGGGGCCCGTGATCATCGACCTGCCGCAGGCGGTGGATGCCGCCGGCAACAACCATGCGCAGTCCATGCTCCAGCGCGATGTGGACAACCTGCGCCATTACTTCGGCCAGTTCGCGCCGGAGCTGCTGGAGACGCGCTACGGCAAGGAAATCTGGGCGCTTTACGAGGCCGGCGAACTGACGACGGACTGCGAACTCACCGGCGAATTCGAGGAAGACGAAACGCCGGCCGACCTGGATGACCTGCTGCGCGAGATCATGGATGTGCGCGAGGAAGAGGAACGCCGCCGCGAACGCGAAGCCGAGCGCGACAACGACGACTGAGCGCCATCCCCTCCTTTTTTGTCCACGACCTGCCTGCGCCCCGGGTGTCGTCGTGACTCCTTGCTACATGACTTTTTTACACGACCGTTCCCGCATGACTGATTGCTGCATGCCCGAACCGAGCAGGCCCACGCCATGACGACCACCACTGAAAACCCTTCCTTTTCCACCCTCGCGCTGCCGGCGACACTGCTCGCCACGCTGGACGAGCTCGGCTACGCCACCATGACTCCGATCCAGGCGCAGAGCCTGCCCTCGCTGCTCGCCGGGCGCGATGTCATCGCCCAGGCGCGCACCGGCAGCGGCAAGACCGCGGCCTTCGGCATCGGCCTGCTCACCGCACTGGACCCGCGCAATTTCAATGTGCAGGCGCTGGTGCTCTGCCCGACTCGCGAACTGGCCGACCAGGTCATGAAGGAATTGCGCCGGCTGGCGCGCTTCGCCGGCAACGTCAAGATCCTGGGCCTCTGCGGCGGTGTGCCGATGGGGCCGCAGCTGGACTCGCTGGAACATGGCGCACATGTGATCGTGGGCACGCCGGGGCGCGTGCTCAAGCACCTGGCCAAGGGATCGGTGGAATTTCGCGGCCTGCGCACGCTGGTGCTGGATGAAGCTGATCGCATGCTGGACATGGGCTTTCATGACAGCATCCGCGACATCGTCGAGCAGCTGCCACCGAAGCGCCAGACGCTGATGTTCTCGGCCACGTATTCGCCGGAGATCCGCGCGCTCAGCAAGCGCTTCCAGCGGGAGCCGGTGGAAGTCACCGTGGCGGAAGTGCATACCGAGGCGACCATCCGCCAGGTGTTCTTCGAGATCGACAACAAGGACCGCCTGGCGGCGCTGGCCACCTTG
>JAJFBF010000120.1 GCA_020697295.1 Moraxellaceae bacterium | reverse complement strand
CGGCGGCCCTTGGAGTCCTGTTTGCTCAGGGCCTTTATGGCATCGGCAAGTGCCGACGCCATAAAAGCCCTCGGGCAACCTCTGTAGAAGCGGTGATTCGCCCTCGGTGGCAGACAGGCAGAGTTGATACTCCCAGACAGTGCGTTACGCGTAGATAATTCCTTCCCACCGGCATTGCCATCAGCCCCTCCTCAGACTCCTTTCTGCCATGCGCAACGCGCGGCCCGTCAGGAAAAGGGTTTGTAGTCACTTTCGGCATCGGGAACGGGGGCCTGCATGCGCACCGGCGCCGACCGCGCCGCCCCTGACGCCGACCGTGCCGCCCGGGCACCGTGGACCGCGCCCGCCAACTGCTCGTCGCCGGTGCGGAAGAAGGACACCAGCTCGGCCAGACCCTCCGCCTGTGAACTCATCTCTTCGGCGGTGGAGGCCAGCTCCTCGGAGGCGGACGCATTGCGCTGGGTGATCTGATCCATCGCCGCCATCGCGCGGTTGACCTGGTTGACGCCGGCGGCCTGTTCACCCGAGGCGGCCGCCACCTCCTGCACCAGCTCCGCGGTCTTGCGAATGCTCGGCACCAGCTCGGTGAGCTGGGCGCCCGAGCGCTCCGCCACGCGCACGCTGCTCTCCGCCAGCTCGCTGATCTCCTTGGCCGCCGTCTGACTGCGCCCGGCCAGCTGGCGCACTTCTGCAGCAACGACGGCAAAGCCGCGACCATGCTCGCCCACGCGTGCCGCCTCGATGGCGGCATTCAGTGCCAGCAGGTTGGTCTGGTAGGCGATCTCTTCGACAATGCTGGTCTTCTGCGCGATCAGCTTCATGGCATTGACGGTTTCCTGCACGGAACGCCCGCTCTCATCGGCATCCAGGGCCCCCTTGACTGCCATCTTTTCCATCTCGCGGCTGTTCTCGGCATTGCGGGTGATGGAGGCGCTCATCTCCTCCAGACTGGCCGAGGTCTCCTCCACCGATGCCGCCTGCTCGCTGGTGCCCTGCGACAGGCTCTGCGAGGTCGCCGACACCTGCTGCGCCGCGGATGACAGGCCATCGGCGCCGCCCCGCACCTCGCGGATGACCTGGGTCAGCTTTTCCATCATGGCCTGCATCGCCACCTGCAACCGGCCCATCTCGTCATTGCTGCCAACCAGGACGCGATCCGCGAGATTGCCTTGCGCCACATTCTCGGCAACCCGCACCAGCTCATTGAGCGGCACCACGATGGCGCGAACCAGCATGAAGCCCACCCAAAAAGCCAGCAGGAGCCCGACAACAATGACAAGGACGGTGATATTCCGGAAGTTCTCATAATGCGCGAGCGCAGTGGCATATTCAGCCTTGGCCCCATCAAGCTGCAGCTGGTTCAGCGCATCGATATCCTCATTGAACGGATCGTACAGGGGGCGGATGCGGGACTGGATGATGTCGTCGGCCTTCACGACCTGGTTGGCACGCAAGGCAGCCAGGGCAGGCTTGACCCCTTCGTCAACCAGATGCCGGAGATCTTCGGACAGCTTGTCGGCACGGATCCGCTCATTCGCGGCAAGGGAGGCGGCCATATACTCCGACCAGATGGCATTGATCTTTCCAAGGTTGTCCTCAACCTTTTCCACCTGCAGCCGGATGAACTCGGGAGATGGCTCGGCAACAGCGGCGGTGACGGCAATCCGGTTCACCAGCATCAAGGCGCGGACATCGCTGATATGACCCAGGGTCAGCAGCCGGTCTTCATAAACGGAGCGCAGCGACTCATCGGCTTCCGCCGTCCCGTACAGCCCAAGATAGCCGACGCCAGACAATAGTATGCAGAGAAAGGAAAGCACGAATATCAGCCTGGATTTGATGGTCATATTCTTGAACATGATGGCGTCCCCTTGGTGTTTCTTATAATTGTGAGCAAAGCCTGAATTCACCCTCCCTGGCACGCAGGCGTCGCCTGCGTGCCTCAGGCAGGCCTCTCCGGCACATCTCCCTGAGTGTCGTGGCGACCCAGCATCTTTACCCATGCCATCCCGGTATGAGATTCAAAGACGAGCCGACGGCCCGTGCTGCCACCCAGGCATTCATTCACGACCGGAATCCGGTGCCGCTGCAGTTCGGCGCGCGCGGTATCGATATTGCGCGCACCGACACGCAAGAAGGCGGGCACGTCGCGCGCCCCGATCTGCGCGCCGCCAAAGAGCTTGGCCTGAAGGCTGCCGCGGCGAGCGCCTGCCTCCATCATGAGCTGCAGCAAGGCCTCTGTCGCGGAGACGCCCCAGCGCAGCGGGTCTACCGGGTTTGCGTCACGCGACGTATCAGGCAGGAGAAAATGATTGAGGCCACCTATCGCCCGGCCAGGGTCATACAGGCAAACGGCAATGCACGAGCCCAGGATGGTGATGCAGCGGGTGGGTTCGCTGCCCACGAACAATTGTCCCGGCAGCAGATAGCGCATGGGCAACCCGGCGCTGAAGGCCGGCAGCTTCGCCGTCGAGATATCGTTCATGCGTGCGCACCCGGCACAAATCCGGTCAGCGAAGCGATCTTGGCCAACAGCTCGTCCAGATGGACCGGCTTGGTAATGTAGTCATTACAGCCGCCGCAGAACGCACTCTCCATGTAGTCCGCCTCGCCCCGGCTGGTCACCATGACAATGGGTGTGTCCACTGTCTCGGGGCATTCCCGGATGCGCTGCGCGGCCTGCAGTCCATCCATGACGGGCATCTCTATATCCATGAGGATGATGTCGGGGCGGTGACGCAAGGCGGCCTCCACGCCGGCAGCGCCATCCGCCGCCAGCAGGAAGTCGAAGCCGAAACCCGCGAGCAATTCCTGCAGATAACGCTGCTGCAGCAGCGAATCATCCACCAGCAGAATCCGGAGTCCTGGCGGGTTCATCACGGCGCCTCCCCGTCAGTGAAAATGGAGGTCCAGGCAAAAGGGTGGCGGAGGCGCAGCAGGCAGGTCGCCGAATCCGTATCGGCGGCGACGGCATCGATCAGCTCCTGCAGGGTGGCGCTGAGCGCGGCAATGCTGGCGAACTGCGAAGACTCAAGGGTGCGCAGGTCATCCACCGCATCCACATCGATGATGCCCTGCCGGCCCTGCTCGTCGCAGATCACGATCTGCTGGCTGCTTGCGGCAGGTGGATGCCCCAGGAATGCCGTCAGGTTCAGCGCTGGCAAACTGCCCTCGCGCCAGCGACGGCGCATGGATCGACCGGCCTCAGCCTCGATGGCCACGACGCTTCCGCCGATCTCGACGACATGGCGGATATCCAGCAGCAGCCGGTAGATCCCGCAGCGGAGACACAGATATTGGCTCATGAGACACGCAGGAGGCTGTGCAGGGATTGCGCCTGGCGAACCGCGAGTTCGAACAGGTTCTCGCAATCGACAATGATGACGACACGGCCATCGCCGAGGATGGAGGCGCCGCCGACACCAGGCAGGCGCACCAGATCAGGATGAATGTCGCGGATGAACACTTCCGGCCGGCCAAGCACGCGTTCAACAATCAGTCCGATGCGGTGGACGCCATCCGTCAGCACCACCACTTCCAGCGAGGTACTGGCGGCTGCCGCGACCGCTGGCTGCCCCAGCAACCGCGCCAGGTGGTAAAGCGGCAGGGTGACCCCGCGCAAGAGGCAGCACGCCTGTCCCTGGACAGACTGCAGCGCGCTCGCGGACAGGCTGAGTATCTCGGTGACATTGCGCTCGGGAATCGCGAGCTGGCGACCGCCGGACTCTACCAGGATGACGTTCTGGATGGCGGCGGAAAGTGGCAGCCGGAGCGTGAAGACTGTGCCCTGACCCGCCTCCGTGCTGATCTCGACCTGACCTCCCAGCTTCAGCACGCGCGTCTTGACCGCGTCCATGCCGACGCCACGCCCGGACACCTCGGTAACCTGCGCCGCGGTGGAGAAGCCGGGCAGGAATATCAGGTTGTGCAGTTCCCGCGCCGTAAGCGCGGCCGCCGCCTCGGCTGTGAGCAGACCCTTGCTGATAGCGCTGGCGCGGATGCGCTCATGATCGAGCCCGCGCCCATCGTCACTGACCTCCACCAGCAGGGTATTGCCCTGCTGCCGGGCGACGACGCGAAGCCGTGCCTGTGCCGGCTTGCCGGCGGCAATGCGGTCGGCGGCAGACTCGATGCCGTGGTCGAGGGCATTGCGCACCAGGTGCAGCATCGGCTCGGACAGTACGTCGACCATGCCCTTGTCGATGCGCACCTCTTCGCCGCTGATCTCGAGATGCACCTGGCGATCGAGGCCATGCGCGAGATCGCGCACGAGTCGCGGCAGGCGGTTGAACACCAGGGCAATCGGCACCACGCGCAGCGCCAGCACATCCTCCTGCAGCCGGGCCAGGGTGAACCGCCCCGGGTATCGCGGAGGCTTGTTGGTTTGAGTCAGGCGGCTTGTGGCATCGCCGCCTGACCCTGCTCGTATAGTGCCTCAAACTCTGCCG
>JAJFBF010000066.1 GCA_020697295.1 Moraxellaceae bacterium | reverse complement strand
GCAGGCAGTTGACGGAAGTCAAAGCAAAATACCCCTGTAGAGGGGTATTTGGATTGAACGGAGCAGGAGGACGACACGTGTTGAGGCGGCGATGGGACTTTCATATTGCCGGATGTGCTCCTCTCACTTATAAGGGGTAGGTTACATTTCCGGTACGTAGACTTACGGACAGTTAACCTATGGCCGGGGCCTCACCCGCTCTTCCCAGCCCTACTTTAAAATACAAGGATTGATCATGCAGAAGCGTAGACATCCCAAGCTCAAGCTTTCCCTGCTCAGTTGTGCCATCGCTGTCGCGGTGAGCGGTGCGGCCAGCAACGCCGCTGCCGTGGACCTGTGCACCGGGGACGCCTCGGTCAGCGTGTCCGGCATATCGGCCGGCAATAATTGCACCATCGATGTCGTGGATACCAACCTGACGGTGAACGCCGGCGCGCGGATTACCGACGGCGTGTATTCCAGCGTCGACGGCACCCGCATCAATAACGCCGGCACCATCAACGACCTCGACGGTGAAACAGCGATTTACCTGGACGGCGTGGACCTGTCCCGTGAGCTGACCAACAGCGGCACCATCAAGGTCGACAATAGCGGCAGCGCGTATGCTGTCTGGATCGATGGTGCGGCCACCGCCAATATCGGTAACAGCGGCAGCATGATTGCCGAAGGCAACGGGACCTATAGTAGCTCGGCCTGGGCTCTCTACGTCGGCGGCGGGGCCAGCGGCAACATCAGCAATACCGGCAAGATCGAAGCCGACCAGTATGTGACCGACTCCTATGCCTATGCCTACGGTCTCTACATCGAGAATGGCGACCTGGACGGCAACCTCAACAACTCTGGCCGCATCAGCGCCAATGCCGTGGCCGACGACAACTATGCCACCGCCACCGGCCTCTATATCAGCAGCGACGTCAATGGCGACATCAGCAACAGCGGGCAGATCCTCGCTAGCGGCAATGCCAGCTATGACGCCAATGCGTCGGCGGTCTATATCGGCGGAGACGTGAACGGTCATATTGGCAACTCCGGCCTGATTGAGGGGAGCGCGGCGGCTTCCTCCGCTTCTGCCTACGGCCTCAACATCAACGGTGAACTGAACGGCGGACTCAGCAACAGCGGCACCATCCGCGCCAAGGCGGTTTCCACCGGAAGCTGGGCCTATGCCAGTGCGCTGTATATCGGCGGCGACGTGACCAGCACGATCAACAATTCCGGGCTGATCGAAGCCTTTGCCCAGGACAGGAGCAGCCAGGCCAGCGCCTATGCCCTTTACCTGAGTAGCGACATCACCTCGACCGGCAAGCTGGTAAATTCGGGCGCCATCCGCGCAGAGGCCATCTCCTATGGCGACAGCGCTTCGGCTTACGGGATCTACTCCAGCGGTACCACGCTGGATGCCGACTTCATCAACTCCGGTGTGGTCAGCGCCGAGGCCACCTCCTACGGCAGTTCCGCCTATGCCTACGCGGTTGACTTCGATGAAGGCATGGGCCCCAACGGCAGCATCATCAACATCGGCACCATCAAGGCGCTGGCCGTGGCCGAGGATGGCGGCACCGCAACCGCCCTGGCACTCGGCGGCCACACCGGCCTGACCGGCAGTGGCGCGTCCGTCTATGCCTCCATGTTCGGCAATGCATCGATCGTGAACAGCGGCAGCATCCAGGCGGACATCTATGGCCGTGGCGGCTCCGTTGACGCCTATGGCATCGACGTCTCCAGCGATCTGCGTGACAACGCGCGCATCCTGAACACCTCGACGGGGACCATCCGTGTCACCGCCGAATCGTTCACCACGAGCGCGAGCATCACCGGCATTCAAACCGGCGCGCTGCACGAGGCTGCCAGCATCGTCAACAACGGCCGGATCGTACTCACGGCCATTGGCCATGGCGACGACGCGAACCTCGTCGGCATCGACACCGGCAGCCTGAACGACGACGCCCTGATCGCCAACAACGGCCTGCTGGACCTGACCCTGCGCGCCGGCTCCGATGCCTACGGCCAGGCCATCTCGACCAGCACGCTGTACAACAATGCCGCCATCGTCAACACCGGCACCATCTCGGTGGATTCGTATGGCCTGACTTCCTACGCCTCGGCCACGGGCATCGAGACCAGCGATCTTTATGATGCAGCCTCGATCGTCAACTCCGGCACCATCAAGCTCATTGCCGATGCAGACGGCAGTGCGACGGTCTACGGCGTTGACGCCGGCAGCCTGTACGACACGGCTTCCATCCGCAACAGCGGCAGCATCGTCGCCCGCGCCATCAGCCGCCGTGACCAGACGGCCTCCGCCTACGGCCTCAGCATGAACGGTGTCTTCGACGATGCCAGCGTCGTCAACAGCGGTCGCATCGACCTGGTTGCGGACGGCCGCGAAAGTGCCTCCGCCTACGGTATCTACTCCAGCAGCTCCGTCGATGGCTCCATCAGCAACACCGGCAGCATCAAGGCGACCGCCAGCTCCCTGGAAAGCGAGGCTTCTGTCTGGGGCATCTACGGCGGCACGATGACTGACGGCAGCGTCAGCAACAGCGGCAGCATTAATGTGCGTGCCGACGGCTACAGCTCGGGTTTTGCCTACGGCATCGAAGTCGGCTCCCTGAATGGCGCTTCGTCTGTGACCAACAGCGGCACGATCACGGCGGACGCCACGGACTTCACCTCCACCGCCTCTGCCTATGGCATCTACACCAGCACCGTCGCCGGCACCTCCACGGTGACCAACAGCGGTCGCATCACGCTGACGGCGGATGGCCTCTACGAGGCCTATGGCTATGTCTATGGTATCGACGTTGGCTCCGTGCAGAACGATGCCGTGGTGTCGAACACCGGCATGATCTCCGCCAAGGCAACGGCTGCCTTCTCCTCGGCCAGCGCCTGGGGCATCAATGCCTCTACCCTGAGCAACAACGCCGAAGTGAGTAACTCGGGCCTGATTACGATCAGTGCGGTATCCGATGCTGACCAAGCGTATGCCTATGGCATGGAAGTTGGCTCGGTCAATGACGCCGCTACGGTCAGCAACACCGGAATGATCAATGCGGTGGCGGAAGGCCAGACCAGCGCCTCGGCCTTCGGCATTTATGCCAGCTCCCTGAACGGCACTGCGAGCGTCAGCAACACCGGCGTAATCGTGGCGTCGACGCTGAACCATGCTACTGAATCGGCTTACGCCATGGGTATTCGCGTAAGTGGCATGAATGGCACCAATGCGATCACCAACAGTGGCGTCATCATGGCGACAGCCCGCAACGAAGGCATGTCGGATGGTGACGATGCCTATGCCTATGGCATCCGCGCCAGCTCGATGGCGGGAGCCGCCTCTTCCATCACCAACTCCGAGACCATCATCGCCGAGTCCTCGGCTGCTGCGCCTGGCGGCGATGCAGAAGCCATGGGTATCCGCGTTGAAAACACCTTTAACGGCACCATCACCAACACGGGCAAGATCGTGGCCCGCAACGACGGAGGCACCGGCACGGTGGCTGGCATTTATGTCGGCAGTGGTACCGGTGGTCAGGTGGTCAACAGTGGCACGATTATCGGCGGTGTCCTCCTTTACGGATCGACCTCGCTGACCAACAGCGGCGTTATCGTTTCCAACAGCCAGCAAAATCTGGTCGGTGGCAACTACACGCAGCAGGCGGGTGGTGAGCTGACCCTCGTGCTGCGCGATACGTCCAGCTATGGCCTGACGGTTAACGGCACGGCGGACTTCAGCGCCAGCAACCAGGTGACCCTGGCCGTGGGACCGGGTGCGACGTTCGAGGATGGCGACGTCCTGACCGATGCGCTCTATGCCGCTACGCTGACGGCGCCGCTGGCCGGGCTCGACGTCAAGGATGCCAGCCTGTTCTGGAACTTTGATGTGACCCAGGACGCCAATGGCTTCGATGTAGTCATGGAAAAGGTGGGCACGGGCAATGTGCTGGCCGCCGCCGGTCTCTCGGCCTCCGGCTCGCAGACCGATCTGGTGGAAGCCGCGCTGACGGGTGAGCTGGGCGATGACTACAACGCCCTGGCGGTTGCCCTGAGCGGCGCCACCAATGCCGCGGCACTGGCCAAGGTCGTCGAGCAGATGGGCCCGGCGCTGGCCGGTAGCGCGAGCTTTGCGGCGCGCACAGCCGGTGCAGGCGCCAGCAACGCCATCAGCGCGCGCATGGGCGAAAGCCGCGGCGCCTCGTCCGGCGATGCCTTCACGCAGAATGCGGTGTGGATCAAGCCTTTCCTGGGCATGGCCTCGCAGGATGACGCCAACGGCATGAGCGGCTACGACGTCGACACCACCGGCTTTGTCATCGGCATGGACGGCGCAGTCAACGACATGGTGCGCCTCGGCGTGGCCGTGGCCTCCGCGCAGAGCAGCACCGAAGGCGGCAGCGCCGAGCTCGACATCGACACCACGCAGTTCACGCTGTATGGCAGCTATGTCCTCGGCAGCGCCACCTCCCTGGATGCCGACCTGAGCTATGGCGCCAACGGCTTTGACAGCACGCGTCGCGTGGGCTTTGCCAACAGCACCGCTGTCGGCAGCTTTGATGGTACCCAGATCGCGCTGGGCGCGAAGGTGAGCCATCGCATGAAGCTCAGCGAGAAGGCGGCCCTTGTGCCGGCCGTCAAGCTGCGCTACAGCATGGTGGACCTGGATGGCTACAGTGAAACCGGTGCCGGCGTGTTCAACCTGAACGTGGCCGGCAGCGATGACGACGCCATCCTCCTGGCCGCCGAAGCCGGCTATGAGCTGACCCTGGCGAACAAGGGCGTGTTCCTGGCCAACCTGGGCCTGGGCTACGACACCATCGACCAGGCCAGCGCCACGTCGACGTTGTCCGGCAACGGTCCGACCTTCGTGAGCAACGGCATTGAGCCGGATGCCATGCTGGTCACCGGTGGCCTGGGCTATCGCTACGTGACGGCGAAGAACCTGGAAATCAACGCAGCCTGGGACCTGGAAAGCCGTAGTGACTTCCTGGCCAACACGCTGTCGGTGAAGTTCAAGCTGCCGTTCTGATCGTTGCTGATGTGAAAAAAGGGGCGCCATTGGCGCCCCTTTTTTTTGGGGAGCGAGGGCAGGGGTGGTAGGTCGGGATTCATCCCGACTTGCAGGGGCGGCGGGCCAGGCGCCCCCGGCTGAAGCCTGGCCTACAGGGGGCTATACCTGAGTGAGAGTGGAACTGTGAGAGTGCAGTGCAGAAACCCCGCCATCTTGCGGGGTTTTTTCATGGCGCGGCCATCGTGTAGAGGCCATGAAAAAAAGGCGGGGTTGGCGTGATCTCCAGATACCTCTGAAGAGGGGTGGAGGCAATTTCCGGGCGGCTCGAACGACCGCAGGTCGACTGGATGAACGGCATGAGTTGACGCTGGCAGCTGGCATCGCTAGAACTCTCCGATAGTTTTTTCGTAAGAAATTCGTTGTTCCACTTTGCATACCCCTGTTTTGGGGTGTTGCCTGCATTACATCAAAAGGACTCTTGCATGCGCCCGAACCGCCGTTCTCCCCTGAAGCTCTCCCTCCTGAGTTGCGCCATTGCCTCCGCTGTCGCCGGCTTCAGCCCGTCCGCGCTGGCCGTGGATCTGTGCACCGGCGAGGCCGCCACGACCGTCAGCAGCAGTGTCGACACTGACAACTGCACGCTGGATGTGGCGGGCGCCAGGGTCACGGTGACCGGTGCCGGCGCGCTTACCGACGGCATCTACATGGATGTCGACGACGGCATCGTCAACAATCAGGGCACGGTGTCGCAGTCGCGCTACAGCAGCAGCAGCGGCAATACGTCCGCCTACGCGATCCAGGCCTCGACGCTGGGCGCCAGCGCCCGCATCACCAACTCCGGCGTGATCTCCGCCGATGCCACCGCCACCGCCACCGGCACCAGCAATCCGTCGGCGTCTGCCTACGGCATCAACTTCCAGGGCGCCGTGACGGGTTCGGTCATCACCAATTCCGGCCGCATCAGCACGACCGCGTCCGGCGAGAGCTGGGGCGGCGCCTACGGTGTCGGGAGCTGGAATGGCGTGGCCCTGGACGGGGCCACCATCAAGAACACGGCGACCGGCCGCATCATTTCGGAAGCGACGGGCGATCGCGCCTCGGCGTACGGCATCTACTTCAGCAGTGGTGGCCTCACCAACGGCAGCACCATCAGCAACAGCGGCGAAATCACCGCGATCACCCATGGCCAGGATGCCAGCTACGCTTCCGCCTACGGTATCTATCAGAGCGGCAACATCACCGACTCGACGATCAGCAACAGCGGCACCATCGATGCCACGGCGGAGTCCACCGGTTCGGAATGGGCCGGTGTCTGGGGGATCGAGGCCGGAAGCCTCTACGGTGATTCCGCGGTGACCAACAGCGGCACCATCACTGTGTCCGCGTCCAGCGGCAGCAGTTCCGCCTCCGCCTACGGTATTGATATTGCCGACATCTATAACAATGCGACGGTGACCAACTCGGGCAAGATCGTGGCCACGGCGCTGGCAAATTCCGGCTCGGCGCTGGCGTTCGGCATCGATCTGGCCTCCGCCAATGATGCGACCGCCATCGTCAACTCCGGCAGCATCACGGTCACCGGCACCTCGATCTCCAACGATGCCTACGCCTATGGCTTCGACATCAGCAGCATGAACGACACCGCCAGCCTCGCCAATAAAGGCAGCATCACGGCGACCGCCAACGGCAATAGCTGGGCGTCGGCCTACGGCATCCAGATTGATTCGCTGAACGACACCTCGTCGATCAGCAACACCGGCACGATCAAGGCCACTGCGACCTCGCTGACCAGCTCCGCTTCCGCCTGGGGCATCAGTTTCAACACCATGGGTACCGGTGCCGGCATCACCAACTCCGGCACCGTGTCGGCGACGGTGACGGCCGATGATTGGGCAGGCGCATATGCGGTGGGCACCGATAGCTGGGGCAGTACCCTGGATAATGCCGCCATCACCAACGCCAGGGGCGCAGTGATCAGCGCGAAAGTCGACGCCTACAGTGGCTCGGCCTACGGCATCTTCGCGCCCCACGGCATGGTGAACGGCGCCAGCATTACCAACAGTGGCGCCATCAACGCCGAGGCGAGCGCGAGCGGTGCCTATGCGTCGGCTTACGGTATCTACCATTATTACGACAAGACCGATGCCAGCATCGTCAACCAGGGCACCATCACCGCCACGGCCACGGTGGATGCGACGGATTGGGCCGGGGCCTGGGGCATCCACTCCTCACAGAACAACTATGGCACGACGGTCATCGGCAACTCCGGCACCATCCGCGCGACGGCGACGTCGCTGAGTAGCTCCGCCTCGGCCTACGGCATCGACACCGGTAGCGTGAACGACACGTCGACCGTGGTGAACTCGGGCACGATCGTGGCCACTGCCGCGTCCACCGGTGATGGCTCCAACGCCACGAGTGGCGACCTGAGCGCCTACGCGTGGGGCATCAGTGCCGGCGACGTGAACGACAGCGCCAGCATCACCAACTCCGGCTCGATCACGGCGGTGGCGACGGCCTTTGGCTCCTATGCCTCGGCGTATGGCATCGACGCCGGCAGCGTGAACGACACTGCTTCCATCAGCAACAGCGGCACAATCGTGGCGCGCGCAAGCTCGGTGAGCAGCTCGGCCTCCGCCAACGGCATCCGCTTCAATAGCGTTGCCTCCGGCGCCAGCGTGACCAACAGCGGTCGCATCACCCTCGAGGCCACCGGCAGCACGACGGGCACCAACTGGGCCGGCGCCTACGGTTTGGGTAACTGGAGCGGCGGTGCGATTGACGGCACACTCGAGAACAGCGGCGTGCTTACGGCTTTTGCAGAGGCTGGCGAGGCGTCGGCCTACGGCATGTTCTCCAACGGGAGTTCCACCGGCGCTACGATCACCAACTCCGGCACCATCATTGCGCAGGCCAAGGGCTATGACGGCGACTACGCCTCTGCCTACGGAATTCACGGGAACGGCAGCAAGACCGATTCCATCGTGAGCAACTCCGGCCGCATCATCGTCGCGGCTGAAGCGATGGGCGACGAGTGGGCAGGTGCCTACGGCCTTTACGTGAGTGGTGGCATCAGTGGTGCGTCCGAGGTCAGCAACAGCGGCAGCATCTCTGCCACGGTGTCCTCTGGCGAAAAGTCGGCGTCGGCGTATGGTGTCTTCAGTAATGGATTGAGCGGCACCTCCACGATGACCAACTCGGGCAGCATCGAGGTTCGCGCCTCGGCCGCCACCAGCTACGTGTCGGCTTACGGTCTCTACAGCAATGGCCTCAATGACACCGCCTCCATCACCAACAGCGGCACCATCCACGTACAGGCCGATATTTCCGGTACCGGTACCGGCGACACAGCCTTTGCGGTCGGCATTCACGCCGGCAGCATGGGTGCGGGCAGCACGGTGACCAACAGCGGCACCATCGTGGCTCAGGGCTCCGGCGTGAATGAGTGGATCTACGGCATCCAGGCCAGCGGCAGCGGCGCGGTGATCAATAGCGGCACCATCATCGGCGGCGTCTACCTCGACAACTCCGTGTCGCTCACCAACAGCGGCCGCATCGTTACCAGTGGCGGCAGCGCCTCGATGGTCGGTGGCGACTACACGCAGGAGGAGGATGGCGAGCTGACGCTGACACTGCGCGATACCAGCAATTATGGTTCGCTGACGGTAAACGGCACCGCCGATTTCACCGCCAGCAACACGGTGAAAATTGCGGTGGACCCGCAAGCTCTCCTCAATGATGGCGATACCTTCGTTGACGTGCTCTATGCCTCCACGCTAACTGCGCCTGACGATCTGGACGTGACTGACCTCAGCGTGTTCTGGGACTTCGAGCGGGTGGACGACGGCAATGGCTTTGACCTGGTGGCTCACCAGGTTGATACCGGCAATGTGCTGGCCGGTGCAGGTGTCGTGCTGACGCCGTCACAGCTCGCGCTGGTGAACGGTGCGATGGCCGGTGCCCTGGGTGCTGACTATGATCCGCTGCGCGGTGCGCTGAACACTGCCCGTGATGCCGCGGCCGCGGCTGCCGTCCTGGAACAGATGGGCCCGGCGCTGAGCGGCGCCGCCGCGCAGGCGACCCGTATCGTGGGCGCCAGTGCAACCCGTGCCCTCAGTGCGCGCATGGGCGAGACCCGTGGCGCGTCCTCGGGTGATGAAGTGGCGCAGAACGGCGTGTGGATCAAGCCCTTCATCAGCCAGGCCGAGCAGGATGCGGTCAACGGTGTCAGCGGCTTTGACGCCGACACCACCGGCTTTGTGATCGGCCTGGACGGTGCGGTCTCCGACAGCCTGCGCCTGGGCGTTGCCGTGGCTTCCGCCAGCAGCGAGGTGGACAGCGCCTCGGCGTCTGTTGATATCCGCACCACGCAGTTCACGCTCTACGGCAGCTATGACGCCGGCAACAATGTCGTGCTGGATGCCGACCTGAGCCTGGGCGCCAACGGCTTCAACAGCTCGCGCAATGTCACCTTTGCCAACAGCGTGGCCGAGGGCAACTTCAACGGCAACCAGATGGCGCTTGGCCTCGCGCTCGGCAAAGCCTTCGCGATGAGCGATACCACCACGCTGACCCCGTCGCTGTCGCTGCGCTACAGCCAGGTTGACCTCGACGGCTACACTGAAACCGGCGCCGGCGCGTTTGACCTGACCGTGGCCGACAGCAGCGAGGACACGCTGCTGGCGATCGCCAAGGCCGACTATGCGCTGAAGCTGGGCAACAAGGGCGTGTTCATGGCCAGCCTCGGCGTCGGCATGGACACGGCGGACATGGCTAGCGCCACCGCGCAGCTGGGCGGCAATGGCCCGACCTTTGTGAGCAACGGCGTGGAGCCGGAATCGACGCTGGTGACCGGTGGCCTGGGCTACCGTTATGTCACGGCGAAGAACCTGGAGATCAATGCGGCCTGGGATGTGGAAAGCCGCAGTGACTTCGTGGCCAACACGGTGTCGGTGAAGTTCAAGCTGCCGCTCTGATTGGAGCTGATGTGAAAGAGGGGGCGCCGTTGGCGCCCCCTTTTTTTTGGGAGCGGAGCTCGTGGGGGGGGGCGGGATTCATCCCGACTGTCATTAGGCAGTAGTCGTGATCGTAGTCGGGCTGAAGCCCGACCTACAGGGGGGGCGGAGCATTGGTGGCCTTGAAAGGCGGTAATTCAGGCGGCTGCAATTGCCGCAGGTCAAGGTGGCGGCAGGCCTGGATTGACGCTGCGTGTTGGCGCGGCTAAAACGGTGCAATACCACTTTCGTAAGAAATTCGTTGCTCCCTTTCGCATACCCCTGTTTGGGGATGTTGCCTGCATTTAATTACAAGGACTTTTGCATGCGCCCGACCCGCCGTTCTCCCCTGAAGCTCTCCCTCCTGAGTTGCGCCATTGCCTCCTCCGTCGCTGGCTTCAGTCCGGCGGCCCTGGCCGTGGACCTGTGCGCCGGCGAAGCCGCCGTCACGGTGTCCACCGCGCATCCCGGCGACAGCTGCAACCTGAACCAGGCCAACGCCACGCTGAAGGTGACGAGCACCGGCTCGATCGGGCTCGGCGTCGACGTGAACGCCGATGGCGTCAGCATCACCAACAACGGTGCCATGAGCGCCTCGCAGACGGCGCTGCACTACCTGGGCTCGCATGCCATCAGCACGTTGACCAACAATGGCGACATCACCGTGAATGGCAGCAGCACCGCCTATGGTTTGTATAGTAATGGCACCGTCGACCTTGACGGCACGTTGCTGAACAACGGCCGCATCACCGTGTCCGCCTCCAGTGCTTCCGCCCTGGCGGCGGGTATCTGGATCGCTGACGACGTGGCCGGCCTGCTCGACAATCGCGGCCGAATCTCGGTGAGCGCGCAAGCCAGCGTCGCCGAGGGGTATGGCATCGACGTCGAGCACGAGGTCAGCGGCAACATCCAGAACGGCGGCAACATCAGCGTAACGGCCACTGCCTCCAGCAGCGACGCCTATGCCTACGGTATTTCCACGAATGGCCTGGCCGGCACCGGCAGCATCCGCAACACCGGCACGATCTCGGCCACGGCGAATGGCGTGAGCCGGGCCTCCGCCGTCGGGATCGACGCCGGTACGCTCGGCGGCACTTCTGCGGTCGGCAACTCAGGCCAGATCACGGCGACCGCCATATCGCTGACAAGCTCGGCCTCGGCCTTCGCGATCCGCTTCGGCAGCATGGCCGACGGGAGCAGCGTCACCAACACCGGCTCTGTTACCGTATCCGCGATCGCGGAGGACATGGCCAACGCCTGGGCCGTGACGAACTTGAACTCCCTCGGCACCCTCGATGGCGGCTCCGTGACCAACGCCCGGGGCGGCGTCATCAACGCCCATGCGGAAGGCTCGCGCGGCTCCGCCGTTGGCCTGATCCCGAAGGGCTCGATGATCAATGGCGCCAGCATCACCAACGCCGGCACCATCTCGGCGACGATGCTGGGCGGTGACGGGTCCTATGCCGGGGCGATCGGGATTTATTCCCAGGGGAGCAAGACCGACTCCACCATTGGCAACTCCGGCAGCATCACGGCGACGGCCTCCATCACCGGCTCCGGCACTGTCGCCGCCTGGGGTATCCAGTCGTACAGTGCGCTGCTCGGTACTTCCGCCATCAGCAATAGCGGCACCATCGTAGCCACGGCGACGGCCGCCAGCGGCCGAGGTCTGGGCGTTGGCATTCAGGTTCTAGGCGATCTGATGGACAGCGCCAGCGTGAGCAACAGCGGCACCATCGCGGCGTCGGCGAGTGGCGCCAGCGGTATCGCGACGGCGCATGGCATCGACACCGGTAATGTCACCGGCACCGCTTCGGTCACTAATTCCGGCAGCATCACTGCGACCGCGATGGCCACGGGAGACGAGGCCAATGTATATGGCATACGCGGTGGCAGCCTGTCCGACTCCGCGGCAATCACCAATGATGGCCGGATCGCTCTGTCGGCGAGCGGTCAATCGGCGTTCGCCTATGGCATCAACGCATCAATGCTGAGCGGAACGGCCAGTGTCCGCAATAACGGGACGATTGCGGCCACCGCGAACGGCGGCACGAGCACCGCAACGGCCTATGGCATAAGGATTCAGGGTGGAGTCAACGACAGCAGCTCGGTGGTGAACAGCGGCCGGGTGGTTGTCACGGGCAACAGTGTCGACAGCTGGGGTGGCGCCTACGGCATGCAGATCTTCCCCCCTCTCGGTGGCGACTCGCTTTTCCGCAACGAAGGCGATATCCAGGCGCGGGCATCCAGTCGCAATGGTGGCGTCTATGCCTACGGCATGGTGATCGAGGGAGCGCAGAGCGGCGGCGACTACCAGAATGACGGCACGATCGACATCCGCGCCGACGCGGCCACTTCCGCGTCCTTTGGCGGCATGTGGTTGGGGGGCAGCCTGAGCGGCAATGGCGCTCTGCTCAACAGCGGTCGCATTGTCGGCGTGGCGGTCTCGCGCGAGTCCAGCAATATACTTGCGCGCGGCATCTATATTGACAGTACGGTTCAGTCTGGCAGCAGCGTAACGAACAGCGGGTCGGTTGACGTCACGGCGCGCAGCCTCGGGGTGACCGGCACCGGTGCTGTTGCCTGGGGCATCAGTATCGGCACGCTCGAGGCGGGTGCTTCGGTGACCAACAGCGGCTCTATTGCCGCGCGTGCTTCTGTCGTAAGCGACTCGGCGGTGGCACTGGGTATCCGCATTGGCTCGAACCTCGATGGCACGGTCACCAACACCGGCACCATCGTGGCCGAAGCGTCGGGCCCGAGTGCTTCGGCCTATGGCGTGTATGCCGGTGGCGGTTCGGGTTCGGTGAGCAACAGCGGCACCATCATCGGGGGCGTGAGCCTCGGCGGCACGGTGGACCTGGACAACAGCGGCCACATCCTCACCACCGCCGGCAATCCCAGCCATGTGGGCGGTGACTACACGCAAGGCACCGACGGCCTGCTCACGCTACAGGTGGAATCGGCCGGCCGCTACGCGGCGCTCAACGTGGGTGGCGAGGCTGACTTCACCGCAAGCGACAGCATCCACATCATCGTCACGCCCGACGTGACGCTGGTGGACGGCAGCACGCTGGCCAATGTGATCTCCGCCGGAACGCTCACCACCGACCTCGACGGCCCCACCGTCACCGACTCCAGCCTGTTCTGGAGCTTCACCGGCGTCATGGACGGCAACACGCTCGACCTGGACGTGGACTTCGCCGGCGGCGCCGCCGGTCTGCAAGGCTCCGGCCAGGCCTTCACGACCAGCCAGCTCGCCTTTGCGGACAGCGTGCTGCTGGCGGGCGCGGGCGGCACCTACAGCGAGCTTTCTGCCGCACTGAATGGCGCCGCTGATGCGGCTGCGGCCGCCGATGCACTCGAAAGCGTGGGCCCGGGCCTGCCCGGCGCCGCCGCGGCCGCGCTGCGCAGCATGAGCGCGGGCGCGAGCCTGGCCATCAGCGCGCGCCAGGGCGAAATCCGCGGCGCCGCCGCCGGTGATGCCTTCACGCAAAACGCGCTCTGGCTGAAGCCCTTCATTGGCCAGGCCGATCAGGACAGCGTGGACGGTGTCGATGGTTATGACGTGGACGGCACCGGCTTTGTCATCGGCCTCGATGGCGACGTGTCCGAAAGCTGGCGCCTGGGCGTGGCCGTGGCCTCCGGCCAGGGAGAGGTGGGCGGCGACAAGGTCGCGCTCGATGTGAGCAGCACCCAGCTCTCGCTCTACGGCAGCTACGCGATGAGCGACAGCGCCACGTTCGACCTCAACATCGATCACCTCAGCAGCGGTGTCGACAGCACCCGCCGCGTGGCCCTGGCCAATACCTCGGCCCGCGCCAGCTATGACGCCTCGCAGTTTGCGCTGGGCGCCACCGTCTCCAACCGCGTGGCGATGGGCGAGCGCTCGACGTTCATTCCCTCGCTGCAGGCCCGCTACCAGCGTGCCAGCCTCGATGGCTACACCGAAACCGGCGCCGGCATCTACGACCTGACAGTGGAGAGCAGCACCGAAGGCTCGCTGCTGTGGGCGGCCGAAGGCGCCTTCGAGTTCGGCGTGGGCAAGGGCACGCTGCTGGCTTCTGCCGGCCTCGGTTATGACACGCTGGATGCGGCAAGCCTGACGTCGACGCTCTCCGGCAGCGGCCCGACCTTTGTCAGTAACGGCATCAAGCCGGACTCGACTGTGGTCACCGGTGGCCTGGGCTATCGCCATGTGACGGCGAAGGCGCTGGAGATCAGCGTGGCTTATGATGTGGAAAGCCGTGGCGACTTTATGGCGCAGACGGCGTCGGTGAAGTTCAAGCTGCCGCTTTGAGTGGAGCTGATGTGGGAAAGGGGCGCCGTTGGCGTCCTTTTTTTTGGGGCGGCGGCGGAAATCGGGTCGGGTTGGTAGGTCGGGCTTCAGCCCGACTTGCGGTGGGGGGTTGGGCTGGGTAGTCGGGCTGAAGCCCGACCTACAGGAACCTAAGGGGTGGCGCCCTGGAGAAATTGAACCAATAAAAAACCCGCCGGGAGGCGGGTTTTTTATTGCAGCGGCCAGCGAAGTGCCAGGGAGACCCGACCGCAGGGCCGGCCCTCCGGGCATCAGCCCTTCGGCAGCACCGGCTGCAGTTCCTCGAGCAGGGGGCCGAGGAACTTCTCGTACACACGCCAGCGTTCCACGGAGGATTTGTACACCGGCTGGCGGACCTGGGTGACGCTCGCGGTCTTCACGTTGCGTTCGGTCTTGTGCGGATCGAGGCAGGCTTCGTTCCATTCAAGGCCGCAATAGGCGATGAGCTTGCGCGACTCTTCTTCCTGGTTGGCGACGAGGTCCTCGTACTGGATCTCGTAGAAGGAGCCCGTCGGCAGCACGTCGCGCCAGTGCGCCATGATGCTCATGTAGTCGCAGTAGTAGCGACCCAGGTCACGCATGTCGTAGCTCTGGTGCTGGCTCTTGTTGAAGAGGCGGGTGAAGGCGGAGAGGCAGGTGTCCACCGGATTGCGGCGCACGTGGATGATCTTCGCGTTGGGCAGCATCAGGTGGATGAGGCCGACACCCAGGTAGTTGGCGGGCATCTTGTCGGTGATGTGCTTCGCGCCCGGCGAGCGGGTCTTCAGCTGCTCGACGTACTGTGCGCCCATGCGGGTCAGTTCCTCATGCGACAGGAACTCGACATTGAGCGGATAGCCGACTTCCGGTTCGCCCAGCGGCTTGCCGATGATCTGCAGCAGGTCGGGCAGTTCGCCGGCGCCATAGACGTCCGGGTGGCTGGCGATGATGGTCTCGGTGAGCGTGGTGCCGGAGCGCGGCATGCCGAGCACGAAGATGGGCGTGCGCGAGTCGTCGCCGGCGCCGCGCAGGGCGGCCAGGCGTTCCTTGGTGAACATCTTCGCGATGTTCTGCGCGATGAGGTGGTTGTTGTCGGCGTTGTATTCGATGCGCTCGCGCTTCAGCCGGCAGCCTTCCAGGTAATGCGGGAAGGCCTCGTCGTGCTGCTTGAGGTCCTCATAGGCCTTGCCGAGGGCGAAATGCAGCGAGATGGCCTTGGTGGCGGGCATCGTCGCGATGTCCTTGCCGGCTTCCTGCAGGGCGGCGAAATTCTCGTCGTCGGCCTTGGTCTTGCGCACCTGGGTAAGGGAGAGGCGCGGCGCAATATTGCCCGGGTCCAGGTCGAGCGCGCGCTGGAAGCTGGCCTCGGCCTCGTCCATCTTGCCCAGTTCCATCTGCAGGTGACCCTTGCCCAGCCAGGCGCTGACCAGTTCGGGGTTCATCCCCAGGGCCTTGTCGTAGGCGAGGGTGGCCTTTTCCGGAAAGCTCTGCTCGGAGTAGATGCCGCCGAGGAGGCTGTAGGTCGCGGGGCGCGGCTTGAGGTCCAGGGCCTGCTGGGCGAAGGCCTCGGCCTCCTTGAGGTTGCGCTGCTCCTGGGCGCAGCGGGCCAGGCCTTCATAGGCCTCGACATAATCCTTCTGCAGCCGGGTGGCATTCTGGAAGGCGAGTTCGGCCTTGGGGAAGTTTTCCAGGGCGAGGAAGGCGTTTCCGACGTTGCAGTGCGCCTCGGCGTAGTTGGGGCGGGCACGGATGACGTCGATCAGCACCTTGAGGCCCTCTTCGGGGTCCTCCATCTCGACCAGCACGGCGCCGAGGTTGTTGGCGGACTCGATGAAGTCGGGGCGGAGGGCCAAAGCCTTGCGGTACATGGCGACGGCGCCCGGGCGGTCCTTGCGGTCACGGCAGATGCTGCCCAGGTTGTTGATGGCGGGCAGGTAGGCCGGGTCCAGGCGCAGAGCTTCCTGCTGGCAGGCCTCGGCCTTGTCGAGCTCACCCTTGTGGTACCAGGCGATGCCGAGGTTGCTGTGGGCAATGGCCGATTTGGGGTCGATCTTGACCGCCTGCTGTCCGTCGGCGATGGCCTGGTCGAGGTTGTCGATGAGGCGGCACATCTCGGCACGGTTGGCGTAGAACTGCGCAATCATGGGGTGGCACTTGATGGCCTTGCCCATGAGCTCGATGGCCTGCGGCGTATTGCCGGACTCGTGGGCGAGGATGGCCAGCAGCTGCCAGGCGAAGGCATGGCGGGGCTCGGTTTTGACGATCTGGTCGAGGAGGGCGGCGGCCTGCTCGCGGCGGCCGGCGGCATGGTGGTCGGTGGCCAGCTTGAAGGCCTGCTCGATCGAGACCTTGCGCTGCCCGGGCGTGAATTCGGTGTAGGAGGGCTAACCAATCCCGCTCAAAGGCAGTCCAGCACTTTATTCGCACCATGAATCGGCCGGGCATTCCGTGAAGCCATCGTCCGCTTGACAGTGATGCGCTCCTCACCTAATAGTCGCAAGTTACAGGAAGAGTACGTGCCGTTACGGTATTTCTATGCTCTGCTCTTCGCTAAAAATATTTTTTATACATACAAAACAAGGACATATCATGCGAAAGCGTACCTCCTCCCCCTTGAAGCTTTCCCTTCTAAGCTACGCCATTGCGGTGGCTGCGGCCGGCGGTGCGGCACAAAGCGCTTTTGCCGTGGATCTTTGTACGGGCGAGACGGCGGTCACGGTCAGCCTGTCCACCCCCGAAAACAACTGCTCCCTGGATACTTCGGGCGTCCGCCTGACCGTCACCGCAGACGGGGTTATCGATCAGGGCGTCACTGCCAGCGTGGTCAATGCCGGCGTGAACAATGCCGGGACGATTTCCGACACGGGCTACGAGTACCGCTCCAGCTCGGGCTATGTCACCGCCGGCGCTTACGCCGCAGGCATCAATGTGGCCGGCGACCTGGGCGCCGCGCTGACCAACAGCGGCACCATCAGCGCCGGCGCCAACGCGTTTGCCTATGCTTCCACGTCAGGTTCCAGCAGCGCGACGGCCTATGCCTATGCCACTGCCGATGGCGTCAATGTCCAGGGTGAAAGCCTCGCTGCGATCAGCAACAGCGGCACCATAACGGCCGACGCGTTTGCCTATGCAAACGGCAGCAGCTACGACTCAGCCTATGCCCGGGCGCGCGGGATCAAGGTCGAGGGCGACCTCTCCGCCGGCCTGACCAATAGCGGCACCATCACCGTCAGCGCCAATGTCAACAGCAGCGGCAACTCTGCCTATGCCCAGGGCATCCTTGGCAACGACATCAAGAGCCGCCTGGTCAACGAGGGCGTGATTTCGGCGACGGCCGGCGGGTACAACGGCACCGCTTCCGGCATTGATGTGACGAATGTCAGCGCCACCGTCCTCAACAGCGGGGAGATCTACGCCACCTTCAACGGGCGTTATGGCCGGGCCACGGGCTTCGACGCCGACGCGATTGCGACCCTCGGGGTGTTCCAGAATACCGGCGTGATCGAGGCGAATGGCTATGGCTCTTCCGCTAATGCCGATGGCGTCAGTGTCACCGACGTCAGTGGTCGCCTTGTCAACAGCGGCGACATCACGGCCAGCGTGGGCTATGGCTCAGGTTCAGGTTCAGGTTCAGGTTCCGGTTCCGGTTCGAGCGCCGGCACTGCGCGTGGCATCGTGGCTGAACTGATCGATGGCTCGGGTGTACTGAAGAACGAGGCCGGGGCAACGGTCCGCGCCGGCGGCTATGGCTATAGTGTCCAGGCCACCGCAGTCGAAGTTTCCTCCCTCCTGGGCACCCTCAACAATGCCGGCGATATCGAGGCCAGCATCTCTGGCGGGGACACCGCCACTGGCCTCAGCTTCTTCGATGCGGTTGGCACCATCCTTAACAGCGGGAATATCTCCGCCTCGGTGAACGGCTCTGGCAGTGTTTACGCCACTGCTGTCGACGGCGCGCTGCTCTCGGGCAGCCTGACCAACAGCGGCAATATCCATGCGATGGCGGACGGCTATTACGCCTATGCCACCGGCATCAGCGGCGACTGGTTCGAGGGTAACCTCACCAATGGCGCAGACGGCACCATCGTGGCGGAAGCGGACGGATTCAATGCCGATGCCCGCGCCATTGTCGTAGACGACCTTGCCGCCAGCCTGGTCAACAGTGGGGGTATCGAGGCCTTTGCCGATGGCTACCAGGCCTACAGCCGTGCGGTGGTCGCCGATGAGTCCTTCTCTGGCAGCGTCAGCAATCGCCTGGGCGGCACGATCACCGCCGAGGCCTACGGTAGCAACTTTGCGGACGCCGTGGCCGTAAGCTTTGAACAAAGCTCCTCCTCCAGCGGCCCCGACATTTTCTCGGTCCTCGTGGCTGAGGGTGGCATGACCGGCTCGCTGGTCAATAACGGTGTCATCCTTGCCAGCGCATCTGCTGAAAGCAACGCCAGTGCGAAGGGCGTCAGCGTAATGGGCGACTTTGCCGGCACCATCAACAATGGTGGCGACATTGAAGCTGAGGCGTATGGCGAGAATTACGCCGATGCGGTTGGCGTGTTGCTGGGCAATGGCGATTCCGGGCCCCGTCTGCGTGGCTTTAGCGGCCCGATGTCGAACACCGTGATTTCGGGCGAGCTGACCAATAGCGGCGACATCATGGCGTATGCCTCGGCCAACCAGGCCTATGCCTATGGCGTGAAGGTCCAGGCGCAGCTCGAGGGCTCGATTGCCAATGCCGGCACCATTGAGGCCACCGCCACCTCCAGCAGCTCCGCCAGCGGGTCCCGCAACGCGTACGCCTGGGGCATGAGTCTCACTGGCGGCGTGACCGGCAGCGTGAGCAACAGCGGCAGCATCAGCGCCTATGCCGATGGCATGGGTGCAGATGCCAGGGCCGTGCTGGTGACGGGCCTCGACGGCGAGTTTGTCAATGGCGGCGATATCTATGCCGGATCCGAAGGCGTTTACACCAGCCGTAGCTACGGCATCGATGCCGATATCGGCGCCAGCGGCCTCCTGACCAATAATCGCAACATCACGGCTGACGTGATCTCCTACAGCGGCACGGGTGAGGCGGTCGGTGTTCGCCTGGAGCAGTACAGCAGCAGCACCACCGGTCCCGCGTTCGCCCTGGTTGCGGAGTCCATGACTTCCTTCGTGAACAACGGCGCGGTGCAGGCTTCCTCCAGCGCTTACTACGCAATGGCGGTTTCCCTGCATGTCCTGGACTCGTTCGACAATGACCTTGTCAATGCCGGCGACCTGACGGCCTATGCGGAAGGCTTTGCGGCGAATGCCTACGGCGTACTCGCCAGCAGCTCGCTGAACGGCACTCTCGAGAACAAGGGCAGCATCGCCGCCTTTGCCTCGGCTTACAACGGCGGCGCCTACGGCGTTTACGTGCAAACCCTCTACGGCACCATCGACAACAGCGGCACCATCGCGGCCGATGGCGACTTCAGCTACAGCGGCATGAGTGGCCCTGTGGTGAATGCCCTCCGGGTCAATGAAGGCAGCGGCCAGGTGATCAACAGCGGCCTGATCGATGGCGGCCTTGACCTGGGGGGCTCGGTGTCCCTGAGCAACAGCGGCAGCATCGTGCTGTACGCTGACAGATCGGGCTATGTGGACGGCAGCTACGTCCAGCAGGCCGGCGGCAAGCTGGTATTCAACGTCAGCAGCGACAGCGAGTACGGCACCTTCCAGGCCGATGACTCCGCAGACTTCACGGCCGGCAGCAATGTGCATGTGCAGGTCGATCCGGCGAATACCCTGGCCACCGGCGACTCCCTCGTCAATATCCTCACCAGCGGCGATCTGTTGCTGCCGGATTCCGAGGCCTTTGAGGTGACCGACAGCTCTGTGTTCTGGACCTTCGAGCAGGAAATTGCAGGGGGCGCGCTGACCCTGACGGCCACCGAGCTGTCCACCGAGGAAGCGCTGGCCGGCTCTGGTCTCTCCGGTTCCCAGGTCGACCTGGTGGAAGAGGTCATGGATGATCTCAACGGCGGCACTTATTCCGATCTCGCACTGGCCCTGTTCAACGCCCCCACGGCGCAGGCCGCGGCGGACGTGATCGAGGAAGCCGGTCCGCTGCTGCCGGGCGCTCCGGGTAACGCCGCGCGTGCCGCCAGCCTCGGCGCCAGCAACGCCATCAGCGCCCGCCTGAACGCGCGCCGTGGCGCCTCGTCGGGTGATGCCTTCCAGGACAACTCGGTGTGGATCAAGCCCTTCCTGGGCAAGGCCGAGCAGGATGCCGTCGGCACCCTGAACGGTTATGACGTGGACAACTCCGGCTTCGTGATCGGCGTCGATGGCGACATCAGCGACAGCCTGCGTGTGGGCCTGGCCGTGGCCAGCTCGCAGGGCGACGTGGAGAGCAACAACTCCGGCATCGATCTCAGCAGCACGCACGTGGCGCTCTATGGCACCTATGCCCTGTCCGATACCGCGGCGCTGGACATGGACGTGACCCGCGTGGCCACCGGCTACGACAGCACCCGTCAGGTGGGCTTCGCCAGCAGCACGGCGCGCGCCAACTTCGACGGTTCGCAGTTCGGCCTCGGCCTGGCGCTGTCCAAGCGCGTGGCGATGGGCGAGAAGTCCTCTTTTGAACCGTCGGTGGCCGTGCGCTACAACCGCGTCTCGATTGACGGCTACAGCGAAACCGGCGCTGGCGCGTTCAACCTGGTGGTTGACGATGTCCGCGAGGATTCCATGCTGTGGTCGGCCAAGGGCAGCTTCGAGTTCGGCGTCGGCAAGGGTGCGATCCTGGCCAATGCCGGCATCGGCTATGACACCCTGGATGCGACCAGCGTCTCGGCGACCTTCGCCGGCGCCGGCCCCACCTTCATCAGCACGGGCGCCAAGCCGGATTCGACGGTGCTGATGGGTGGCCTGGGCTACCGTTATGTCACCGCGAAGAGCCTCGAGATCGACGCGATGGTTGATATGGAAAGCCGTGGCGACTTCCAGGCGCAGACCGCGTCGGTGAAGTTCAAGCTGCCGTTCTGATCGCGCTTCGCCCCACCCTTGCGGTGAGGCAATAAAGAAACCCCGCTCCGGCGGGGTTTTTTTATGGGCCGGCGCCGTGGTGCCACAACAGGGCGGGCGTCATTTTTTTGAGTTGATGTTGCACAGTGCCGCCCGTCAGGCTTTCGTGGGCGTGGGCGTGGGCGTGGGCGTGGGCGTGGGCAGGACTATCGAATTAGCCTTGCCTGAGTCGCTGCAGCACGGGGCATTAGCTGGTAAAAAGATGAAAGTATTCAGTTCGAAGGGCGAGACGGTGGTGACGGGGAGGCAAGATCAGGGGAGGGCGCGCCCGCGCAGGGGTGGTGTGGCGGCAACGGTGCTGGCCCTGGTGCCGGCGATGCTGGTGCTGGCCGGCTGCACCACCCTGCCCGACGCCGCCTCGCGGACCCACGCCGCGGAAAGCCTGGCGAGCGCTGCAGGCCTGCAGGCATTCGAGCCCGCCGCGGCGCCGCTGCCTTTGCGCGGTTTTGCCCGTCTGGGCTGCCCCGGTGCCGCCATCAGTGTCTATATCGAGGGCGATGGCCTCGCCTGGATCAGTGTCAGCATGCCGTCGCCGGACCCTACGCCCGTCAATCCGGTGGCGCTGCGGCTGGCGACGCTGGATACGGGCTGCAATGTCGTCTACCTGGGGCGCCCGGGACAGTACCGGGGCGGGGTGGAGGCGCGTTACTGGCTGGGCGCACGTTTTGCGTCCGAGGTAGTCGACAGTTATGTCGCGGCGCTGCACGGCCTGGCGGGCACGGGCACGGGCACGGGCACGGCGCTCACCCTGACCGGTTATTCCGGCGGCGGCGCGGTGGCGGCGCTGGTGGCGGCACGCCTGCAGGCCGAGGGCGTGCCCGTGGTCCTGCGCACCGTGGCCGGCAACCTCGATACCGAGGCCTGGACAAAGCGGCGCAAGCTGTCGCCGCTGCGCGAGTCGCTCAATCCGGCGTCTGTGGCGGCGGCGCTGGCGACGGTGCCACAGCTGCACCTCAGTGGTCGCCGCGACCGGCAGGTGCCACCCTGGGTCCTGGAGTCCTATCTGGCGCGACTGCCCGCGCGCCACTGCGTGCAGGTGGTGGACGTCGATGCCGACCACGCCGGCCCCTGGGAGGACGCCTGGGGCGCCGCGCTGGTCCTGTCGCTCGCCTGTGCCCCCTGAATGCGAGGGAGCGCCCTCTACCGCGCGCGGAGGAGTGGCCTCGGCGTGGCAACGGTGGCAGGATGATGGCTCCGTGGGCGCGATTTGGCGCCTTCCACAGCAATGCGATGACGATATGACAACTGTCGACAACACTCTCGTGCCCGAGAGCAAGATTGATCATGTGGTGGCGGAGCGCTTCATCATTTGCCGCCTGAAAAGCGGCGAGATGCGCGTGGTGCGCCTGCAGATCGGCCTGCCGCTGCCGATCGACAACGATCCGGGGCGCTGGTCCTGCGATGTCGCCCTGCCCGGGCTCTATCCGGGCATCCCCAAGGTGCCGGGCGTGGATTCCTTCCAGTGCATCAATCTTGCCTTCGGCCTTATCCGCCAGGCGCTGGAGCGCTTCATGGAGGAGGGCGGGCAGATCTACTGGCGCGATGGCTCCGGTCCGCTCGGCGTCATGGACCTGTTCTCGTGACGTTGCCGGCCCTGCCATCGCTGCGCCCGGGGCGCTACCGGCACTACAAGGGCCAGGACTATGAGGTCGCCTTCCTCGCCCGCCACTCCGAGAGCGAGGAGGTGCTGGTGGTCTACCGGCCGCTGTACGGCGCCGGTGAATGGTGGGTTCGACCGTATGCCATGTTTGCCGGCACGGTGATGGTCGAAGGCCGGGAGTTGCCCCGCTTTGACTATGCCGGGCCCGCCGGCGGCGCTCCGTCGCCGGCCTGAGCCTTCTCCGCAAAACCTCTGGAAACCGGGAAATAATAAGTGATATCGCGCCCTGTCCTTGCCTACAAGCTGCGCGCCGCGCTGATCAGCCTGTCGGTGTTTGCCCTTTTCTCCGTCGCGCTGGGCCTGCTGGCCTGGCATTACTGGTTTCCCGGCTACCTGTTCTGGCTGGATGGGGGGCTGCAGGGGCTCAAGATAGTGCTGGCCGTGGACTTCGTGCTGGGGCCCCTGCTCGCCCTGGTGTTTTTCCATCCCGAAAAAAGCCGCAACAAGCTGGTCTTCGATATCGTCGTGATCGTCACCCTGCAGGTGGGCGCGATGGGCTGGGGCGCCTGGCAGGTGTGGAGCCAGCGCCCGGTCGCGGTGGTCTATGGCAACCAGCGCTTCATCTCTGTCGCGCCCGGGATCATGAAGCTGCAGGGCGAGTCACCGCGCACCCTGGCGCGCTTTTCCACCGATACGCCGCCGCTCATTTACCGGCGCGAGACGCGTGACCGCCGCGAGCAGCAGCGCCTGATGACGATGCTGATGCGCTACGGCTTCCATCCCGAGTCCCAGGCCTGGCTGTTCGAGCCCTTTCCCCCCAACCGGGAGCGGGTATTCGACCTGCAGGCGGAGATTCGCGCCCATGTGCGCAAGGAGCTGGCGGGAGCCTGGCAGGACTGGGTGGCGGGTCGGGCAGAGCCGGACCTGGAAGCCTACCGGCTGGCGTTCTACGAGGGCCGCTATGGCAGCGCCCTGCTGGTGTTCAGCCAGGAAGGGCACAGCCTGGGATATCTCTCGCTGGGGGATACGCCGCTGCCCGACCTGGCGCCCGCGGTGGCGCGCCCCGTCAGTCGATAAAGCGCATGGAGAGGTCGATGGCGCGCACGTCCTTGGTGAGTGCGCCCATCGAGATATAGTCCACGCCGGTCTCGGCCACCAGGCGCAGGTTGGCGGCGCTCATGCCGCCCGAGGCCTCGAGGCGGGCGCGGCCGGCGGTGTGGTCGACGGCGCGGCGCATGGCGTCGAGGCTGAAATCGTCGAGCATGATGATGTCGGCGCCTGCGGCCAGGGCCTGGTCGAGCTCCTCCAGCGTTTCCACCTCCACTTCGACGGGCTTGCCCGGGGCGATCTCGCGGGCCCGGTGGACGGCGGCGCCGATGCCGCCGGCGGCGATGATGTGGTTTTCCTTGATCAGGAAGGCATCGAAGAGCCCCAGGCGATGGTTCTTGCCGCCGCCTACCTCCACCGCATACTTCTGCGCGATGCGCAGGCCGGGTAGTGTCTTGCGGGTATCCAGCAGGCGGGCGCGGGTGCCTTCCAGCAGGGGCAGCAGGCGCGCCACCTGGGTGGCGGTGCCGGAGAGCAGCTGCAGGAAGTTGAGGGCGCTGCGCTCGGCGGTCAGCAGGCTGCGCGCCGGCCCCTCGAGCACGAGCAAGGTGGTGTTGGCCTCGGCGCGGGCGCCTTCCTCCAGCATCCATTGCGGGAGGATGCGGGGGTCGGTCAGGTGGAAGACGGCATCGGCCCAGGGCGAGCCGGCCAGCACCATGGGCTCGCGGGTGATGACACGGGCCCTGGCCACGGCATCGGCGGGAATCAGGCCCGCGGTAATGTCACCGCTGCCGATGTCCTCCTCCAGTGCGGCGCGGGCATTGGCCATGATGGCGGCATCGAGCATCTCGGCGGGAATCATGCGGGGGTCTCCTGTCGGACGTGGCGCAGGGTGTGAACGGAGTCACAGAAAGCCCGGGCGGAGGCGC
This sequence comes from Moraxellaceae bacterium, assembly GCA_020697295.1. GTDB lineage: Bacteria > Pseudomonadota > Gammaproteobacteria > Pseudomonadales > Moraxellaceae > UBA2031. Next base: position 3,666 of record JAJFBF010000066.1, on the reverse strand, counting down.
GGCGCGTTCTCCCCCCGGTTGAGATGCGGTAATCTACCGTCGCTACCTCTACTACTCCAATAAATCCTTGTGTAGCCAGGCAGAACTTTCATGACGGACAGCCCCAAGCCCTCCGCGGGTGCCGTGATCTTGACGCCGCAACAGTCGGCGTCCGCGGCGACGGTCCGCACACGCAGCCAGCAGCAGCTCGAAGCCCTGCTGAAGGGCATGTTCGATCGCCTGCAGGATATCGTCTACGAGTGGGCCGATGGCCTGCCCGAAGCCGAGCAGAAGCCTTTCCTGGAGGTGGCGCAGACCGCGCGCCGCCAGCGCGGCGACATCGAGACCTTCTTCAGCCGTGCTCTGGCGGCCTCGTTCAGCGCCCTGCAGCCCCTGACCGCCAGCGGTGGCGGCCCCCGCGCCATCGATTTCAGCACCCTGAGCCTGGTGCGGACCGAGGACATGGACGTCACCGTCACCGTGGATTCCCTGGTGGCCCGCGCCCGCCTCAAGTACGCGGCTCCGCTGGGTCTGCTGCGCCGGCGCTATGCCCATGTGCTGCCCAAGACCGAGGTCTCCGAGGGCAATATGCCCCTCGACCCCGTCTGCATCGCCACGGCCTTCAAGGATGCGATCTCTCCGCTCGAGATCGACGTCCAGCAGAAGATCATCCTCCTGCGCGCCTTCCAGCAGCAGGTGCTGGACTACCTCGGCGGCCTGCTCGAGGAAGCCAACGAGGTGTTCATCAGCGCCGGCGTCCTGCCCGACCTCAAGGTGGCGGTCGCCAGCGATCCGGCCAAAAAGCCCAAGCCGGCCGTGCCCAAGCCCGGTGAAAAGCCGGCCGAGCCGGCCCGGGTCGCCAATACCGAGGAAATCTTTTCTTTCCTGCAGGGCATGCTCGGGCAGGCGGGCGCGGGCGTGCCCGGCGGCCCGGTCGCGGGCGGGCAGTACCACGGCGGCCAGTATGTGGGCGGCGGTGGTATCGGAGCCCTGCCCGCGGCCGCGGTGGGCGGCAGTGTCGCCGCGGTGCCCCTGGCCCCGCAGCACATTTCGGCGACGGCCGTGGTGCAGTCGGTGGAAACTCCCGACCTCGTGACCAAGCTTTCCAATATCCAGCAGTTCCAGCCCCGGGCGCCGCTGGCAGAGAATGACAAGTCCCCGTCGGTAGAGGAGGTCAGGACCAGCATCCGTGACAACCTGCGCTCCGACGATGACACCGTCGAGGCCATCAAGCGCGGCGACGAGGATGTGATCAACCTCATTTCCATGCTCTTCGACTTCATCCTTGATGATGATGACCTGCCCACCGCCATGAAGGCGCTGATCGGGCGCTTGCAGATTCCCCTGCTCAAGGTCGCCATCATCGACAAGAGCTTCTTCAATGCCGAAAGCCATCCGGCGCGGCGCCTGCTCAATGCGCTGGCCAAGGCCGGCATCGGCTGGAGTTCGCGCAGCCAGGGCAGCGACGTGCTCTACACCCGCATCGAGGGCGTGGTCACGCGCATCCTCACCGATTTCAGCGATGACCTCTCGCTGTTCGACGAGCTCCTTGCGGATTTCACCGCCTTTTACGAGCAGCAGCAGAAGCGCGAGGAAACCGTCGACAAGCGCACGCGCGAGACCGAGGAAGGCCGTGCCCGTGCCGAGCTCGCGCGCGCCATGGTGCAGCAGACCCTGAACCGGCGCATGGCCGGCAAGCAGTTGCCGCCGGTGGCGGTGCGCCTGCTCCAGGAAGCCTGGCGCAACGTGCTCTATATCAATTGCCTGAAGGAAGGCACCGAGTCCGAGAACTGGCGCCAGGCGGTGAAGGTCGTCGATGCCGTGATCTGGAGCGTGCTGCCGCAGCCGGGCCCGGAGTGGCAGGCGCGCTTGCTGTCGCTGGCGCCCAAGCTGGTCAACAGCCTGAAAAAAGGGCTGGCCGGCGTGAACTATGATTCCCTGTCTACCGATAACCTGCTGCGCGAGCTGGCAAGCGTGCATGCCGGCTATGGCCGTGGCGAAACCACGCGCCTGGTGAGTGTGGTTGAGGCCAGGCCGATGGATACCGCGCCGGTGGCCGGCCAGGTGGCGGTCGGCGAGATGGCGCGCGCCGAAAGCCGCGATGCCTCTTCCGTGGTGCTGCCCGAGGCCGAAACAGTCGCCCCGGTGCAGGAGAATGCCTTGCCGGAGGACAGTGAGTTCATCGCCATCGTGAATCGTTTGAACGTGGGCAGCTGGATCGAGTTCATCGACGGCGACAAGGTCGACCGCCACAAGCTGGTCGCGCGCATCCGTTCGGTGGACAAGCTCATCTTCGCCAATCGCCGGGGCGTGAAAGTGGGGGAAATGTCGGGCATGAAGCTTGCCATCGACCTCAGCCTGGGACGCGCCCGCCTGGTCGAGGATTCGCAGCTCATCGACCGTGCGCTGGAATCCATGATAGGCAGCCTGCGCACCATTGGGGCCAAGACTCCCAATCTCCAGGGAGCCTCCGCTTGAAGGCGGAGTCCACCGTGGAGATCGGGGCGGATCACTGGTTGCGGCCCGCCCGTCATTGCCCTTCGCCCAACTGCAATCCGCGTCCCGCGGATGCGCCGCCCCGGCTGGTCGTGGTTCACGGCATCAGCCTGCCGCCCGGCGAGTTCGGCGGCCCCTGGATCGACGAGCTCTTCACCAACACCCTGGATCCCTCCCGCCACCCCTACTTTGCGGAAATCGCCGGCCTGACGGTGTCCTCGCACCTGCTGATCCGCCGCGACGGCGAGATCGTGCAGTACGTGCCTTTCGACCTGCGCGCCTGGCATGCCGGACGCTCGGCGTACCAGGGCCAGGACAACTGCAACGATTTCTCGATCGGCATCGAGCTGGAAGGCACGGACGAGCAGCCCTATGCCGAAGTCCAGTATCATGTGCTGGCCCGGGTGATACGCGCGCTCAACAGCCGCTATCCTGGCACTTTCGGCCATCTGGCCGGGCACAGTGATATTGCCCCCGGCCGCAAGACCGACCCGGGGCCTGCCTTTGACTGGAGCTGCCTGCACGGGCTCCTGCGGACTGAAGAGGATAAGGGATGAAGCTGCTGGTGCTCCTGATCGTGCTCGGCTTGCGGCAGACAGAGCCGGGGCGCGATCTCGCCCTGACGATCGGCCGGCAGTCCCGGCGCTGGCGCGACAGCTGGCTGGACCGCGCCGCCCGCGACAACTGGCAGGGCGCCCTCGGGCTTGGCCTGGTCCTGTTGCCGGCGCTGCTGCTGCTGGGCGTGGTCGTCGCCCTCCAGGATGTGCCGTACCAGAACCTTTTCCTGGGCGCGCTCGGCCTGGTGGTCATGGGTGTCGTGCTGCTGGATCGCGATATGCCGGAGGCCCTGCGCCGCGAGCAGGAAGCCTGGCTGCAGGCGGACGAGGCCAGTCGCGAGCTTATCGCCCAGGCCGACCCCGTCGTGCTCGAGGAGGCGGCCGGCGCCGAGCTGGCGCGCGCCCGTGCCGGGCTGCTTGCCGAGCAACTGCGCCAGTTGTTCGCGCCGCTGTTCTGGTTCCTGCTGCTGGGCCCTGTGGCGGGCCTCGCTTACTACCTGTTGCGCCTGGCCGCGGAGGGGCGGCTGTCGTCCACGCCGCCCCTGGCCCAGCGCCTGCTGCACTTTGCCGACTGGCCCGTGGCGCGCGTGCTGGCGCTGAGCTTTGCGCTGGCGGGCGACTTCGTTGCCACCTG
>JAJFBF010000119.1 GCA_020697295.1 Moraxellaceae bacterium | reverse complement strand
CCCTGCAACGCCTGCCACGGCCAGGGTCGGGTGGAAAAGACCAAGACGCTGGAAGTGAAAATCCCGGCCGGTGTCGACACCGGTGACCGCATCCGCCTGTCCGGCGAAGGCGAGGCCGGCCCCAACGGCGGCGCGCCCGGCGATCTCTACGTGCAGGTGGCGGTGCGCCAGCACAAGATCTTCGAGCGTGACGGCGCCGACCTCTATTGCGAGGTGCCGATCTCCTTTGCCGATGCCGCGCTCGGTGGTGAACTTGAGGTGCCGACCCTGGAAGGCCGCGTGAAGCTCAAGATTCCCGAGGGCACCCAGACCGGCAAGCTGTTCCGCCTGCGCGGCAAGGGCGTCGCGCCGGTGCGCGGCGGCGGCCCGGGCGACCTGCTCTGCCGCGTCGTCCTGGAGACGCCGGTGAACCTCAGCAAACGCCAGAAGGAGCTGCTGCGCGAATTCCAGCAGGACATGGAAGGCGAGGATGGCAAACACTCGCCGCGCAAGAGTTCGTGGTTCGAGTCGGTGATGGGGCTGTTTGGCGACAAGTAGGGCCGGACGCTTCATCCGCAAAAAGCCGGGCCCTGCCCGGCTTTTTGTTTTCGGGCCGCCTTGCGGCGCTGGTGTGCGCCCGGGGCGCTCCCTACAATCGCGCCATTCCCCCAGGAGCTGGAGCAGTCATGACCCGTATCGCAATTGCCGGGGCCGGCGGCCGCATGGGCCGCGCCCTCATCCAGGCCGTGGCGGCTGCCGACGGCGCCACGCTGGCCGCCGCCATCGAACGTCCGGATTCCTCGCTGCTGGGTGCCGATGCGGGCGAGCTGGCCGGTGTCGGCATTCTCGGCGTGAAGATCAGCGGCGACCTGGGCGCGGTCGTGAATGATTTTGATGTGCTGATCGATTTCACCGTGCCGGCCGCAACGGTCGCCAATATCGAAACCTGCCGGCGCGCCGGGCGTGGCATTGTCATCGGGACGACCGGGCTCGACGACGAGCAGAAGGCCCTGCTCAAGGCCGCGTCCGCAGCGACCGGCATTGTCTACTCCGGCAATTATTCCATCGGTGTCAACGTGACGCTGCGCCTTCTCGAGCTGGCCGCAGAAACGTTCGGCGATACCGTGGATGTGGAAATCATCGAGGCGCATCACCGTCACAAGGTCGACGCGCCCTCCGGCACGGCACTGATGATGGGTGAGGCGGTCGCCGGTACCCTGGGGCGGGACCTGAAGCAGGTGGCGGTGTACGAGCGTTATGGCCACACCGGCGCACGGGCGCGCGAGAGCATCGGCTTCCAGACGATTCGCGGGGGTGACATCGTCGGCGACCACAACGTGATGTTCATCGGCGAGGGCGAGCGCGTGGAGATTCGCCACGTCGCTACCAGCCGCATGAATTTTGCAAACGGTGCTGTGCGTGCCGCACTCTGGCTGGGGGCGCAGGGCTCCGGCCTTTATGACATGCGTGATGTGCTGAAGCTGCGATGATGCGGCGCGGCTCTGAAAATAAAAAAACCGGCGGATGCCGGTTTTTTTATTTATGGGCCTGGCTTCAGGCTACAGCCTGGGATTCCGAGCCGACCGTCGCGACAATGACCCGGTTGCGTCCGGATTCCTTGGCGCGGTAAAGCGCCTGGTCCGCTGCCAGCAACAGTGCTTCCGGGCCGCTGTGCTGTGCGCCCGGCACGACGCTGGCGACGCCGAAACTCGCCGTCACGTTGCCGTGGCTGGAGCGCTGGTGCGGGATGGCGAGCTCGACGATCTTGTCGCGCACGCGCTCGGCCACGAGCTGGGCCTGCTGCGCCGTGGCATTGGTCAGCACCAGCACGAACTCCTCGCCGCCATAGCGGGCCGCGAGATCGCCGGGGCGGCGGGCGAAATCCTTGAGGGCGCCGGCGACGCCGCGCAGGCATTCGTCACCGGCCTGGTGGCCGTAGGTGTCGTTGAAAAGCTTGAAGTGGTCGACATCGATCATGACGATGCCGATGGGCTCGCGCTTGCGCATGGCGCGCTGCCACTCGGTGGAGAGGTTGCCGTCGAGCGAGCGGCGGTTGGCGATCTGCGTCAGGCCGTCGATGGCGGTGAGGTATTGCAGGCGCAGGTTGGATTCCTCCAGATCGGTGTTCTGGAAGGCCAGCAGGCGGGACTGCAGGTAGTTCTGGCGCAGGCTGCGCTCGATGAGGAAGGTGCCGACCAGCGAGAACACCGCCGAGGCCATCAGCACGAAGTTGTTGATGACCAGCAGCATGAAGCTGGCCGAGCTGAAGCCCAGCAGGCCGACGTTGAGCGTCAGCAGCATGATGATGGCGGCGGCCAGTCCCCAGACGAACTGCATGCGCGACAGCACGAACACCACGAGCATGACCAGGGTGATGGCGCTGGAGTAATAGTGATTGAAGGGCTCGAGCGAACTCACGGACAGGCCGACCAGTCCGCCGACAGCAAGACAGCCGCCCAGGGAGGCGAAGAGCTGCATGTGGCGCTCGCCGAGGCTGGTGCGGCTGAGCAGCAGCAAACCCAGCATGGGGGCGATGACGATGAGACGGATGGTCCAGAGCGTGCCGGCGACCGGCGCCTGCCAGAATGGGTCGACCACGCCGCATGCCAGCAGGGCCAGGCAGCCCAGCAGCATGGCCAGCTGCAGGTGGGTGCGGTAGCGCTGCGCGTAGTCACGCTGGAATTCTTCTTCCAGGGCTTTGGGAAAGCGCAGCTGCCAGCCTTTGTTGTCCAGCTGCTGGCGCAGGGTATCCAGTTCGGATGGGTCCATGGCAAACCTGTTGTCTTGCTAAAGTTGCCGCCAGAGACGGTCGCTCCATGGTCTCCGGCTTTCCGGCCGGCAGGATCCCTTCCGGAAGGCATCGCAGCATACGGGAGCTGCCTGCGGCAAGAGAGCGCCGGCCGACCGGTGGCAGTCCCTGCCTGTACGGTCGATCCGGAGTCTCGTGCCGGGGCGTACGGTCAGTACTTGGTTGGACAGTAATGGGGGATTTCCGTAGAATTCGCGCCCAGCTTGTGCCTGACGCGGGTCTCCGCGTGATCCGGCCACCCAATCAGAAAAAAAGCGAGAAAGATCCCCCTCTTTCTCGCTTTTTTACGAGCGCGTCCCGCCCGCAACCCTTCTCGGAGGTAGGTTTGAACAAGCCCGCCATTCTCGTCCTGCAAGACGGCAGCGTCTTTCGCGGGGTTTCCATCGGTGCCGACGGTCTCACGGCCGGCGAGGTCGTCTTCAATACGGCGATGACAGGCTACCAGGAGATCCTGACGGATCCGTCCTATGCCAGGCAGATCGTGACCCTGACCTATCCCCATATCGGCAATACCGGAGCCAATGCCGAGGACGAGGAGGCCCATGTGCTGTGGGCGGCCGGTCTGGTCATCCGCGACCTCAGCATGATCCCCAGCAACTTCCGCTCCCAGGAAGACCTCTCCAGTTATCTGAAACGCCGCAATATTGTCGGCATTGCCGACATCGACACCCGTCGCCTGACCCGCCTCCTGCGCGAGAAGGGCGCCCAGAACGGCGCCATCCTGGCCGGTGATATGGATGAAGCGAAAGCCCTTGAGGCTGCGAAGCTCTTCCCGGGCCTGAAGGGCATGGACCTGGCCAAGGTCGTCTCCGTGAAGGAGAGCTACCGCTGGACCGAGGGCTCCTGGGAGCTCGGCAAGGGTCACGTCACCCCCGGCAATGCCCGGTTCAAGGTCGTGGCCTATGACTACGGCGTGAAGCTCAACATCCTGCGCATGCTGGTCGACCGCGGTTGTGATGTGACCGTGGTGCCCGCCCAGACGCCCGCGAAGGACGTGCTGGCCCTTAAGCCGGACGGTGTCTTCCTCTCCAACGGCCCCGGCGACCCTGAGCCCTGCGATTACGCCATCACCGCCATCAAGGACATCCTGCAGACGGAAACCCCGGTCTTCGGCATCTGCCTCGGCCACCAGCTGCTGGCCCTGGCCTCCGGTGCCCGTACCGTGAAGATGCCGCTCGGTCACCACGGCGCCAACCATCCGGTGCAGGACGTCGATACCGGCACGGTGATGATCACCTCGCAGAACCACGGCTTCGCGGTCGACGAGGCCACGCTGCCGGCCAACCTGCGTGTCACCCACCGCTCGCTGTTCGACGGCACCAACCAGGGCATCCACCGCACCGACAAGGCGGCCTTCAGCTTCCAGGGACACCCGGAAGCCAGCCCCGGCCCGCATGACTGCGCGCCGCTGTTCGACCACTTCATTGAATTGATGCAGGCCCGGAAGTAACAGTCATGCCAAAACGTACCGACATCAAAAGCATTCTCATCATCGGCGCCGGCCCCAGCGTCATCGGGCAGGCCTGCGAGTTCGACTATTCCGGCGCCCAGGCCTGCAAGGCCCTGCGTGAAGAAGGGTTCCGCGTCATCCTCGTGAATTCCAACCCGGCCACCATCATGACCGACCCGGTGATGGCGGACTCGACCTATATCGAGCCCATCACCTGGCAGACCGTGGCGA
>JAJFBF010000118.1 GCA_020697295.1 Moraxellaceae bacterium | reverse complement strand
CGTCGAGGCCTCGCCAGAGGGCCACGGCCACGGCCAGCGCCATGGTCAGGGCCAGGCCGCCCAGGAAGCCTTCGACAGTCTTGCCCGGGCTCACGGCCGGGGCCAGCTTGTTCCTGCCCAGGGCGCGGCCGGCAAAATAGGCGCCGGTGTCCGCTCCCCACACCAGCAACAACAGGTACATCAGCCAGCCGGCGCCCTGGGCATGCAACTGCGTCAGGCCAAGCCAGGCTGGCACCAGCAGCAGCAGGCCGAGGGCAAACAGCACGGGCGGATTGGCCCAGCCGTCGGCGTTGTCCGGATAGGCGCGCACGAGTCGGTGCGCCACCAGCCAGAACAGCACTGCCGAGCCGAAGACCAGCAGCATGAAGGGCTGCGTCAGCGGGAAGGCGAGCAGCAGGCCCAGCAGCGCCAGCACCAGGACCGCGTAGCCGACGCGTGCGGGGGGCGACCGCCAGCCCATCATGGCCGTCCACTCCCAGGCGGCCACGCCCACGATGGCGGCCGCGAAGGCGCGAAAGGCCCAGGCATCGGGCGCCAGGAAAATGCACCAGACTACCAGCGGAACCAGGACCAGTGCGGTGATGACGCGCTGCTTCAACTCGGGCTTCAAGACAGGGCTCCCTGCACGGCTGCTGCCCGCAAGGCGCGGGCGCAAAAAATTCAGTTTAAAAGGCAATCAGGCGCGCGGAACAGATTCGACCTGCTCCGCAGAGCGACCGAAGCGGCGCTGGCGGCCGGCAAAGTCGGCCAGGGCCAGGTCGAGTTCATCGGCGCTGAAATCCGGCCACAAGGCCTCGGTGAAGTAAAATTCCGCATAGGCGGTCTGCCAGAGCAGGAAGTTGGAAATGCGCATTTCGCCACCGGTGCGGATCAGCAGGTCCACCGGCGGCAGGTCGGCCATCTGCACGAACCGGCCCATGCGTTCGGGAGTGATGTCGGCCGGCCCCAGGCGTCCCGCCGCCACCTCGAGGGCCAGCAAGCGGGCCGCGTTGGCCATGTCCCACTGGCCGCCGTAGTTGACGGCGATGACCAGGGTCATGCGGGCATTGTCGCGGGTCATGGCCACCGCCTCGTGCATGCCGGCCTGCAGCTCGGGCGAGAAGGCGGACAGGTCGCCAATGAAGCGCAGGCGGATGCCGTTGTCGTGCAGCTCGCCCACCTTGCGCGTCAACGCCTCCAGGAAGAGGCTCATGAGGGCCGCCACTTCCGGCTCGGGACGGCGCCAGTTCTCGCTGGAGAAGGCAAACACCGTCAGCACCTCGATGCCGCGCCGTGCGGCGTGCTCGACAATGCGGCGGACCGCCTTCTCGCCGGCACGGTGGCCCTCGGGGCCAGGCAGGTCACGTCGGCGGGCCCAGCGGTTGTTACCGTCCATGATGACGGCGACGTGGCGCGGCAATGACCCGGCAACGGAGCCGATGTCCGGCGCACTGCTCGGCACGGAAGCGGTCATCGCATCAAACCTGCATCAGTTCCTGTTCCTTGGCAGAGAGCATGCGGTCCACCTCGGCGATGTACTTGTCGGTCAGCTTCTGCACGTCGTCGGTGCCCTTGCGCTCCTCGTCCTCGGAAATTTCCTTTTCCTTGAGGAGATCCTTGATGTCGGCAATGACATCGCGGCGGATGTTGCGGATGGCGACACGGGCGTTCTCAGCCTCGGCGCGCGCGACTTTCTGCATGTCGCGGCGGGTCTCCTCGGTCAGCGAGGGCAGCGGCACGCGGATGACGTCGGCGGTGACGGGATTGAGGCCAAGATCGGCCGTACGGATGGCCTTGTCGATGGCGGCCAGCATGCTGCGCTCATAGGGCTGCACGAGGAGCGTGCGGGAGTCCTCGACACCGACGTTGGCGACCTGGGTGAGCGGTGTGTCGGCGCCGTAGTAAGGCACCATGACGTCCTTCAGGATGGCGGGATGGGCACGGCCGGTCCGCACCTTGGTGAAGGCGCCCTCAAGCGAGTCGACGCTCTTCTTCATGCGGGCTTCGCCGTCTTTCTTCAGATCGTTGATCATGGTCTTCTCCTTGCGACCGCCACTCAGCGCGGCTTGGTGCCAATCAGGGTGCCTTCGCTCTCGCCCACCATCAGGTTGAGCAGGGCGCCGGCCTTGTTCATGTTGAACACCGTGAGCGGCATGTCGTGGTCACGGCAGAGGCAGATGGCCGTGAGGTCCATCACGCCGAGCTTCTTGTCGAGCACCTCGTCGAAGGTGAGGTAGTCATACTTCACCGCATCCGGGTTTTTCAGCGGATCGGCGTTGTAGACGCCATCGACCTTGGTGGCCTTGATGACAAGATCGGCATTGATCTCGATGCCGCGCAGGCAGGCCGCGGTGTCGGTGGTGAAAAAGGGATTGCCGGTGCCAGCGACAAAAATCAGTACATCGCCGCCTTGCAGGTGGCGCACCGCCGCGCGGCGGTCGTAGTGGTCGACCACGCCGCTCATGGGAATGGCGCTCATGAGGCGGGTCTTGATGTTGTTGCGCTCGAGGGCGTCGCGCATGGCGATGCCGTTCATCACGGTGGCCAGCATGCCCATGTGGTCGCCCGCGACCCGGTCAAGGCCGGCGGCCTGGAGGGCGGCGCCGCGGAAGAGGTTGCCACCGCCGACCACGATGCCGATCTGGACGCCGATGCCCACCAGCTGCCCGATCTCGAGGGCGATGCGGGAAAGGACCTTGGGGTCGATGCCGAATTCGACCTCACCGGCCAGGGCCTCACCGGAAAGTTTGATCAGGATGCGTTTGTGCGCGGGGTTGCGGTCAGCCATGGCGTCCTCGGGCGGGTGTCCACCGGATGGGGTCCGGTCTTCGAAGTGCGGGAATATTACAGGATGGCCAGCCATTTTTCCCATAAAAAAGGCCCCATGACGGGGCCTTTTCCAGTGCCGGCGGGAACTTAGCGGGCAGCGGCGGCAGCGGCCTCGGCCACTTCGGCGGCGAAGTCGACTTCCTTCTTCTCGATGCCTTCGCCCATTTCCAGGCGGACAAAGCGGATCACCTTGGCGCCGTTCTTGGCCAGCAGCTGGCCGACCTTGGTGTCCGGATCCTTGACGAAGGCCTGCTCGACCAGGGAAACCTCGGCCAGGTACTTCTTGACCGCGCCTTCCACCATCTTCTCGACGATGTTGGCGGGCTTGCCGGATTCGGCGGCCTTGGCTTCGGCGATCTCGCGTTCCTTGGCCACCAGGGCGGGAGCGACATCGTCCGGGCTGACGGCTTCGGGCTTGGCGGCGGCGATATGCATGGCCACGTCACGCGCCAGCTCGTCGCTGCCGCCTTCGAGGGCCACCACGACGCCAATCTTGAGGCCGTGAATGTAGGAGCCCACGAGGGCGCCTTCGATCAGCTGGGCACGACGGACCTGGATGTTCTCGCCGATCTTCTGGACCAGGGCGATACGGGCTTCCTCGACGGTCTGGCCGTCGTAGGCGAGACCGGCGATCCTGGCCACGTCGGTTTCGCGGGCAGCCAGGGCGATCTGGGCAACCTTGTTGGCGAAGGCGCTGAAGTTCGCGTCACGGGCCACGAAGTCGGTCTGGCTGTTCACTTCCAGGATGATGGCGGCGCCGCCAGCCTGGGCCACGATGATGGCGCCTTCGGCGGCGATGTTGCCGGCCTTCTTGGCAGCCTTGGCCTGGCCGGACTTGCGCAGGTTGTCGATGGCGGTCTCGATGTCGCCACTGGCTTCAGTCAGTGCCTTCTTGCACTCCATCATGCCGAGGCCGGTACGGTCGCGCAGTTCTTTCACGAGGCTGGCGGTGATTTCTGCCATGGGTCACATCCTCTCTGGTGCCGGGGCCCTTGGCCCGCGGCAGGTAAATGGGGGGTCGAATCTACGGAAAACAGGAGCAATAAAGGGGGCCAGGCCCCCTTTATTGTCGGATGATGCCGCGCCGGTATTACTCGGCGGAGGCACCCTCGGCCACTTCCACGAAGCCGTCGGCGTCGCGGCCGCCGGTGGCGGAGTATTCCTTGCCTTCCAGCACGGCGTCGGCCATGGCGCGCACGTACAGCTGCACGGCACGGATGGCGTCATCGTTGCCGGGGATGACGTAGTCCACGCCAGCCGGGCTGGAATTGGTGTCGACGATGCCGATCACGGGAATGCCCAGCTTGTTGGCTTCGGTGATGGCGATCTTCTCGTGGTCGACGTCGACCACGAAGATGGCGTCAGGCAGGCCGCCCATGTCCTTGATGCCACCCAGGGACTTTTCCAGCTTTTCCATTTCGCGGGTGCGTTCCAGCGCTTCGCGCTTGGTCAGCTTGGCGAAAGTGCCGTCCTGGACCTGGGCGTCCAGGTCCTTCAGGCGCTTGATGGACATGCGGATGGTCTTCCAGTTGGTGAGCATGCCGCCCAGCCAGCGATGGTCGACGAAGGGCATGCCGCAGCGGGCGGCCAGTTCGCGGATGATGGGGGCGGCGGCACGCTTGGTGCCCACGAACAGCACCTTGTTCTTGTTCGAGGCCAGCTTGTTGACGTAGTTCAGCGCGTCATTCA
>JAJFBF010000065.1 GCA_020697295.1 Moraxellaceae bacterium | reverse complement strand
GCCGCCGCGATCGATGGCGAAGGTGTGGGTGCCGATGGCGGTGTCGTCCTGCTCGGCGAGATAGGCGATGAATTCCGGCATCACGCTGCCGATGGGCGGGAACACGTCACGCGCCACATCGAGGTTGAGCAGGCGGCCGTGGAACTGGGAGCCGCCGGTCACGCTGCCGGGCGCGAACAGGAACAGTTGCGAGGTATAGACACTGCCGGCGAGATCGGCCCAGCGCTCCGGGTTGAGGCTGGCGGCCAGCACATGCTCGGGACGGGTCATGGGAATGACCAGCACCGGATGATCGACGCTGATCACCATCGGCTTGTACTTGCTGAAGGAAAGATGGCGCTCGTCGGTGTTCAGGGCCGCGGCCAGGCGCGGGATTTCCGGCGTGTAGCGATCGATGCTCGGTGTCAGGGTGCGCGAGAACTGGATGGCGCCGGGACCGTTGGCGGACTTGTCGATATGGCTCTCGATCACCTGCTGCTGCTGCGTCAGCGTGAAGGTGGTGTAGTTACCCTGATCCTGCACCAGCCCCTTCTCATGCGCGACATAGGAGGCAGCGAGGATGGTGTGGGCGCCGAACAAGCAGGGGCCCTTGCTATTGAAGACAGAGGCCGGCGCCGACGTGGCGGCAGTATCGATGAACACGGTTTCGGTTTGCTGGAACTCGCTGGCGATGGCCCGCTTGTGGGCATCGGACAGGACATGGCCGTTGAGCAGGACTACCGGGATCTGGCTGCCCTGGAACGGCGAGTCAGCGAATACATCAAGCAGGGAATAGGCGAGCGTCATGGTGTCCATCCTGTGTCAGGGGCTTTTCCCGGAGAGGCTGCCAGCGCCGTTGCAGTCAGCGTTTCTGCCAGAGTACACCCGGGACCCGGTCAGGCGGGAGGGGCAGGCGCCGGCAACAGCGCTGCTTTGTGACGGGCACCGCTGCAATGCGGACCAATGGCCCCGGAGGGCAGACGCTCAACGACGCACGTCGGAGCGTCATCTCCGGCAGCCTCGGATTCGAGCCGGAGGCCCGTCTGCAGGCCGCGGCCATCCCCTGGAGTGCCGTCACCCCCTGCGCTTCGACCGGACCTCCGGTGTGCCACGAACCTTGGCCCTGACCGTCGTCTGGTACTGCCGCAGAAAGTCCGCATCCACCGCCTCGCCCGCATACAGCGCGGCCAGGTCCCGCTGCATGCGCAGGAACAGGTGCGCGGTCATGCTGGCGTCGGCCAGCGCCCGGTGATAGTTGCCGTCCTCGGGAAGCGCATGCAGTTCGACCAGGGTGGCGAGCTTGTGATTGGGCGCCCAGGGATAAAGCCGCCGGGAGATCAGCACGGTGCAGAGAAAATCCTGTGCCGCGACCTGATCGATCAGCGCGAGTTCATGCTGCCAGAAACGGCGATCGAAGCTGGCGTTGTGGGCCACCAGGGGCGTGTCGCCCACGAAGCCGGCAATGCCGGCCATGGCCTCGGCCGGTGGCGGTGCGGCGCGCACCATGGCCGGGGTGATGCCGGTCAGGGCGGTAATGAAGGCCGGCACATGCACGCCCGGATTCATCAGGCTCTGCCAGCTGTCGACGATGCGGCCCTCCTCCACGATCACGGCCGCCACCTCGAGCGCGCGACCGCCCTGCCCGGGCATGAGCCCGTTGGTTTCAAAATCGATGATGGCGTAGCGGGTCATGCCGCGTTCCCCCGGAGGTGAGCGCAGACCTTACTGGCAGTCGCCCCTGCACTTCCAGTCCTGCGACGGTTTTTGCGGATGCCGGCAGCGGCAAAAGCCGGTTTCCTTGCTCAGCATCGGCTCGGGACTGCCACCGCACCTCTGCCGAATGGAGGCGGCTCGCCACACCCGCTGCAACGCCTTCCGATTGCGAGGACGCATCTTCCGCCGGCCCCATCGCGCAAGGAACTAAGCAACAGCCTGGCCATGTGCCGGAAATTCCGGAGCCCGCACCCGTTCGGGCCCGCCGCACCCGCGCGTCCATTCTCCCTGCATGCAAGCCCTTGCGGGCTGCTCCGTGCCGGGCAGCGCCGCTGGCAGCTGCTACGCTGGAAACGGCTAGCTGTTGCCAGGAGAACGCCATGAACATTCCTACTGCTCTTCCGCCTTCCATTATGGTCCTGCTACTGGCCGCCGCGCCGGCCTGGGCTGCACCTCCCGCTGCCACGCCGGGCGTCACGGCTCCCGGCACCGGCATGACGATGCACAATCCCGACACGCTGGCGTGGGAAGCCGTACCGCCGGTCCTGCCCGCCGGTGCCCAGCTCACCGTGCTCGATGGCGACCCCTTCAAGACCGGCCCCTACACGCTGCGCCTGATGATGCCGGCCGGTTACCAGATTCCGCCGCACTGGCACAGCCGCCCTGAAAACGTGACCGTCATTTCGGGGACGCTTTTTATCGGCATGGGCGATCTCATGGATCCCGGCGCCGCGCAGGAACTGCAGACTGGCGGCTTCCATGCCATCCCTGCGCGCGTGCATCACTTTGCCTACAGTCCGAACGGAGCGGTGGTGCAGATTCACGGCGAGGGGCCGTTCGACATCACGTACATGAATCCTGCGGACAATCCGGAACCCAATGCCCGCAGCACGGAAGCGTCACCGCGGCTGCCGACTCCGGGTACTGGTCAGTAGCAAGAAGCCCGGCACCGCGCCATAAAAAAAGCCCTGCGCTTGCAGGGCTTTTACGGATGGCCGTGGCCGGATCAGCAAGTGGATTGCCCTCAGCCCGGATCGTGACCGGGAATCGCGGGCGAACGGTCGAGCAGCGACTCGGCGAAGCGCTCGCGCACCTCCTGCACCTGCGATTCCAGCCCGAGGAAAGCCTCGACCAGCGCCGGATCAAAATGACTGCCGCTTTGCGATTTCACATAGTCGAGGGCCGCCTCCACCGTCCAGGCCGGCTTGTAGGGGCGGCAGGACGTGAGCGCGTCGAACACGTCGGCAAGCGCCGCGATGCGGCCGGCCATGGGAATGGCGGCGCCGGCCAGGCCGAAAGGATAGCCGCTGCCGTCCCACTTCTCGTGGTGGTAGTGGGCGATATCGCGCGCCATCAGCATGAGGTCGGAATTGTCGCCATCGAGCAGGCGGGCACCGATGGCGGCGTGGGTCTTCATGATTTCCCATTCCGGTGGCGTCAGGCGGCCGGGCTTGAGCAGGATGGCGTCGGGAATGCCGATCTTGCCGATGTCATGCATCGGGCTTGCATTCAGCATCAGGTCGCACTCGCACTCGCTCCAGCCCGCCGCCCTGGCCAGCAGCGCGCAGGTGTGGCTCATGCGCAGGATATGGTTGCCGGTTTCCTCGTCGCGGTATTCGGCGGCGCGCCCCAGGCGCTGCACGATCTGCAAGCGCGTGTGATGGAGCTGCTCGGTGCGCTGCCGCACCATTTCCTCGAGCACGTCCTTCTGGTCATGCAGCATGCGGTGCGCGAGCTCGGCATCGAGCAGGTTGCGCACGCGCATCATGAGCTCGTTGCGGTCGAAGGGCTTGGCGACAAAGTCACGGGCGCCGGCATCCAGCGCGCGCAGCACGAAATCGCGGCCCTCCTGGGCAGTGAGGATGACGATCGGTGGCAGCAGCGGGTCGTTGAGCGCCTTCAGCTGCGCCATCACCTGGTAGCCATCCATATGCGGCATGTTGATGTCGAGCAGTACCAGCGCGGGCCGGCGCGCATGGTAGGCGGAGAGCACTTCGCGCGGATCGCTGACGAGGGTCAGGTTCTCGTAGCCCTGCTGGCGCAGCATCTTGTCCAGCAGCAGCAGGTTGGTCCGCTCGTCATCGACGACCAGGATGTGCGCGTTGCGGATGGCCTCGAAGTTCATGGCGGACTCGTCCTGAGATCAAGAAAGGGGAAGGCTGGCTGCATGGCCGGGACCGCGCGCCATGAGCGAAACGGTCCCGCTTCCTTTTATGGCTATTTCGGACAGTGCCGGGCATGAGCGACCGGGCTGCCGCCATGCCTTTAATCTAGAGAATCCCCCCCGGCAGGAATATGCCGTCCGTAGGAAATTTGCCGGCCTTTGTCCCGGGAGTCGGCGGAAGTGCAGGCCGGGCTCCAGGTGGTCGATCCGGGGATTGCCGGACAGCCGGCGGTACCACAGGGTGCGGGCGACATGCCCCCCCCCAACAGGACACGTCAGGGGTCGGCCTGCCGGGGCGGGGGGCCTGGCCTGCGCGCACCGGGGTGTGGGGCTGCGGCGCCCGCCGCGGCCGGCCCACCGGCGCAGGGGTGGCGTGTCGGGCCGGGGGCGCCCGGGAGGCAAGGCAGAGCAGTGCCCGGAAAGGGGCCGTCCCGCCCAAGTCAGGCCCCGGGAACGCGCTCCGCCTGGCCCGCCAGCACCTGCCCGGCAAAGAACCGGCTCATCTGCGCGCGCATCACTTTCCCCATCTCGTTGCGCGGAATGCCCTGCGCCCTGAACCAGTAGCGGGCGCTGCGGGCCGTGCCAAATTTGGCGAGCATGTCGGCGCGCAACTGATCCAGGCTGAAGGTCGGGGCGGCGACAAGGGCGACGGCCAGCTCCTGCACGCCGGAGGCATCCTCCAGGCCAAAGGCGGCGGCGTCCTTGATGCCCGGGTAGGCGAGCAGGTACTGGTCGATCGCCGCCGGGTCGATCTTGATACCGCCACGATTGATGAGCTCGCTGTTGCGCCCGGCGAGCAGCAACATGCCGTTGCCGGCCAGCCGGCCCCGGTCGCCCGGATAGAACCAACCGTCCCGGAATGTCGCGGCGCTCGCCTCCGGATTCCGGTAGTAGCCGGTGGCCATGCTCCCAGACCTGATCCGGACCAGGCCCTCTTCGCCGGCAGGCACGGCGGCCCCCTGCTCATCCACCAGCTCGACCGCTGCGCCGTGGAGCAGGAAGCCGGCCATGGCCGGATCGTAGGTGGGGGTGACGGCGCAGAAGGCGACGCCCCCCACCTCGGTGGCGCCATACACATTGAAGATCTCGGCCGCGAAATACCGGCGCAGCGCGGCAATCAGCACAGGCGACAAGGCGCCGCCCGCAGAGCGGATCTCCTTCACCGACGTCAGGGGCTCTCGCGACAGGATGATTTCGTCCAGCAGGCGCGCCAACTGCACCGGCGACCCGATCAGGCTGCGGATGGCGTATTTGCGCAGGGTTTTCAAATTGCCCTGGGGATTCGGGGGAAAATAAGCGTCGCCGGTCAGCGCCGCGCTCAAGGCCGTCATGAAGCCGCCGAGGGTGGAGATCACCATGAGGTTCATTTCACCGCGCGCCACGGACCAATAGGAGGACGTGGTCCGCAGCCGCGTGTCCAGGCGCGCCACGGAATAGGCCACGGCTTTCGCGTGCCCGGTGGTACCGCTGGTCAATACCAGCCGGCACAGCGCATCCTCGCTGGCATATTCACGGGGCCGTTCCGCCGCCACTTCCTGATCCAGGGCGCCCAGCCAGGCCTCGTCGATAAGGATCAGTTTATCGGCCGGAAAGTGCGGCTGGGGCTTGTCGGAAATGATCCAGTCGACGCCCAGGGCGCTATCCACTTCGGCATAGCCGTGGTTGGAGCAGGTGATGCAAGCCTCATGAAACAAGGCCTGCGTGAACACCCAGTCCAGGCCGGGCGGCAGGCAGGTGAGGACCAGCTGGCCACTCTTGACGCCCCGCCCCGCCAGGCGGGCAGCAATGCGCCGCGCGAGGCCGGCCAGCTGTGCGAAGTTAAGAACAGTGGCGCCGTCGTCGAGGGCGATCCTGCCCGGATAGGCCCGGGCGTTGAATTCGATGAAACGAAAGGGATTCAGCATGGCCGTCCGCCGCATAAGACAGGAATAAAAGGAGTGGAGGCGAGCTTACCATCGGCCATTGCGGGCACAGGAAAAAAATGGCGCCGGGACGTGGCGGGCGGCTCGACAGGGCCGGAAGGACGGGGGGTGACGCCCCGCTCCCCTGCCAGTGAAGCCGGGGCCGCCGACCCGGCACTGCCCGCTCTGGCCAGGCAGTGGCGCAAACCCGGAGGCCGGCAACAGCGTGGCATGGGGTGCCGTATCGTGGCGCCGCCAGGAGAGCGCCGGGAAAGCAGCATTCCTGCCACTTCTCCATAGCGAGACAGCCTGCCGTCCGCACTGGCCCGCTAGCGTTCCGGCTCTGGTTCCGGCTCCTGCCCTTCTGCCTTTTCGCGGACGCGATCGCGGGCTTCCTGCACGCGCTCGCGGACCGCTTCGCGCGTCTGTGTCTTTGCGGCTGGCGCGGCCTCCTGCTGCCGCTCGCGAGCAGAGGGAGGGACTCCCCGGGACTGCTCCCGATCAGGAACGACGATGTCCCGCTGCTGCTCGCGGACAAAGGGCGCGCCCGCCGGCTCACGCGACGCCGGCGGCGCGCGGTCACGCTGGCGTTCCGGTACGGCAGGAGCGATCCGTGGCTCGCGCGCCGGCCCCGACCGATACTCATGAAGCTGGCGCGGCAGCGGTGTCATCCGCGACGGCTCCGCCGGCACCGGCATGCGCGCATCAGCATCGGGCCTGGCAGACGGCGCCCGCCACTCCTCAGCGCGCAATTCCGGCCGAGCCCCTCTCGAACGCTCCTCCGGCGCCGGCCTCTCGCGTGACGCCTGTCCCGGCGCCGATCGCCGCCACTCGCCCCGCCACTCCCGACCCGCCTCGCGCGCTTCCGGCGATTGCCCGACATTATCCTGCCGCAACACTCGCTCTTCTCCCCGCGAATCCTGCAGCTGTTCTCTCTGTTCTCTCTGTTCTCTCTGTTCGCGTTTTTCATCCCTTTCCTGCGGCGACTTCCGCAAAAGCTCAAGGCGTTCCCGCTGCTGCTGCAGCCGTAACTCCTGCTCCGGCCTTTGCTCCCTGTCCTGCATCCCGGATCGCCCGGGCTCCCGACTCTGTCCCCGGAGTGACTCGCGCTCCCGCAGCCGCTCAGACTCCCGCTCCAGACGCTCCTGCTGCCGCAGCGCATCCCGGTGTTCCTGCCACTGCGCCTGCTCTTGCTGCCAGGCTTCACCCGGCGCGTCTTGCACCGGACGCACCCCCTCCACGCGCTCGCGCGGCTGATAGCGGTAATGCTGGCGCTGCAGCTCCCGCTGTCGCGCCGGGTCGGGATAATGCCGGCCGCGATAGGCGCGTTGATAGTCGGGCAGCGGCGCACGCGGAGGCACGTCGCGTAGCGCTCCCTGCCGCCACCCGGGATGACGCCGCTCCCAGTCAGGCCCCCAGTGCTCGCCCCAGCGCGGCGGCTCATGCCGATGCCAGGCGTGGAAATGCGGGGGCGGCCGACGGTAATAGCGCACCGGCACGCGCAAGAGAAAGACCGGCACATACTCCACGCGCACCGTGAGCCAGGGACCGCTGTACCAGTCGCTCGCATACCAGTGGTCACGCTCATAGACCCAATACAGGCCATCGTAGAAGAAGTAATTCCGCTCGAGACGGGGGGCGTAATAAACCGGCAGGCCTGGTACCGCCTCGAGATAGGGATAGCTGTGCAAACTGATGTGCACGTGTGAGCCGGACGCAGAAGTCGTTGTGTCCGACTCGCCAGGCAGGGGCGCAACACAGCCCGAGGCCAGCAGACAGAGCAGCAGTCCCGGAATGAATCTGGAGATGTTCATGAGGCTCCCGTCCACAGCGCCCGGAGCCGGGGCCAGCCGCCGGATGGCGCGCCCCGCCGGGACGGTCAGGGCCGCCCGCTTAACAACAGAACAGTCCTGACTCATGCCTTTAACGCAGGGTGGCGAGATCCGTTTACCTCGCCCTCGCGCCCTGAATACCAACCCAAGCCCATTAATTATCCCATTAATGAGAGAGACTCTCCCGATATGAACTATTTATCCCTCCTGCCGAATACCACTAGGCTGGAGGACAGGAGGGAACGCCCGCTCTCTCCGGGCCCGGACAGATCAACGCCCCGGACCCTGCAGCCACCGCCCGGCAGGGCGCAGACAGGATTCATTATGTTCGGATGGGGCAAGCAGCAGGTCAGTACGCTCGCGCTCGATGGCCAGGCGCCCGTCGTGCTGGCGAAAAACGAGACCGTGCTCAACGGCGCGCTGCGCCATGGCCTGGCTTTCCCGCACAGCTGCAAGGTGGGCGGCTGCGGCGCCTGCAAATGCCAGCTGGTGTCGGGCCAGGTGCGCGAGCTCACCGACAGCTCCTACCTGCTCTCCCGCGAGGAAATCGCGGACCGCTTTATCCTCGGCTGCCAGAGCATTCCACAGGGGCCGGTGGAAGTGCGTCTGCCGGCCAATCCGCTGGCCAACCAGCACATCGAAGGCACGCTCATCCACCAGCGCCCGCTCACCCACGACATCAGCGAGATCGTGATCCGTCTCGACACGCCCGTGCGCTACCTGCCGGGCCAATATGCTTCGCTGCGCGCCCTGGGTACCACGCTGCCCGCGCGCTGCTATTCCTTCGCGCATGCCGCGCCGGAAGCCGGCACGCAGGAGATCGCTTTTTTTGTGCGACGCGTGCCGCAGGGCGGCATGTCGAACTGGTTGCTCGACAGCGCCGCGCTGGAGCAGCGCCTCGATATCCAGGCCAGCCTTGGCGATTTCCATCTGCGCGAGGGCGACGGCACCTTGCTGTGCATGGCCGGCGGCAGCGGCCTCGCGCCACTGGTGGCGCTGCTGGAAGGCGCCCTGGACAGCGTGGCCGCGCAACGGCCGGTCTATGTGCTCATGGGCGCGCGCACGCAACGCGACCTTTATTACCGCGACGAGCTGGCGGCGCTGAAGGCGCACTGGCAGGCGCCCTTCGAATTCATCCCGGTGCTCTCGGAAGAACCCGCCGACAGTGACTGGCGCGGCCGGCGCGGCTGGGTGACCGAAGCCATCCCTGCCGACATCCGTGCTGGCACCCAGGGCTATCTGTGCGGCCCGCCGCCCATGATCGATGCCGCCATCGCGGTGATGACGGCGAACGGCCTGGCGCGCGAGCAGATTTTCTTCGACCGGTTCTCGGACCAGTCCGTCAAGTGAGGTGAATGCCATGTTCAGGTACTTGCGATTCTTCCTGGGGCCCCTGCTGTTCAGCACGACCTCCGTCCTCATGTTCTTCGGCGGCGTTTTGCTGTGGCTGCCCGCCATGGCGCTGATCGCCGGCGTCTCCCTGCTCGACCAGATCTTTCCCCATGACGTCGAGGAAAAGCCCTACCGCTTTCCCTGGCTCATGGACCTGGCGCTCTATATGTCCACTCCGGCGGCGCTGCTGCTTTTCTTTGCCCTGTTCTGGGTGGCCGGCAGCGGCGCGCAGGACGCGCTCGGCGCGGGCGCCTTTTTGCAGTCGCTGACAGGCATCGACGTCGTCGCCGCGCGCAACGGCACGGCCTGGTATCACGTCGTGCTGATGTTCGTGCCCATGACCCTCGTCGCCACCGGCATCGGCGGCCTGGCCGGCCATGAGCTCACGCACCGCACCGCGCGCCCCTTCGACCTGTGGCTGGGCCGCGTCACCATGGCGCTGAACTGGGGCATCGCCTTTCCCATCGAGCACGTCTACGGCCACCACGCCTATGTCGGCACGATCAAGGATCCGGCCACGGCCGCCCGCGGCGACTCGGTCTACGCGCACCTGCCCAAGGCCATGAAGCGCACGGTGGTCAACGCCTGGGAAATCGAGAAGGCGCGGCTGGCGAAACGCGGCAAATCCTTCTGGTCGCCGTCGAACGTGATCCTGCGCATGGCGGGGGTGGCCGCCACCACCACCGCCTTTGCCTTTTATTGCGCGGGCTGGCGTGGCGTTGCCTTCCATCTCGTCGTCTGCGTGCTGACCAAGGTGGCGCTGGAAGTGCTGAACTACGTCGAGCACTACGGCATCGTGCGCCAGCCCTCGCAGCCGGTGCAGCCGCGCCACTCCTGGAACTGCAACCACACGGTCTCGGGCGTGCTTACCTACAACCTGACGCGCCACAGCCATCACCACGCCGATGCGCAGACGCCCTTCCAGGACTTGCGCGCGCACGCCGAGCAGCCATCGATGCCGGGCGGCTTCATCACCGCCTACCTGACTGCCTGGGTGCCCCCGCTGTGGCGCCGCGCCATCACGCCCAAGCTGCTGGAGTGGGACCGCACGCAGGCCGACCGCGCCGAGTTCCCGCTGATCCGCGCTGCCAACAACGCCAGCGGCTGGGCGGAACTGAAGCAGAGCGTGGCCAACTCGACCAGTGACACCGTGGCGATCCCACAGGGCGGCCTCGGCTATTGAGGGCGTCTTCGCACGCATAAAAAAGCCGGCGCACTGCCGGTTTTTTTATTTCATCTGCGCCCGCCTCCAAAAAACTTCCGGTTCCCGCCAGCGTGTCTCGCGGCCACCGCGCCCGATGGCTGACGCCTGTCGCGCGTCACCAGCCCTGCCCCTTCTCCAGCGCATCCCAGGCGCCCTGGGTGCCCAGCAGCCCCATCAAATGTTCCGCCAGCAACGCGACCTTGGGCATGCTGCGGCTGGCGCTGCGATAGATCAGCCAGATCGGCAGCGCAAAATGCAGCTCCGGCATCAGCGGCACCAGCGCGCCCTGCTTCACGAAACGCAGGCAGCTGATCAGCGGCAGCCAGCCGATGCCAAGGCCGTCGATGCAGGTGAGGCGCGCCATCAGCAACTCATTGGTAATCATGCGGTAGTTGAGGTCAAGCCCTTGCAGCGCCGCCGGCGAGTACACCTCCATGGGCAAGGTGGTGAGACGCACCATGTCATGTTGCGGCAAGTCCTCCGGCGATTGCGGCACACCCGCGCGCTGCAGGTAGCGCGGGCTCGCGAACAGGCCGATATGCGGCGTGCCGAGCGGAATCACGGGATGATGCGTTTCCGGCCGGGCACCGTAGGCAAAGAGCACATCCATGGTGTCGTCATCGGGATCGACGCCCCCCGGGAGCAGGATGGCCTCCAGCGAAATCTTGGGGTACTTGCCGAGGAAGGTCGACAGCACCGCGGTGGCCCAGCTGTCGTCCACGGAAAACGGCAGGGCCATGCGCAGATGGCCGGAGGGCTCCTGCCGGAGCCGCTGCAGGGCGCGCTCGGCATCCTCCGCCTGCGTCGCCAGCTGCTGGCAGTGCTGAAAGAACACCTGCCCGGCCTCGGTCATGCGCAAGGAGCGCGTGGTGCGCTCCAGCAGGCGCGTCCCAAGCGCGGCCTCCAGCTGCTGGACCCGTCGACTGACAGACGACAGCGGCTGCCCGAGCGCACGCGCGGCCGCCGTGAAGCTGCCCGCGCGCACCACCGCCGCAAACAGCACCATGTCATCAAGGCTGGCCATTTATTGCCCCAACAGGAGAGATAAGCCAATTTGGCCATATTCCTCCCGCCAGCGAAAGGATCACCCCAATCGCCGCCATTGAGTCACCCATCACCCTGATGAGGTTTCAGATTCAAGTTTGGCTCCTGGCTCCTGGCTCCTGGCTCCTGGCTCCTGGCTCCTGGCTCCTGGCTCCTGGCTCCTGGCTCCTGGCTTCTGGCTTCTGGCTTCTGGCTTCTGGCTCTTGGCTCCTGGCTCTTGGCTCTCGACCCTTGGCGAGGCAAAGCCGACGCCCTCACCACCGCCCCCTTGAGGCGAAGCCGACAGCCACCACCCAACGCATCATCCCGGGCACTGCGGCAAATGGCGGGTGGCTGGAGGGGTTGCTCCTGCGGGAGGCAGGAGCAGCGCCTTCAGACGCCCAACTGGCAGAGGAGTCCATTACTGCCCCGAGAGGGCGCAAAAAAAGGGCTCTAACTTCAACTTCAACTTCAACTTCAACTTCAACTGTGGCTGTGGCCGTAGCGCCAATGAGGTCACTCCCCACTCACCTGAACGCTTCTCACATCACGAAAACCAACGCCCCCTCACCCCAACACCATCTCCATCTTCCGCTGATCCGGCACCAAAATCCCCGGACGGTGCCCGCTGAAATGCTTCTCCCGCACCACATGCAAGCCCAACCGACGGTACAGCGCCTCCGCCCGCGGATTCGTGACCGCCACATCCAGCGAGAATACCCGGTAGCCACCGGCCCGCGCCCGCGCCAATTGGTACTGCACCATCGCATCCCCAATCCCGCGCCCACGCATCGACGGCGCCACGGCAAAGTTGGCCAGATAAAGCTCATCCTTCGCCGGATGCGTCACGATGCTGTCGACATGCCCCGAGCGCAGCAGCAAGAGCACCACTTCGCGCAACTTGAAAAAGCGCAACGCGTTAAGCACAGAGCCCCGCATGAGCGCGCCATGCCGGCGGCCGTCGTAAAAGCTGCCGGTGGCCACCACCTCGCCCTCAAGCACGGCAACGGTGAGATTGCGGTAGCCGCAAAAGCCGCGGCCGCTGACAAACTCGCTGGCAATGAACTCCGTCGCCGCAACGCGATCAGTCTTGTAGAGAAAGTCATAGAGCTCGGGGCCGGCGCTGTACATCAGCGCGGCGATGGGGCCACGGTCATCGGGACGCGCGGGACGGATATCCAGGCCGGGGATGTCCATTGTCACTCCCCGGGCAGCAGATTGCAGGGAAAGTCCTTTCCCGGCGCCGGCAGCACCTCGGCGGCATTGGCCCGGGGCAGGCGCAAGGTGGTGTCGCCATGGCGCACCACGGCATCAGCCTTGCGCAGGTTCTCGATCAGGGAAGTGAAGCGGGCGGCGCCGGCCGTGCTGTCGGCATTGAGCGGACCGTCCACCGTGACGCCGTTCACCGTGACCGAGAACTTCTCCACCTCGGACATGTCGTTATGGTGCAGCGTGACCGCCGAAGCGAGATCAGCCTGGCCCCTGGCCGTGGGACAGGCGATGAAGAAGCGCATGCCGTCCTGGTCAATGAAGTATTCCAGGTCGCCCTCGCTGCCGCCGGCGCTCCAGCGCGCGTCCTGCGCCAGCGCGGGCACGGAAAGCGTGGCCAGCAGGATGGCAAAAATCCGGTGCGTCATGTCAGTTCCTCTGTCTGCCCGTGTCAGAACGTCAGGGCGCCGCCGGCAGTCGCGGCGCCTTGTCCATGAATGACTCAGCGCCCGATCAGGCCCTGCGCACGCAGCCAGGCCTCGGTGCGCGCCATGCCTTCGGCCAGGCTCACTTGCGGCGCATAGCCCAGCAGCGACTGCGCCTTGTCGATCGAGTAGCTGCCGCGGCGCATGAGCATGGCCAGCGAGCCCGCGCTGATTTCCGTGTGCTGCTTGAGGACGCGGTTCATCACCACGGCCCCCGCCGTGATGATGGCCCGCGCCGCCGCGGTCGGCAGGATGAGCGGATCGCCGCTGCGTCCGAGCCAGCGATGGTGGTAGCCGAAGAATTCGCGGCAGCTCACGTCCGCGCCGTCGGTGAGATTGAAGATCTGGCCCGCGCCCGCCGGCTGGGTGGCGGCGGCGACGATGCCATCGACGAGGGTGTCGATGTACACGGGCGAGAAGACGCCGTTGCCGCCAGCCGGCAGCAGGAACTGGTGCTTGCGCATCATCTCCAGGGGCAGCAACACCCAGGGCCGTGAGCCGGGACCATAGACATCGCCGGGGCGGACGACAGTGCAGGCCATCTCGCCGGCGGCATGCGCGGCCAGCGCCGGATGCTCGCTCGCCGCCTTGGCGTCGCAATAGGGATAGCCGGAGAGCAGGGCGATGGGCGCGCGCTCATCGAGCACCCCGTCAAAGTCGAGGCCATAGGCGGCAATCGACGACACCTGCACAAAACGCGAGGCGCCGCCGGCAATCGCGGCGTCGAGGGCATGGCGCACGGAGCCCAGGCTGACTTCACGATACAACTGCGCCGGCGCCGCGTTGGACACCACCGCCGCGGCGTGGATGACGAGCTCGCAGCCGGCGGCATGGCGCTGCCAGGCGCCCGCAGCCGCGACATTGCCGGCCACGACATTGCGCGCGGGATCGGCAACCAGATCGACGCCGCGCACTTCGGCGCCGAGGGCGGCAAAGCGCGTCATCAGTGCGCGCCCGACAAAGCCGCTGGCGCCCGTGATGAACACCGGCGCCCGCGGCCTGGGAGCGATGCGCCCGGCAGGACGCGGGCGCGGAGAGGAAGCTTTCTTCGGGGCCTGGGGCATGGCTACATTCCGGGGGAAGTCGGCGACAGCGCCCCGCAGGCGGGCCGTGTCATCCGGTCATCAGGGTGGGCTCCCATCAAACACGACCGGCCCGAGCCTGAACAGCGCCAGGCAGGCCGCAATGCCGCCACTGCGGGGCCCGTCCTGCGCTTTCGGGAAGCCCCGCTCAGGCGGCGGAGGTGTCCACGCAGACGCGGTTGCGGCCGCTGTCCTTGGCCACATAGAGCGCGCGGTCGGCGGCCTTGAGCAGGTCGTTGAGGTTGTCGATGTCGCCGGCGGGGAAACAGGACACGCCAAAGCTGGCGGTCATCACGATGGTGTGACCATCGACCTCGACAGGCGTACTGGCGATCCGCTCGCGGATGCGTTCGGCCACCATCACGGCAGATTCGAGCGTGGCCCCCGGCAACAGGATGGCGAATTCCTCGCCGCCGTAGCGGCCGACTTCGTCATAGGGACGCGCGCTCGACATCATGATGGCGGAGGCGGCCACCAGCACCTGGTCGCCGGCATGGTGGCCCCAGGTGTCGTTGATCTTCTTGAAATGATCGAGATCGACCATGACGCAGGCCACCGGGCTTTCGCCCATGCGCTGCGCGCGCGAAAGTTCGCTCTGGCCGCGCTCGATAAAGGAGCGCCGGTTGGTGAGGCGGGTGAGGCCGTCGATGGTCGACATCTCGCGGTACAGGTTCTCGCGTTCCACCCAACGGCTGATGGCCGAGATGCTGATGCTCATGATGGAAAGCAGTACCGCGGCGAGCATGATGCGAATCAGCAACCAGCCCAGCACCAGCGAGCCATCGGCATTGATCATCGCCTTGGCCAGCAGCGGTGCCGGATGCACCACGCCGCTGAAATCGCCAATCGCCATCAGGGCCATGACGCCGCAGCCCCAGAAATAGGAAATGCGGATCTTGCGGATGCTGGCCAGCGCCGAGGCGATGCTGATGCCCAGGAATATCAGCAGCAGGCCTTCCGCGAAATGCGTGCCGGTCAGCCAGGCGGAGGCATACACGTTGACCAGGAAGGAGCCGATGATGAAGTTTTCAAAAGCGGGCCAGTCCTCGTGGTGCTCGCGCCGGCGCAGGGCGGCCACCAGGAAGCCGCCCAGCAGCAGGAAATGCAGGCCGTAGAACGCCAGCAGTGGCTGCGCCACACCCAGGTGCAAGTAGTCCGGCGTCAGGACCATCGCCGCGATAATCGCCGCGCCAAACAGGCCGGGCGCGAGCATGACCAGGGCACCCAGCAGGATGAGCCGGTCGATGGCGCGCCAATCGAGGGGATTGGACAGCCAGGTGAATTCGGTGGACCGGGGGGCTGCCGCGGGTGCTTCGGAGGTCATCGGGGTTCCTTGACGGGTACGTGTCTGTTGCCACGAGTGTCGGGGAGCCGCTCCTGACGCACAAGGGCACTGGGCGCCCGGCCCTCCCCTCCCGGGCACCGCCAGACGCCGGCCATCGCCGCCCATGAAAAAGCCCCGCCGGGGCGGGGCTTGCTCAGATCCGTCGCGACCAGTGCCGGAGGTGGCCCTGGCGCCTTCGCTCAGGCGGCGCTTTTGCGGCGGCGGACCTTGGGCTTGACGTCCACTACCGGGGTATCGGCAGTGAGGGCGTCAATCGTGCCGTCCCGGAACTCGGCGGCGATCTTCTCGGCCAGCTCCTTGTACTGCGCCTTCAACTCGTCCTTGCGCTCCGGGTCCCAGTTGATCTTGTCGAGGTCGCCCTTGTAGTGGCGGATGACGCGCTCGTCCATCATCTGCGTCCACCATCCCGGGATATAGGCCGGCAGCAGCATGGAAGCGTAGCCACCCGGCAACTGCGGCGCCTCGGGGAAGTCACGCAGCGCCTGGAAGCTGCGCGAGGGGAAGGCGTGGTGGTCGGAGTGGCGCTGCAGTTGGTACAGCACCAGGTTGGTGACGACGTAGTTGCTGTTCCAGCTGTGCTCTGGCTGGGTGCGCACATACCTGCCGTTCTCATCCTTCTCGCGCAGCAGGCCGTAATGCTCGATGTAGTTGATCACCTCGAGCAGGCTGGCGCCGTAGGCGCCCTGGGCGAGCATGAAGGGCACGGCGCGCGGACCGCTGACCAGCACGTTGGCGGCGAGGAAGCCGGCGCTGATGGCCCAGCCCTGCAGCAACTCGTTCTCCAGGCACCAGAAGCCCTTGCCCTTGCGCTCCAGACGCTTGGTCTCGATCTCGACGGCCGACTTGAAGCCGCCGATCACGGTGCGTGGCAGGAACTTCCAGAACGACTCGCCCATGCGCGACGAGGCGGGATCTTCCGGCGTGGACACGCGCTTGTGGTGGCCGAAGTTATGCTCCACGGCAAAATGCGTATAGAAGGACGGCGCCAGCGCCAGCATGGCGCCGATGCGGTTATCCCGCTCGTGCTTGTGGCCCAGCTCATGGCCGGTGACGATGGCAATGCCGTTGAGGGCGCCCACCGACACGGTCAGGCCGATGCGGTCGGCCATGGGCACGTTGTCGCGGGTGGCCAGGTAGCAGCCCAGCATCGTCATCAGGTACTGCGACGGGATAAAGGCCTTGGTGATGATGTTGTAGTAGGGATCGTTCTCGAGATCCGCAATCGCATCATCGGGCGGATTGCTGGTGTCCTCGCCAATCAGGCGATCGAGCGCGGGGATCAGGCCGTGCACGAGGGCCGGGCCGGTCCAGGCCAGCGCGCGCAACTTCTTCGGGGCAATCGCGTAGGCGGTCATGGCGGCAATGCCGACCACCGGCAGCGCCGGGCTCAGCAGCCACTTATAGCGCTTGGGATCCTTCCACTTGCTCTTGGGGGCGGCGGACTGCCGCAGCAGCGCATCGGGAGTCTTGGCGTTCATGGGGGGCTCCTGGAACCATGTCGTTATCATTGACTGATGGCATCATCGCAGGCGCCTCCCCCTCCGGACAGTCGTGAAACGCCGGCCTACCCCTGTGAAACACCGGCCGATCGCTCATTAATTGACCAAAATCAAACCCGGACGTCTTTACGGATGAGGCCGTCCACCTCTATCGGCCCTGGCTCTGGCTCTGGCTCTGGCTCTGGCTCTGGCTCTGGCTCTGGCTCTGGCTCTGGCTCTGGCTCTGGCTCTGGCTCTGGCTCTG
>JAJFBF010000064.1 GCA_020697295.1 Moraxellaceae bacterium | reverse complement strand
GGCGAAGGGCGAAGGGCGAAGGGCGAAGGGCGAAGGGCGAAGGGCGAAGGGCGAAGGGCGAAGGGCGAAGGGCGAAGGGCGAAGGGCGAAGGGCGAAGGTACGAAAGCGTACCGAAGCTCAATTAAAAAGGTACGACGACAAGTATTGGCGGCAAAAGGCCTCTCATCAAAAGAATGCATCTGCCACAGGATAGCTTTCCTCCCCGAGGGCCCCCTCCGCTTTCAATATCGGGTTTGAGGCGAAGCCGCCGGCCACCGGCCGATGGTGCAGCCGGGGCACAACGGGAAGCGCTTGGGTGGAGGGGAGGGGGCATTCCTGCCGGAGGCGGGGATGCCTCCTTCCCGGAGCCCGAAAAGCACGGAAGTCAGCTAAGGCGGAGCTTGACTGACTACTCCGCCCGCTGCTCTGTCAAAAGCAGCCCGCCCAGCTTCAAATCCCGGGCAGCCAGAAACAAAAAAGCCACCGTTTGGTGGCTTTTTGAGCATCGCCCGGAGGCGAAGACCGGTCAGCGGACGCGGTAGGTGATGCGACCCTTCGAGAGGTCGTAAGGCGTCATTTCGACTTTGACGGCGTCGCCGGTCAGGATACGGATGTAGTGCTTGCGCATCTTGCCGGAGATATGGGCGATCACGACGTGACCGTTCTCGAGCTGGACGCGGAACATGGTGTTGGGCAGCGTTTCGATGACAACGCCATCCATTTCCAGTGATTCTTCTTTCGACATGCAGCGGGGCTCCTCGTTGGGCGCTGGCTTGAAAACCGCCGCATTCTGCCTGAAATCGACCCGGCAGGCAAAGGCGGCGCGGGATTGACCCCGGCGACCCGGGGTGGCGGGCCCGCGGGCCCTGATTTCGGCCTGCAGGTAGGATAGGCTTCCGGACCGGTTTTTTCCTTGCCAAGGCCCCAGGAGACCCCCATGCAATTCGATTTCGCCACCACGCCGCGCGTGATCGTCCGCCCTGGCGCCATGGCCGCGCCGGGCGACTGGCTGGCCGGGCTGCCCGGGCAGCGGCTGTTCCTCATTACCGACCCCGGCCTGGTCAGTGCCGGCGTGGTGGCGCCCGTGCTGGCGGCCCTGGCGGCGGCCGGCCGTGACGTCACCCTCTACCAGGACGTGGAAGCCGATCCGCCCGAGGCGCGGGTCCTGGCTACGGTGGCGGCGGCCCGTGCCGCCGGCGCTGAACTGGTCATCGGCCTTGGCGGCGGCAGTTCGCTAGACACCGCCAAGCTGGTGGCGCTGCTGGCGGCCACGCCGCAGCCCCTGGCCGACATCTACGGCATCGGCCTGGCCCGGGGCCCGCGCCTGCCGCTGGTGCAGATTCCCACCACCGCCGGGACCGGCTCCGAAGTCACTCCCATCGCCATCGTCACTACGCCCACCCAGGAAAAGAAGGGCGTGGTCTCGCCCCTGCTGTATCCCGATCTGGCCGTGCTGGACGCGGACCTGACCCTGGGCCTGCCGCCCGCGGTCACGGCCATGACGGGGATCGACGCCATGGTGCATGCCATCGAGGCCTATACCTCGAAGCTGAAGAAGAACCCGCTGGCCGACAGCCTGGCCCGGGAGGCGCTGCGCCTGCTGTACACGAACCTGCCCAAGGTGCTGGCCAATGGCCAGGACCGGGAGGCCCGCTCGGCCATGCTGGCCGGCTCCCTGATGGCGGGCATGGCCTTCGCCAATGCGCCGGTGGGCGCCGTGCATGCCCTGGCCTATCCCCTGGGCGGGCACTTCCATGTGCCGCATGGGCTCTCCAACGCCCTCGTGCTGGCGCCGGTGCTGGCCTTTAATCTGCCGCAGGCGGAAGCGCTCTATGCCGAGCTGGCGGCGGTGCTGGACCCGGCGCAGCGTTTTGCCGGCCCGGCCGCGGCTGCGGCCTGGTTCGTGGCCGAGATGGAGCGCCTGGTGGCGACAATGCCCTTCGCCCAGCGCCTGGGCGAGGTGGGCGTGACGACGACCGACCTGGAGCGGCTGGCCACCGATGCCATGAAGGTCGAGCGCCTGCTGGTGAATAATCCGCGCGTGATGACGTTTGAGGCGGCCCGCGATATCTATGCCAGCGTACTGTAAGCCCGGCTGAAGCCCGACCTGCACGGATCTGCACCGGCCTGACGAAATTTTGAAGAAGGAAAGCCCCATGCCTGCTGTTCGCTCGCCCCGCGAGGCGTTTGCCCACTACATGCCGCTGGCCACACGCTGGATGGACAATGATGTGTATGGCCACGTCAATAATGTGCAGTACTACAGTTATTTTGACACGGCGGTGAATCATTACCTGATCACCTCGGGCTGGCTCGACATCCACCATGGTGAGGTCGTGGGCCTGGTGGTGGAGACGCGCTGTTCCTATGCCGCCTCGATCGCGTTTCCGGACGAGCTCGACATCGGCCTGCGAGTGGAAAAGCTGGGCAATTCCAGCGTGCGCTACGGCATCGGCATTTTTCGTCGTGGCGAGGCGCTGGCGGCGGCCGAGGGCCACTTCGTGCATGTCTATGTCGATCGCCAGACCAATACGCCGGTGCGCGTGCCGGACGCCTTGCGCGCGGTGCTGAAGCCCTTGTTGCGGGAAGCAGGAGAGCCGTCATGAAGCTGGAGCTGAAACGTCCCGACCTGCTGAGGTCACAAGTGTTGCTCGATGGCGCCTGGTGCGATGCCGATGAGGGCGGCCAGCTGGCGGTGACCAATCCTGCCACGGGTGAACTCATCGTCAGCGTGCCGCGCCTGGGGGCCGCCGAGACGGAGCGCGCCATCGCCGCTGCCGAACGCGCGCTGCCGGCCTGGCGGGCCCGCGCCGCCAAGGAACGTGCGCAAATCCTGCGCCGCTGGTACCAGCTCATGATGGAGCATCAGGAGGACCTGGCGCGCATCCTCACCTGCGAGCAGGGCAAGTCGCTGGCGGAGGCGCGCGGCGAGGTGGCCTATGCCGCCGCCTTCATCGAGTGGTTCGCCGAGGAAGGCAAGCGCGTGTATGGCGATGTGATTCCGGGCTTCACCGCCGACCGCCGCCTGCTGGTGCTGAAGCAGCCGGTGGGCGTGGTCGCGGCCATCACGCCCTGGAATTTTCCGATTGCCATGATCACGCGCAAGGTGGGGCCGGCCCTGGCTTCGGGCTGCACGGTGGTGGTGAAGCCGGCGTCGGAAACGCCGCTGTCGGCGCTGGCGGCCGCCGCGCTGGCGGTGGAGGCGGGCGTGCCGGCGGGCGTGCTCAATATCGTCACCGGCTCCGCGGCGGTGATCGGGCCGGTGCTGACCGGCAGCGCGGTGGTGCGCAAGCTTTCGTTCACCGGCTCCACCGAAGTGGGCCGGCGCCTCATGGCGGAATGCGCGCCGACGATCAAGAAACTCTCGCTGGAGCTGGGCGGTAACGCGCCCTTTATCGTGTTTGACGATGCCGACCTCGATGCCGCGGTGGCCGGCGCCATGGCCTCCAAGTTCCGCAACTCCGGCCAGACCTGCGTGTGCACCAACCGCATCCTGGTGCAGGAGGGCGTGCACGACGCCTTTGTCGAAAAGCTCGGCGCCGCCATGGCCACGCTCAAGGTTGGGCCGGGCTGGGAGGAGGGCGTCAACCAGGGGCCGCTGATTAACGAGAAGGCGGTGGCCCATACCGAGGCGCTGCTGGCCGGTGCGGTCGCCGACGGGGCGCATATCGTGCGCGGCGGCCGGCGCCATGCGCGCGGCGGGCTGTTCTTCGAGCCCACGCTGGTGACGGGCGTTGCCAACGATAGCCGGATCGCGCAGAACGAGTTGTTTTCGCCGGTGGCCACGATCATTCGTTTCAAGAGTGAGGCGGACGCCATACAGATGGCCAACGCGACCGAATACGGCCTCGCTTCCTATTTTTACAGCCAGGACATCAACCGCATCTTCCGGGTCTCGGAGGCGCTGGAGTACGGCATCGTGGGCGTGAACGAGGGGCTGATCAGCACCGAGGTCGCACCCTTCGGCGGCGTGAAGTCCTCGGGCCTGGGGCGCGAGGGCTCGCGCTACGGCATCGAGGATTATCTCGAGCTCAAGTATGTGTGCATCGGCAATGTGAGATAGGCCGGCGCACTGGCAGCCGGCGGTCAGCGCGCGCTGAGCCACTCGTTGTTGATGAGTAGTTCGATGGGCCGGTAGGCGATCTTGTAGTTCATCTTCTGGCAGTTCTTGATCCAGTAGCCGAGGTAGAGACTGCCCAGGCCGAGGCGTCGCGTCTCCTCGATTTCCCAGAGGATGGCGTAGGCGCCCAGGCTGCGCTGGGCCTCGTCGGGATCAAAGAAGGTATAGACCGCCGACAGGCCTTCCTCGAGCAAGTCGCAGACCGCCACCGCGACCAGCTTGTCGCCGGCGCGGAATTCATAGAAGCGCGTATCGGACCATTCCGAGGTGAGGAAGGAATTGAACTGCTCCACGCTCGGCGGATACATGTCGCCGTCGCTGTGGCGCTCGTTGATGTAGCGCGCGTAGAGGGCGTAGTGCTCCTCCTGGAAAGTCGGCGCCATGACGGTGACGGTGAGGTCGGCGTTGCGCTTCCAGACCCGCTGCTGCTGGCGGTTGGGTTCGAAGCGCGCAACCGGGATGCGCACCGGCACGCAGGCGTTGCAGTGGCTGCAGTGCGGCCGGTAGACGTAGTTGCCGCTGCGGCGGAAGCCGAGGTCGGAGAGTTCGGTGTAGAGACGCCGGTCCATGCGGCTCTTGGGGTCGGCGAACTGAAGAACTTGACTCCGGTCGCAGTCATTGCGGTTCTCCGTAGGGATACCCGGGTTTATATCACAGGCGCCGTGCGCGTCACGTTCAACAAGATTAGCGCAGCCCTACGGGGTACTGAACGGCGGCGCCTGGCGCCAGTCGGGCGCGGGCTGGTCGGCATGGCGGTCGAGGACGGCGAGGAAGTCCCGGCGCGGGATGAGGGTCGCGCCCAGGCTCAGCAGGTGGTCGTTCTCGACCTGGCCGTCCACCAGGGGAATGTCCCAGTGCCGGCAGAGCTGCATCAGGTAGGCGAAGGCCGCCTTGGAGGCGTCGGTCTCGCGGCTGAACATGGATTCCCCGAAGAAAAGGCGCCCGAGGTTGAGGCCGTAGAGGCCCCCCACCAGTTCGCCGTCGGCATTCCAGGCTTCGATGGAGTGGGCGATGCCGCGTTCGTGCAGGGTGGTGTAGTGGCGGACGAAGTCGGGCTGGATCCAGGTACTGTCGGCGTAGTCCCGGGGCGCGGCGCAGGCTTCCATGACGCGGGTGAAGCACTGGTCGACGGTGAGGCGGAAGCGGCCCTGGCGCAGGCGCTTGACGAGGCTGCGCGAAAGGGTGTGGTCGGCCACATGG
This sequence comes from Moraxellaceae bacterium, assembly GCA_020697295.1. Lineage (GTDB taxonomy): Bacteria > Pseudomonadota > Gammaproteobacteria > Pseudomonadales > Moraxellaceae > UBA2031. The sequence goes on along the minus strand of JAJFBF010000064.1, from coordinate 25,116 downwards.
AAGACGCAGCGCGGGTCGGGAGACCACCAGCAGATAGGGTCGCCATCGTTGAACCAGGGAAAGATGCCGTGGCGGTAGGCCAGCAGCAGGCGCTCGGGAGCCAGGTCGCCGCCCACGGCGAGCAGGCCGTTGGGCTCGTCCAGCGCCGCATCGGCGGGCGGGAAGCCATGTGCGAGTGGACCGAGGCGGTAGAGGGGCATGGGGTCTGCGCAGTGGAAAGGGGTAGTGGTCAGCTGGTCTGGTGACCGCGGCTTGGGGCAGGTCATCCCCGCGTGGGCGGGGGTGGCCGTGCCTGCCGGACCTGAGCCTCAACTGCAGCCCGACCTGTGGGGCCGGGCTGCGGGGCTTACTTCAGGTTGTCGAGGTACTTTTCGGCGTCGAGCGCGGCCATGCAGCCGGAGCCGGCGGAAGTGATGGCCTGGCGGTAGATGTGGTCGGCCACGTCGCCGGCGGCGAATACGCCCGGCACGCTGGTGGCGGTGGCGTTGCCCTCGCTGCCGCTCTTCACCTTGATGTAGCCGTTATGCATGTCGAGCTGGTCCATGAAGATGTCGGTGTTGGGCTTGTGGCCGATGGCGATGAAAACCCCTGCCACCTCGACTTCCTGGGTGCTGTCGTCGAGACGGCTGCGCAGGCGGACGCCGTTCACGCCGCCATCGTTGCCCAGGACCTCATCCAGGAAATGGTTCCAGATGACGGTGATCTTGCCTTCCTTCTCCCTGGCGAAGAGGTGGTCCTGCAGGATCTTCTCGGACTTGAGCTTGTCGCGGCGGTGCACCAGGGTCACGTGGTCGGCAATGTTGGAGAGGTAAAGCGCTTCTTCGACGGCGGTATTGCCACCGCCGATGACCATGACGCGCTGGCCCTTGTAGAAGAAGCCGTCGCAGGTGGCGCAAGCGCTGATGCCGCGGCCCATGAAGGCTTCCTCGGAGGGCAGGCCGAGGTACTGGGCGGAAGCGCCGGTGGCGATGATGAGGGCGTCGCAGGTGTACTCGGCGGCATCGCCCTTGAGGCGGAAGGGACGCACCTTGAAGTCGACCTGGTTGATGTGGTCGAAGATCACCTGGGTGCCGAAGCGTTCGGCATGGGCCTGCATGCGCTCCATCAGCGCCGGGCCGGTGAGGCCGTGGGCGTCGCCCGGCCAGTTGTCGACCTCGGTGGTGGTGGTGAGCTGTCCGCCCGCCTGCATGCCCGTGAGCACCACCGGCTTGAGGTTGGCGCGGGCGGCATAGACGGCGGCGGTGTAGCCGGCCGGGCCGGAACCGAGGATCAGCAGGCGATGGTGCTGGACAGACATGAAAACTCCTTGGGGTCGTGATGCAGTAAGGCAGGGCAGCATTGTCGCCATCCCGGGCCCGGGAGCAAGTATACGGAACAAGGCTTAAAGGCGGGTTATCGAGTTGTGCGGCGGGTGAAGGGGGGAAGGCGTATTACGGATGACCTGAGGGAAGTCGCACAATTACATGACACAAAAGGGGTTTTCCCGGCTTGGAGGGGTAGGGCGGCATGGCATAATCCGGCCCAGCCATTACAATGCCCCCTTGCTGGTCTTGAGACATTCACGTGAGTAAGACGGACGTCCGCGAGCCCGCCCCGCGCAAGGGCTCGCGCGAAATCAAAACCCTCCTCTGGTCCGCGCTCGGCCTCTACCTCCTGGTCGTCTTCGCCACCTACTCGGCGGGCGACCCGGGCTGGAGCCATGTCGGCGCCGATACCGTCAGCAATGGCGGCGGCCGCGTCGGCGCCTTCCTGGCCGACATCTTCTATACCGGCTTCGGCCATGCCGGCGTGCTGCTGCCGGTGTTCGTCTTTGTGCAGGTATTCTGGCTCTGGCGCCAGGAGGCGCCACTGCTGCACCTGGGCTGGCGCCTGCTCAGCCTGTGCGTCGCCCTGCTGGGCTGCGCCGCCCTGTTGGCGCTGCATGCGCATGAACCCACCGCCGACCTGGGCAACGCTTCCGGCGGCATCTTTGGTCTCGAGATCGGCCGCGCCATGCTGGGCGGTTTTGGCCTGGCCGGCGGCAGCATCCTCCTGCTCACCATCGTGCTGATCGGCATCACGCTGGCCACGGGGCTGTCCTGGTTCTGGCTGATGGACAGCATCGGGCACCTGTTGTGGGATGCGGGCAATGTGCTGGGCGCCATCGTCCACGGCCGCTTCAATGAGTATGTCGACGCCTGGCGCGAGCGCCGTGCGATGAAGAAGGCGCTGGAGGAAGCCTCCCCGGCTTTTGAACTTTCGCTCAGCAACAATCGCGTCAAGGCACAGATTTCCCGTGCTGACGACGCGCGCGCCGAACCGGTCCTCGGCCGGGATCCCGTGGTGGCGCCGGCGGCCGTCGTGAAGAAGCCGCGCCTGCGGCCGGAGCCGGTGGAGGAGGAGCGGGCGGCGCCGGTGATCACGCCGCTGGCGGTGACGCCCATCAAGCGCTCCGAGCGCGCCCAGAAGGAAAAGCAGCGTGGCCTGTTTGATGCCGAGGCGTCCCCCACGGGCCGCCTGCCGGCGCTGGCGCTGCTCGATCAGCCCGACTTCAGCAAGAAAAAGGGCTACAGCGCCGAGGCGCTGGAAGGCCTGTCGCGGCTGCTCGAACTCAAGCTCAAGGAATTCAATGTCGACGCCACCGTGGTGGCGGTGCAGCCCGGACCCGTCATCACCCGTTTCGAGATCCAGCCCGCGCCCGGCGTGAAAGTGGCGCGCATCAGCAATATCGCCAAGGACCTGGCGCGCTCGCTGGCCATGATTTCCGTGCGCGTGGTGGAAGTGATTCCCGGCAAGTCCGTGGTCGGCATCGAGGTGCCCAACGAAGACCGCGAGATGGTCAAGCTGTCGGAAATCCTCTCGTCGCAGGTGTATGAGAGCAAGGAGTCGCCGCTGACGCTGGCGCTGGGCAAGGACATCGCCGGCAAGCCGGTGGTGGCCGACCTGGGCCGCATGCCGCACCTGCTGGTCGCCGGCACCACCGGCTCCGGCAAGTCGGTGGGCGTCAACGCCATGATCCTGTCCATCCTGTTCAAGGCCACGCCCGAGGATGTGCGCCTGATCATGATCGACCCCAAGATGCTGGAGCTCTCGGTCTACGACAAGATCCCGCACCTGCTGACGCCCGTCGTCACCGACATGAAGGACGCCGCCAATGCCTTGCGCTGGTCGGTGGGCGAGATGGAGCGCCGCTACAAGCTGATGGCCGCCATGGGCGTGCGTAACCTGGCCGGCTACAACAAGAAGATCGATGAAGCGGCCGAGCGTGGCGAGACCATTCCCAATCCGCTGTGGAAGCCGGGGGTGGATTCGGCCCTGGAGGAATCCGCGCCGCCGCTGAAGAAACTGCCGTATGTGGTGGTGGTCGTCGACGAATTCGCCGACATGATCATGGTGGTGGGCAAGAAGGTCGAGGAGCTGATTGCGCGTATCGCGCAGAAGGCGCGTGCCGCCGGCATCCACCTGATCCTGGCCACCCAGCGCCCCTCGGTGGACGTGATCACCGGCCTCATCAAGGCCAACGTGCCGACCCGTATCGCCTTCCAGGTGTCGTCCAAGATCGACTCCCGCACCATCCTGGACCAGGGCGGCGCCGAACAGCTCCTCGGCCATGGCGACATGCTTTACCTCGCGCCCGGCACCAGCCTGCCCGAGCGCGTGCATGGGGCCTTTGTCAGCGACGAGGAAGTGCACCGCGTCTGCGCCGACTGGCGTGCCCGCGGTGAGCCCGACTATGTCGACGAAATCCTCGAAGGAACGTTAGAGGTAACTGACGGCGGCAAATTCGGCGGCAGCGGTGACGACATGGGCAGTGATCCGGAGTCCGATGCGCTGTACGACGAGGCCGTGGCTTTCGTCATGGAGAGCCGGCGCCCTTCCATTTCCTTCGTCCAGCGCAAGTTCAAGATCGGCTACAACCGTGCCGCGCGCCTGATTGAAGCCATGGAGATGGCCGGCATCGTTAGCCCCATGCAGACCAATGGCCAGCGCGAAGTGATCGTGCCGGGCCGGGAGCAGTAGCTGTGATGAAACGATTGATGAGCGTAATGCTGTTGTGCGGCCTGTCCGCGCTGGCGCAGGCGGCCGACGATGCCGCCAGCCGCCTGGTGAAGGTGCTGGGCAGTATCCAGGGCATGCAGGCGACCTTTGCCCAGCAGACCGTCGACGGCAAGGGCCGTCCGCAGGCGGTGCAAAGCGGGAAAATGGCGGTGAAGCGCCCGGGCATGTTCCGCTGGGAGGTGCTGAAGCCGGCGCCACAGCTGGTGCTGACCGCGGGCAGGACGCTCTGGATCTATGACCCGGACCTCATGCAGGCCACCAAGCAGAAGCTCGACTCCCAGGTCGGCAATACGCCGGCGCTGCTGCTCTCCGGCGATCCGCGCCAGCTTGGCGCCAGCTTCGGCATCAGCGAGGTGCCGGGCGCGGCGGGTGAGCAGACCTTCGTGCTGGTGCCGCGTGGCAAGGAGGCGCTCTTCGAGCAGATGCATGTGCGCTTCCGGCAGGGCCAGCTCATCGAGATGGAGCTGACCGACACCCTCGGCCAGCGCACCGCCATCCGCTTCAGCGATATCCGGATGAACCCGGCCTTCCCGGCGGGCTTTTTCGATTTCGTCCCGCCCAAGGGCGTGGACATCATCGACCAGTTCTGACGGCTTGCGCGCCATGGCCGACGCTCCCTACCAGCCGCTCGCCGCGCGCATGCGCCCGCAGCGCCTGGAGGAGTATGCCGGCCAGCACCACATCCTGGCGCCCGGCAAGCCCCTGCGCGAGGCCATCGAGGCCGGCCACATCCATTCCATGATCCTGTGGGGGCCGCCCGGCGTCGGCAAGACCACGCTGGCGCGGCTCATGGCCGGCGCCTCCGATGCGCGCTTCATCGCCCTTTCGGCGGTGCTTTCGGGCGTGAAGGAAATCCGCGCCGCCATCGACGAGGCGCAGCTGCACAAGCAGCTGGGCGAGAAGACGGTGCTGTTCGTGGATGAAGTGCACCGCTTCAACAAGTCGCAGCAGGATGCCTTCCTGCCCTATGTCGAAGACGGCACGCTGATCTTTATCGGCGCTACCACCGAGAATCCTTCCTTCGAGCTCAACAACGCCTTGCTCTCCCGCGCCCGCGTCTATGTGCTGCGCAGTCTGGAGGAAGAGGACCTGCTGGAGCTGCTGCGGCAGGCGCTGACCGACAGCAAGCGCGGTCTTGGCGCGCTCGGCATCAAGGCCGACGAGGCCGCGTTGCGCCAGGTGGCCCGTGCCGCCGACGGCGATGCCAGGCGCGCGCTCAACATCCTCGAGATCGCCGTCGACCTGGCCGAGGCCGGCGAGCTCAACGAGGCGGTGGTGGCGGAGAGCGTGCAGGGCAATGCCCGCCGCTTCGACAAGCAGGGCGAGTATTTCTACGACCAGATGTCGGCGCTGCACAAGTCGGTGCGCGGCTCCTCGGTGGACGGCGCGCTGTACTGGCTGGCGCGCATGCTGGACGGCGGCTGCGACCCGCTCTACGTGGCGCGGCGCGTGGTGCGCATGGCCTCCGAGGACATCGGCAACGCCGACCCGCGCGCGCTGTCGCTGTGCCTCAACGCCTGGGACGTGCAGGAGCGCCTGGGCTCGCCCGAAGGCGAGCTGGCCATTGCCCAGGCCGTGGCCTATCTGGCCGCGGCGCCCAAGAGCAATGCCGTGTACATGGCCTGGAAGGCGGCGCGGCGCCGGGTCGAGGAAACCGGAACGCTGGAGGTGCCGCTGCACCTGCGCAATGCGCCGACCAAACTGATGAAGGCGCAGGGCTACGGCGCCGAATACCATTATGCCCACGACTTCCCCGAGGCCTACGTGCCGGGCGAGAGCTATCTGCCCGAGGCCCTGGCGGCGGAGCGCTTTTACGAGCCGGTGCCGCGCGGGCTGGAAATCAGGATAGGTGACAAGCTCACCTACCTGCGCGAAAAGGATGCCGCCAGCGACTGGCAGCGCATTCCGCGGCGCCGGGCCGGGGGCGGCAAATGAGCCTGCTGCAGCCTTTGCTGCTGGTGGCGCTGGGCGGGGCGCTGGGCTCCGCGGCCCGCTACCTGGCGGCGCTGGCGGTGAACCGCTGGGCGCAGTCCCCGTTTCCCTGGGGCACGCTTTTCGTCAATATCGCCGGCAGCTTCGCCATTGGCCTGGTCATGGCGTGGGTGCTCAAGGGCGGCGAGGTGCGCGAGAATATGCGCCTGCTGCTGGTGACTGGCGTGCTGGGCGGCTTCACCACCTTCTCCAGCTTCAGCTGGGAAACCTGGAAGCTGATCGAGGACGGGCGCCTGGCGTTCGCCCTGGCCAATGTCCTGGCCAGCTTTTCGGTATGCCTGCTGGCCACGATGGCCGGGGCGCTGCTGGCCAAACAGTTTTGATTTTTTGACGACCGACTTTTCAGGAACGAAGACCCATCATGCTGGACCCGAAACTGCTGCGTAACGACCTCGCCTTCGTGGCCGCCCGCCTTGCCGTGCGCAACATGACGCTGGATACCGCCGCCATCGCCGCGCTCGAAGACCGGCGCAAGGCGCTGCAGACCGAGGCCGAGCGCCTGCAGGCGGAGCGCAATGCCGGCTCCAAGCGCATCGGCCAGGCCAAGGCCCGGGGCGAAGACGTGGCCGCAGTGATGGCCGAGATGAATGCCGTTGGTGACCAGCTGAAATCGGCGCAGGCGCAGCTCGAGCAGGTGCAGGTGGAGTTCGAGGCCCTGCAGCTGACATTACCCAACCTGCCGCACGAGTCGGTGCCGGCGGGCAAGGGCGAGGACGACAACGTCGAGCTTCGCCGCATCGGCACGCCGCGCGAGATGGCCTTTGCGCCGAAGGATCATGCCGACCTCGGCGAGGCCCTTGGGCTGCTTGATTTCGAGACCGCGGTGAAGATCGCCGGCAGCCGTTTTTCCGTGCTCAAGGGGCCGCTGGCCCGGCTGCAGCGCGCGCTGACGCAGTTCATGCTGGATACGCACACCGAGCGCCACGGCTACCAGGAAGTGTATGTGCCTTATCTGGTCAACGCCGACAGCCTGCGCGGCACCGGCCAGCTGCCGAAGTTTGAAGAGGACCTGTTCAAGACCGGTGGCGAGAAGCCCCTGTACCTGATTCCCACGGCGGAAGTGCCGGTGACCAATATCGTGCGCGACGAGATCCTCGATGGCGCGACACTGCCCTTGAAGCTGGTCTGCCATACGCCCTGCTTCCGCTCGGAGGCGGGCTCCTATGGCAAGGACACCCGCGGCCTGGTCCGCCAGCACCAGTTCGAGAAAGTCGAGCTGGTGCAGGTGGCGAAGCCCGAGGATTCGCACCGCCTGCTGGAGGAGCTGACCGGGCACGCCGAGGCCATCCTGCAGGCGCTGGGCCTGCCGTATCGCGTCATCGTGCTCTGCGGCGGCGACATGGGCTTTTCGGCGGCCAAGACTTATGACATCGAGGTGTGGCTGCCGGGGCAGGGCAAGTACCGCGAGATTTCCTCCTGCTCCAACTTCGAGTCTTTCCAGGCACGACGCCTGCAGGCCCGTTACCGCAATGAAGCGGGCAAGCCCGAGCTCGTGCACACGCTGAACGGTTCCGGCCTGGCCGTGGGCCGTACCCTGGTCGCCATCCTTAGGGGCCGGTCGGGGAGGCGGCGGCAATGACGTCCCGCTTCCAGCGAGAGTGATTTTTCGGTGCAATGGAGCCCGAGGCCGCGGCGGAATGCTGCGCTTCGGGTTTTTTTTGGCAGGGTATTTGTGGGTCGGGCTTTAGCCCGACGCTGCAGTCGGGCTGAAGCCCGACCAACAGGGTGTTAGCGGGAGCTTGCGTGGACTATTTGCCGATCTTTTTGAATTTGCGCGACCAGCGTTGCCTGGTGGTGGGCGGGGGCGATATCGCGCTGCGCAAGACCTCCATGCTGATGCGCGCCGGCGCCAGCGTGCATGTGGTGGCGCCCGCGATCGGCGAGGCATTGCTGGCGAAGCTGGCGGAGGGCGAGGGCAGCTTCCGCGTCGGTCCCTACGATGAGCAGGACCTGGCGGGTGCGGCGCTGGTGATCGCCGCCACCGACGACGAGGCGGTGAACCGCCAGGTGTCGGCCGATTGCCGCGCGCGCCACCTGCCGGTGAACGTGGTGGACAATCCGCCACTGTGCTCCTTCATCTTTCCGTCGATTGTCGACCGCTCGCCGCTGGTGATCGCGGTGTCCAGCGCTGGCCAGTCGCCGGTGCTGGCGCGGCTGCTGCGCGCTCGCCTGGAGACCACGATTCCCGCCGCCTATGGTCGTCTTTCATCCATCTGCGGCGAGTTCCGCGGCCTGGCCAAGCAGGTCTTTCCCGACACCAATGCCCGCCGCGGCTTCTGGGAGCACGAGCTGCAGGGGCGCTTTGCCGAGCTGGTCTATGCCGGGCGCGAGGACGAGGCGCGGGTGCATTTGCGCGCGGCCTTTGCTGCCGCGACCCCTTCCAGCGTGGGCGAGGTCTACCTGGTAGGAGCGGGGCCGGGCGATCCCGACCTGCTGACCTTCCGCGCGCTGCGCCTGATGCAGCAGGCCGACGTGGTGGTGCACGACCGCCTGGTGTCGAAGCCCATCCTGGACCTGTGCCGGCGCGACGCCGACTTCATCTATGTGGGCAAGGCGCGCTCCCATCACGCCGTGCCCCAGGAGGACATCAACCAGCTGCTGGTGCGCCTGGCCGGGGAGGGCAAGCGCGTCTGCCGCCTCAAGGGCGGGGATCCCTTCATCTTTGGCCGCGGCGGCGAGGAGATCGAGGAGCTGGCCGCCGCCGGGGTGCCCTTCCAGGTGGTGCCCGGCATCACCGCGGCCAGCGGTTGCGCCGCCTATGCCGGCATCCCGTTGACGCATCGCGACTATGCGCAGTCGGTGCGCTTTGTCACCGGCCACCTCAAGGAAGGCTCGCCCGAGCTGCCCTGGGCCGAGCTGATCCACGAGCACCAGACCCTGGTCCTCTATATGGGCCTGACCGGGCTCGAACACATCTGCCAGGAGCTGGTCCGGCACGGCATGGCCGCCGACATGCCGGTGGCGCTGGTGGCGCAGGGCACCACGCCGCAGCAGCAGGTGGTGGTGGGCACGGTGGCCGACATCGCCGGCAAGGTGGCCGGCAGCGGCATCCAGGCGCCCACCCTGACCATCATCGGGCGGGTGGTGGAGCTGCGCGATCGCCTGAACTGGTTCCGTCCCGACGACGCTTGATTTTTCCGCTTTTCCTCTCGACCGGTCGCCCTGTTTTGGGGCGGGCCGCAGTCCTCTTTTGCCTCTGCGACGCGATTTGTCGCGCCGCCCGGCGCCTTCTTTCCGGCTTACCCCTATCGACTACCCATGAATGTAGGGGGTGTTTTCGGCGGGATCTGAATATTTTTTTTTGATGGTTTTTCCGCATGACTAACTAGGATAAATTGCCTAGCTGGTCACACTTTTTTGTTCGAATTTTGCTGCGCTTTGGCCGGGGTTTCCTGGCCCTGCGTGCGTAGCGGCAGGGCCAGGGCAAGCGATCCTGGCGCCGGCTTTTCGACTCTAAAAAGTCAAAGAATTACAAGGGGATGCGGATGTTAGTTAATGCGGTATTGAAGGGATTTCTCCGGCCTGTCCTGGCGGGCGCCGGCTTGTTCGCGCTGGCGATGCCACTGGCTTACGCCGAAGACCTCATGGCGATCTACCAGGCGGCCCAGGCCAATGACCCCAAGTTCCGCAGCGCCCAGCAGCAGGTGCGGGTGACCGGGCAGCAGGCCCGGCAGCAGCGGTCCGGCTACCTTCCGCAGATCAATGTCGAGCTGCAGGTCATTGATACGGACCAGACCGTGGTCAGCTCCGATAACCAGGTGTTCCAGCAAGGCAGCGCCAGTTATGGCACCGATGACCTCAGCCTGACTCTCTCGCAGGCAGTGTTCCGCTGGGACCGCATCGAGGCCTGGAAGCAGTCGCGCGTGCAGGAGGACCAGGCCGAGGCCCGGGCCCTGCAGGCCGGCCAGGATTTGCAGCTGCGCGTGGCGGAGGCCTACTTCGGGGCGCTGGCGGCGCGTGACGCCGTCATCCTCTCCAAGGCCGAGCTCGCATCGTCCACCCGCCAGTTCGAGGACGCGGATGCCCGCTACCGCCGTGGCCTGGCCCGTCGTACCGACCAGCTCGATGCGCAGGCGCGCATGGCGCAGGTGGAAGCCGAGCTGATGGCCAAGCAGAACGCCTGGGAAGATGCCCTCGAGGCCCTGCGCGAGCTCACCGGCTCGACGCCGGAAAACCTGAAGCCGGTGGCGCGCGAGCTGCAGCTGGCGGCGCCGGATCCCCTGCCGGTGGACAGCTGGGTCAAGGCGGCGGCGGATGGCAACATCGAGCTCCAGATCCAGCGCATGACCGTGGACATTGCCGACCGCGAAGTGGAACGGCAGCGCGCCGGCCACTATCCGACCCTCGATTTGCGCTTCAAGCACAACGAGCGCACCACCGACGGTTCGCTGTTCGGTGGCGGCAGCGAAACCGAGTCCGACGAAATCACCCTGGCCCTGAACCTGCCGATCTACAGCGGCGGCAGCGTCTGGGCCAAGCGCAAGGAGGCGGCGTCCCGCTACGAGCAGTCCAAGGACGAGCTGGAGCGCACCCGCCGCGAGGTGGAGCGCCAGACCCGCGCCGCCTACCAGGGCATCCTCAGTTCCATCCGTCGCGCCAGGGCGCTGGAGCAGGCGGTGAAGGCCCAGGAGCTGGCGGTGGAAACCAAGCGCCGCGGCTTCCAGGCCGGCCTCTACACCAGCATGACGGTGCTGGATGCCGAGGAAGACCTCTATGCCGACCGCTACCAGTTCGCCCTGGCGCGTTACGACTACCTGAACAACTGGATCAAGCTGCGCCGGGCCACCGGCCAGCTCAAGCAGGGCGACCTGGCCGCGCTCAACAGCCAGCTGGTGACGCTGGAGGAAGAGGCGCGGGTTGATGTGCCGCTGTCGACGCCAGCCGAGCAGGCCCAGGCGCAGGCGCCGGAAGCGGCGCCCGTGGCGACACCGGCGCAGTCGCCGGGCAAGGCGCCCGCGCGCTGACAGCGCGGCGCCGTACTCCCGGCCGCGGCGCAAGCTGCGGTCAGCAAAGGAAGCTTTTCGCCGGCCTGATGGCGGCGGAAACACAAGAAGAAATCAAATCGACTGCACCGGCAGTGACGCCGGAGAGGTCAGGAAAGGGGAACGGTCATGGTCTTCGGATGGTTCAAGCGCAAAGGGACGCCGGCATCGAAAATTGCCGCCCAGCCCGAGCAGAACGCCGGCTTCCGTCGCAAGGTATTGTTCGAGGCCATGGAGGCGCGCGTGCTCCTCTCCGGCGACTTCGGGCTGCCGCCGGATGACCTGAACGATCCCCTGCAGGCGATGCCGGATGCGGATGCGCTGGTGACCACCGACGCGCATGGGGGCGCGCTGCTGGCGGAGCCGATTTCGGCGCCCGACAGCTACCCCGAGCTGCCGGCCGACCAGACCGGTGATGTGGTCGCCGGCAGCGAGATCGTCGCCAGCGGCGACGACAGTCTTTTCCTGTCGGCTGACGCCACCGTCACGGCCGATGCCGAGAGCTTTGTGCCGGCCACGCTGCCCACTGAATGGATCGCCCAGCAGTCGCTGGGCGGGGCGAGTGAAGTCGTCATCGTCGACGGCAGCGTCGCCGAGATCGACAAGCTGATTGCGCAGATCCTGAATGCGCCGGTGGCGGATATCGCGGCACTGCTGGCCGTGGCCGACAGCTCCGCGGATGCGGAGGTGGCCGATGACGCCACCAGTCCGTCCGCCGGGGATGCGTCCACCAGCGACACCCCGACCGTGGCAGCGGAGGAGGAGACTGGACCGCGTCTAATCAGCTGGACGCGCGCGGACGGCAGCCAGCTCGACATTATCATCCTCGATGCAACGCGCGACGGCGTCGCGCAGGTCAGCGACATCCTGGAAAATTATGTCGGCCTCACCGCCGTGCACCTGCTCTCGCATGGGACGCAGGGTAGTGTGCGTCTCGGCACGAGCACGCTCTCCACCAGCCGTCTCGATGACGAGCAGGCGCGTCTGGCCACCTGGGGCCGTGCCCTGGCGGCCGATGGCGACCTGCTGCTCTATGGCTGCGACGTCGGGCATGAGGAAGCGGGCGTCACCTTCGTGCAGCAGCTGGCGGTGTTCACCGGCGCTGATGTCGCGGCCTCCGATGACGGCACCGGATCGGGCGGGGACTGGATCCTCGAGGTGTCCACCGGCGTCATCGAGACGGCGGCCTTTACCGTTGAGCCTGCCGGCATCTGGAACTACACGCTGGCCAACATCACCGGCACTGTCGGCAACGACACGCTGACCAGCCTTGCCAGCAACGACACGCTGATCGGCCAGGCCGGCAATGACAACTATGTCTTCAACAACGGCTTTGGCACCGACACTGTGTCCGAGGCGGGCACGGGTGGCGTTGACGACACCCTCAACTTCAGCGCGGTCACCAGTGACCTGACCTTCACCATCTATACCGGCGGCAAGATCGAGGTCACCGCCGGCGGCAGCAACAAGGTCACCGCCACCAATGTCGAGAACATCACGGGCGGCACCGGCACCAACACCTTTATTTTCAAGGACGGCGCCAGCCTCAAGGGCAACCTCCTCAGCGCCGGCGGCACCAACGTCTTCACCTTCGAGGGCGCGGCGGTCATCCGCATCGACCAGCTCAAGAACCAGATGAACCGGGTCGGGGAAGTCGCCACTGTGACGGCCGACACCATCAACAGCGGCAAGGGCGACGACCGGATCCTGGGCGACAACAGCACCGAGGTCATCAACGGCAATGCCGGCGACGACCTGCTGGCCGGCAATGGCGGCAACGACACCCTCACCGGCGGCGCCGGCAACGACCGCCTCTACGACGAAAAGGTCTCGACCGGCACCACGACGCCGACCAGCACCGGCAACGATACCTTCACGGGCGGCGCCGGCGACGACACCTACATTCTCTCGCGCGACGCCTGGGGCACGGACAAGGTGATCGAGGCCGCGAGCGGCGGCACCGACACCCTCGACCTGTCCGACCTCAGCGCTGACCTCACCATGACGGTGGGCGCCGCGGCCACCGGCTTCAGCATCGTCAACGGCGCCAATACCCTGACCGGCGCCGGCGCCGGCTCCATCATCGGAGTGGAGATCGTCAGCCTGGGCAGCGGCATCAACACCATCGCGCTCGACGACGGTTGGCTGGACGGTCTCACCATCACGAGCGCGGCCTCGCCGGCGAGTGCGGTGCTGGATCTTTCCCTGGTCAGCGCCGATCTCGAGATAGAGCTCGGCGCCAACGGCGACGTCACCGTCTCGGACGGCACGAGTACGTTGAACCTTACCGGCATCGCGTCCATCAAGGGCGGCACCGGCACCAATGTTTTCTATGTCACCGCCGACAGCACGCTTTCCGGCGCGATCACGCAGACCGCCAGCAAGGCTGCCGGCGCCACCAACGTTCTGGACTATACGAAATTCTCTGGCAGCGAAGCCGTGGCCGTGGACATGGCCGCGGGCCGCGCTACCGGCCTCATGGCCGACAGTGCCGTCACGGCCGCCTTCGAGCAGCAGCAGCTCACGCTGACCGGCGCCACTGGCGGCACCTTCACGATCGGGCTCGATACCGCCACCGTCGAACTGGCCTGGGACGCGAGCGCCGACGCCATCGAGGCGGCACTCAAGGCCGTGCCCGGCGTCGGCGATGTCAGCGTCACCGGCACCGGTCCTTTCGAGATCACCTTCGGTGACTGGAAGTGGGACCGTGCGGCACTGACCGTCGACGACAGCGGGCTTACCGGCACCACGCCTTCCGCCAGCGTCACCACCGTCACCGAGGGTGTCGCGGGATTCGGGAACAACGCCTTTGCCGGCGTCGGCAAGGTCGTGTTCGGCGATGGCACCAGCCTCCTTATCGGGTGTGCAGGGGCGAGGACGGTGGGGGCCAGGGGGGGCGGCGCCGTGATCGATGGCGCCACGGGCGCCATCGACTACACATTCACCGACGCGCGCAGCATCTCCGTCAGCGAGCGCGTCGCCGGCAGCGCCACGACCGCCGAAGTGCAGCGACTGGTGATCAAGGGGCAGGGCGGCAGCTTCACCCTGACACTGGGCGGCACGACCACGGGCGCGATCAGCTGGGATGGCACCGACGCCACGCTGGCCACCAGCATCCAGACGGCGCTCAACGACGTGCTTGGCGCCAACACCGTTACGGTCGCCGCGGCAGGCACGGACACGTTTGATGTCACCTTCACGGCCAACGGCGTCAAGCCGGCCTTTACCTATGACCTTGCCAACCTGGAAGGGGTCACCACGGGCAGCCGTGGCAGTTCCTCCGTGGTCGGCAGCTCGGCTGCCGACCAATTGGTGGCCGGCGCGCGTGGCGACTATATCGACGGCGCCGGCGGCGACGACACCATCATCGGCAACAGCGGCGGCGACACCCTGGCGGGCGGCGCCGGCCTCGATGCCATCGACGGCGGCGGCGGTGACGATACGCTGTCCGGCGGCGCCGGCAAGGACACGCTCAAAGGCGGCGCTGGCGAAGACACGCTTGTCGGCGGCGCCGGCGACGACTCCCTTGTCGGCGGCACCGGCGACGACACCTATACGTTCGAAAATGGCTGGGGCACAGACACCCTCACCGAGCTGGTGAAGGGCGGCGGTGAGGGCGACACTGTCGACTTCAGCGCCGTCAGCGCCAACATGACCTTCGTGCTCTCCAACGGCTACCTGCAGGCCGGTACCGGCGCCTTCACGCCGACCGTCGCGCAGGACCTGCTCAAGAGCACGACGCAGTCCACCGGTGAAGTCGGCGGCAGCTTTGCCGCCGGCGACCTGCTCACCGTGGGCAGCGACAAGGAAGCCGCCACTCCCACTGCGCTGCACGACGAAAGCTTCTTTGCCGTCGAGACCGTGAAGCTGCCGGCCGCCGACAGCACCGTGCTGTTCGGCAACGACTGGAGCCAGGGCGTCGGCAACCTTGCCGTGCTGACCCCCGAGCTGCTGCGCAATTTCTTTGACATGGGCGACCGCGAGCTGACGCTCGACACCGAGGCGCTCAGCGCGGCCGGCAAGCTCCTCGTCCTGGACTTCCGCCAGGTCACCGATGGCCTCGAGTTCGAATTCGAGAAGGTCATGGAGACGGACGCCGACGGCAACGAGACCGGCGCCTGGCATGTGCAGCTCACCATCGAGAAGACCGCGGATCTTGCGCTGCCTTTCGTGGAGGACCCGGTTGGCGAGGCCAGCTACGGCAAGCTCGTCATCACCCATATCGACGCCAACACGACGATCTACGGTGGCCGTGAGGAAAACACCTTCAAGCTCAAGGACGACGTTGTCGTCGACGCCGACATCATCGGCGGGGAAGGGGTGCGCAACCTTGGCGGCCTGCTCAGCGTCGACACGCTGAACGGCCTGATGGCGCTGGAACTGCCCGAGTTCATGGTCAAGAACACCATCGACTACACCGGCAGCGACTTCCTCGACGCGACCCTGGTGCGGCTGGGCGAATCCAGCGCCAGCGTCGTGACCAGCCTCGATAACGACAGCGCCGGCCAACGCGAAGTGCAGCAACTGAAGCTCACGAGCGTGACCAGCGGTACCTTCACGCTGACCTTCGACGGCACCCCCACGGGCCCGATCACCTACAGCTCGACGCCGGCCACGCTGGTCGCCAATGTCCAGGCGGCGCTCAACGCCTCGCTTGCCACGCACAACATCACGGCTTCCGCCGGCGCCGAGGCCGGCACGGTCAAGCTCACCTTCGCGGCAGAGCAGGACCAGGCGCTCATCGTCGCCAATGACGTGTCGCTGGCTGGCACCGGCAAGAGCATTGCCGTCACCGAACTCACCGGCGGCGCGCGCGACAACGAGACGCAGCGCTTTGGCTACAGTGCAGAGGCCGGCACCTTCATGCTGACCTACAACGGCCAGACCACGGCCGCGCTGGCCTGGAACGCCACGGCGGCGGACGTCGAAACTGCCCTGGAAGCGCTGACCTCGGTCAACGCCGGCGGCGTCACTGTCAGCGGGACCGGGACCTATAACAATCCCTTCGTCTTCGAATTCACCGACGTTGCGGACAAGTCCGCCGCCGGCGCCTTCCACCAGCTCGCCGCCATGTCGTCCGATCTCGCGCGCAGCGATCAGAAGCTGGCGGTCAGTACCGTCACCGAGGGCACGGCGCCGCTGAAGGAAATTCAGCAGGTCGATGTGGATGCCACCGGCGGCGATTTCACGCTGACGTTCGGTACCGAGACGACGGGAAACATCGACTGGAATGCCGACGCCGCCGCCGTGAAGGCCGCGCTCGAGGCGCTGCCCAACGTGACCACGGTGAACGTCACCGGCAGCGGCGCCGCGGCCGATCCCTGGCTGGTCGAGTTCGTCGACCACACCGAGGGCAGCAACGCGCCCGAACTCGTGGTGTTCGACTGGGGCCTGGAAGGCAACACCCGGACCGGCACGGTCACGACCGTGCAGGACGGCACCGCCACGGCCTCTGCCAACGAAGTGCAACGCATCGAGTCCGCGCTCACCACGGGCAAGTTCTATCTCGAATACGACGGAGAGCGCACCGCCGCCATTGCCTGGAACGCCAGCGACGCCGACGTGAAGGCGGCGCTGGAAGCGCTGAATCCGGTCGCCACCGCCACCGTGAAGGTGGTGAATGAGGGTGCCGATCCCGGCACCAATGAAAAGCAGTCCATCACGCGCAGCGCCGAGGGCGGCACCTTCACGATCACCTTCGCCGGCCAGACCACCGGCCCCATCGACTGGGATGCCACGGCCGACGACATCAGCGACGAGCTCGAATCGCTCTCCAATGTCAGCTCCGTCACGGTCACCGGCGACGGCAGCGGAAACACCCCCTGGGTCGTCGAGTTCGTCGCCACCAGCGAAGCCTCGAAGAACGTGCCGCTGATGATCGTCGACAGTTCGGCCCTCACGCGTGAAAAGGAAATCGAGGTCAACGTCACCCGCAGCGGCAGCGCAGGCAGCTACAGCTGGGACGTCACCTTCACCACGCCGGCGGCGACCGATGTCGCCCAGCTTGGCGCAGTCGAGCCGGGCACCTATACGCAGCACGCCTCGCAGTTCACCGGCAAGCTGCTCAATATCGGCAATGTCACGTACGCCGGCGCCGCCAATCTCATGATCGGCAGCAACATGGGCGTGTCGATCGAGGACATGCGCGCGCTGTGGCAGAGCAGCAACTTCCTGTCCGATCCCAAGGCCGCCTTCACTACCTGGTTCAGCGGGCTTTCGGCCGCCGCCAAGGACGCCATCCTCAACGGCAACTTCTCGGGCGCGGATCGCTTCGAGATCGGCGGCAACCCGCTCACCGACGCGCTCGACTTTGAAGACAACATCGAGGACAGCAGCCTCGGCGACACCGGCCAGAACATCGCCAAGATCGGCAATTCGCTGCTCGGGACCGTGGCCGGCGAGTTCATTCCGGAAACCTTCTCGCCCGGCGTGCATATCCTCGCCGGCATGACCGGCGGCGACACCTATGCCTTCAGCGGCGTGTGGGGCGTCGCGGCCGTGGTGGAAGTGCCGGACATCGTGATCAAGGGCGTCACCGTGCCCGAGGCCTTCGACACCCTGGATCTGTCCGGTGTCGACGCCGACCTCGAGATCACCGTCTACGAGATCACCACTGCCAACTTCGCCACCTTCCAGAAGCTCTTCGCCAATGTCGAGGGCGAGGAAGGGGTGCTGGCCACCAACAGCATGCCGGCGCTGGCCATCGGCTCCAACGTCGTCATCGTGCGCGACGGCATGCTCAACACCGAGGCGGAAGCCTTCGGCATCGGCGAGATCCCCGAGCCCATTCCCAATGGCAACTACATCATCGCCAACGACATCGAGAACATCATCGGTGGCGAGGGCGAAACCACCATCAGCTTCGTCGGCAACGCCAAGCTTGCCGGTACGGTGAGCGCGGGCGGCGACCTCGTGCTCGATTATTCGCGCTACTACGATCCCAGCGGCATCCAGGTCGACGCCGGCGCCGGCGTCGACTACAAGCTCGAGCTCTTCGATCCCAACGATTTCCTGCCGCAGTGGTATATCGATCTCTTCGGCAAGCAGGACGAAGTCAACCTCTTCGAGTACACCTTCGGCAGCGCCGAGGCCGTCAGCGGTTCCCGCATGTTCGGCCTCGAGGCCGTGCTGGCCGCCTGGGGCGTCCCCGCGATCGGCGAATTCATGAGCAACTTCGCCGTGTCGTCGCTGACCGGTGTCACCGGTTCTGACTGGAACGACACCTTCACCGGCAATGACGGCGACAACACCTTCAACGTCGGCAACGGCGGCAACGACACCATCGCCGGCATGGACGGCGACGACATGGTCGGCTTCGGCGATGCGGAGGACGATGGCGTCGTCGTCGACCTGGGCACGCAGCAGGCGTGGTACACCGACGGCGATGTGGGCAGCGGCTACAGCGCCGAGGTCACTGCGGAAATCTTCAGCGGCATCCAGGAGGTGCAGCGCCTGGTGCTGGCCAATGTCGGCGCCGGCACCTTCACCCTCACGCACGGCACCACCACGACCGCCGCCATCACCTGGAATGCCGACGAAGACGTGCTGCTCGGCAACATCCAGAGCGCGCTCGATGCCGCCTTTGGTGCCGACAAACTCTACGCCGGCTCGTCCGCCGACAACACCTTCGAGTTCATCTTCGCTACCGACGGCACGCAGACGCCGATCAGCATCAACACCGCCGGCCTCACGCCGGCCGCGGCGATCAGCGCCAGCATCACCGAGCAGACCACCGGCAACGGCGGCACGGCGGAGGTGCAGCGCCTGGTGCTGGCCAATGTGCAGGGCGGCACTTTCACGCTGACCCAGGGCGCCAACACCACAGCCGCCATCACCTGGAGCGCCACGGAGGCCACGCTGGCCGCCAGCATCCAGGCGGCGCTCAATTCCGCTCTGACCCCCAGCTCCGTCACGGTCACCTCGACCGCCGACAACAGCTTCGACATCACCTGGGGCGCCAACGGCGCCCAGGCCGCGCTGACTGCAAACACCACTTCGCTGCAGGCCATCGGCGCCTCCATCAGCGAGATCTCGGACGGCACCCAGGGCAACTCCGTCCAGACCGTGCTGCACGATGGCTTCGACGGCGCGCAGGAAGTGCAGAACCTGGCGATCACCGCCACGGGCGGTAATTTCACCCTCACGCTGGGCGAGTGGACCACGGGCAACATCACCTGGGCCGACGACGACGCCACGCTGAAGGCCAACATCCAGGCGGCGCTCGACGCCGTGCTGGGTGCCGGCACCGTCACCGTCGATACCTCTGACGACGCCGACAACTTCACCGTCACCTTCAGCGCCACCGCGCCGCAGCAGCTGCTCACCGCCAACGTGGCGGGCCTGACCGGCACCGGCGCCAAGATCGCGGTCAGCGAACTCGAGTCCGGCGCCTGGTGCAGCGGCAGCTTCACGCTCACCTACGGCAGCGAAACCACGGCGGCACTGGCCGCTGACGCCAGTGCGGACGACGTCAAGGCCGCCCTGGAGTCGCTCACCGGCATCACCGAGGTGCTCGTCCTGGGCGCCGGCACGCCGGACGACCCCTGGAGCATCATCTTCATCGATGCCGATCTCGACAGTGGCGACTTCAAGCCGCTCACCATCGACAGCAGCAACCTGAAGCAGGTCATCACCCAGGTCGACGCTGCACCGCAGGCGGGCGTGAAGGAAGTGCAGACGCTGACCTTTACCGGCGCCAGCGGCAGCACCGTCGGCAGCTTCACGCTCACCGTGGGCGGCCACACCACTGGCGCCATCGCCTGGAGCGCCACCGACGCCACGCTCAAGACCGCGATGCAGAAGGCGCTGGATGCGGCGCTGGGCAGCGGCGTGGTCAGCGTCGCCACCACCGGCAGCAACGATGTCTTCACGCTTACCTACAACAGCGCCGGCGCGCAGGCGACGGTTGCGAGCGCCGACCTTGGCGGCATCACCGCCGGGGCGCCGACTTTCGGCGCGGCCGTCACCACGGCCGGCACGACGGTCAGCCCGGCCTCGGCAGAAATCCAGCAGGTCGCGTTCACCAATGCCACCGGCGGTACCTTCACGCTGACGCTGGGCGACCTGACCACCGCGGCCATCACGTATTCCGCGACGGATGCCACGCTGCTCACCAATATCCAGTCCGCCCTGGATACCTTGCTTGGCGCGGGCACCGTCACCGTGAGCGACAGTGGCGCTTCGACCTTCGATATCACCTGGGCAGCCAACGGTTACCACCCGCAATTCACGGCCACCACTACGGGCCTTACCGGCACCAACGCCGCCGCCGAGATCAGCACGCTCAACGAGGGCCTCGCCCCCAATGCCGTGCAGTCCTTTGGCCACAACGCCGACGCCGGCCTCTTTACCGTCACCTACGGCGGACAGGTCACCGCGCCACTGGCGCACGACGTCACCGCCGAGCAGCTGCGTGACGAACTGAAGGCCCTTGGCAATATCCGCGACGTGGAAGTGAGCGGCAGCGGCACACTGGGCGACCCCTGGGTCATCACGCTGCACGATGCCGACCTTACGGGCGGTAACGTCGGTGCGCTGGCGTTCAACACGGCCGACGTCTTCACCGGCATGGCCGTCAACAAGGTGGAAGCGGGCGTTACCGCCAGCGCTGGCGTGGCGGAAGTGCAGCGACTGCTCGTCGACGCCACCGGCGGTAGCTTTACGCTCACCTTCGGCGGCCAGACCACCGTGGCCATCTCCTACGACGCCACCGAGGCGACGCTGGCCGCGAGCATCGAGAGCGCGCTCAACGCCATCATCGGTAGCGGCACGAGTGTCATCGTCAAGTCGGGCGCCGAAAACACCTTTGACGTCACCTTCAACACCGCCGTGCCGCAGGCAGCGATCACCGCCACCGCCACCAGCCTCACCGGCGGCGCCGGCACCGTCACCATTACCGAGGAAACGGCCGGGGCACGTCCGAATACCGTCCAGAGCCTGGTTCACGACGCCTTCTCCGGCACCTTCAAGCTCAGCTACGGCACGCAGCAGACCGGTCCCATCGCCTGGAATGCGACGCCAGCCGTCATCGCCACGGCGCTGGAAGCGCTGGGCGACATTACCGACGTCACTGTCACCGGCAGCGGCACTGCCGCCAGCCCTTGGGCCATCACTTTTGTCGACGCAACGCTGGAAGAGGGCGCCTTCAAGGCGCTGACGCTCGACGCCGCCTTGCTTGTGCATGTGCAGACCGCCATCGACACCACCAGCGCCGGCACGCCCGCCAACGCGACGCAGACTTTTGGCCACGACGCCGACCGTGGCGCCTTCAGCCTCAGCTATAACGGCGAGTCCACCTCGCTGCTGGCTGCCAACGCCACTGCGGCGCAGGTGCAGGCCGCGCTGCTCGCCCTGGAGGGCATCACCGCCGTCACCGTGACGGGCAACGGTACGATTGCCTCGCCGTTCAGCTTTGCTTTTACCGGCGCCACGCAGAACGCCGGCAACTATTACGAGCTCGGCATCGAGACCAACGGTCTCGCCCACGCCGGCAAGGACACCTGGACCGGTGGCCTGCTGCGCGCTGCCGGCACCACGCCGGGCGAAGCCGCCGATGTCACCATGAGCTCCATCGAGCAGATCGAGGGCTCGGGCAACGACGATATCTTTATCGGTGACGGTGAGGACAACGTCTACAAGTTCGTGGGCGAGTGGGGCCACGATGTCATCTACGAAAGCATTGACGGCGGCGACGACCGCCTCGTCTTCGAGGATGACGACGGCGAGAAGCTGGAGGGCGTCAAGGCCAAGGTGCTCGGCAACGGCGTCACCTTCTACTGGACGGGCGACGAGAACAATCCCACCGCCTCGCTCTACGCCTTCCACACCGAAGGTGCGCCGGACGACGAGCGCGGCCTGCTGGCCGCCTTCCGCGAGGATGTCATCGACGCCGGCATCGAGACCTTCTACAAGGACACCGTGCTGGGTGGCCTCAGCGGCATCTTCTCACTGACGGCTGACTCCTCGGGCAGTGTCACCACCGAACTTACCGAGACCGAACTCGCGCCCGTCGTCGAGGAAGCCATCTCGCGCTGGGTCGCGGCAGGTGCCGACGAGGCCTTCCTGCGCGGACTGCGCTTCGAGCTCAGTGACCTGGGCGCCGGCGTCATCGGCCAGACCGGCCTCAACAAGATTTACCTGGATCGCACCGCCAACGGCAACGGCTGGTATGTGGATTCCACGCCCGCCGATGACGCCGAGTTCGCCGTGGACGGCGCCGGCTATCTCGCCTGGGCCGCGGAGGGCACGAGCGCGGCCGAGGGCATTGACCTGCTCACCGTGGTCATGCACGAGATGGGGCACCAGCTCGGCATGCCGCACGACGGCACCATCGACTCCATCATGCGCGACTCCATGGCCGAAGGCATGCGCATCACGCTGCCGCAGGGTGGCACGGGGGAGGGCAGCGTGCTGGGCGCCTTTGCCGGCGCGCAGGACGACCAGGAAAAGATCCTCAACGGCCTCACCGTCTTCCGTGACTGGGCCGACGGCTTCGGCGACAGCGTCGACAGCTATTTCGGCAGCCTGACGCTCCCGCTGCTCGACATCAGTATCGGCGAGATCCTCGACGATGGCCTCGATGCCGCCGCCACCGGCGTCGGCGATGCCATCGCAGATGGCATGGACGCGCTCTACGATTCCGTGGAGGCCTATTTCACGGCCGTCGGCAACGGCGCCACCGTGCAGGGCATGATCGACTATCTGCAGGCCGATGCCGCGCTGACCGGCCTCGTGCAGATCGACCGCTCCGGCTCCACCAATCCCAATGAATTCGTGGTCGTCATCCGCACGGTCGGCTACCAGGACAATGTCGACCTCAGCGTCGACGCGCTGGGCGGCTTCTTCTCGGTCGAGGGCGACCAGATCGGCGTCGAGGCGGCCATTGACCTCACCTTCATCTTCGGCCTCGACGAAAACGGCGACTTCTATGTCGAGCAGCCCGGCGTCACTGCCGGCTTCCAGGTCGGCCACGCCGCGCATGACATCGTCGACATCCTGACCGACGACAACGGCATCGCCGACGGCGGCAATGCGCGCTTCTCCATCGCGGGCGACATCTCCGCCGATTTCGGCACGGGCGATGACATCGCCGTGCTGGATTCCTATGGCAACGACGGCTATTACCGCGTCCTCGGCGTCGCCTATGACAGCGTCAACGACGTCACTCTGATCACCATCGACGGCACGGTGGGCTACGACGTCGCGCAGGGCAGCCTGCGCAATACCTACGATTTCGGCCTCAATGTCGGTCCCTTCGGCGTCGAGGTAAACAACGGCATCATCGGCGTGCACGCAGAGGTGGAGTTCGGCACCGACGCGCACCTGCTGGTGTCCGACCTTGACGAGGCCGGCTTCCTCGGCCTCATCGGCATGCCCGACCTGGATGCCGACGCCGGCTACGAAGTCTTCCTGCCGGTCTCCTTCGGTGGCGTCTTCTCGGGCGTGGACGGCCAGCTGGGCGCGATCTCCGCCTTTAGCGGCGACCTGCCGGCCGGCGCCTCCCTGCTGGAAATGATCGCCGCGGTGCCCAATACGGTGAATGTGTACGGCATGGACGAGATCTTCGACATGCAGGGCGTCTCGCTCGACATGATCATCCAGGGCCTTTTCATGGTCCTCGATGAACTGGTCGGCACCGAACCCGGCACCATCGTCGAAGCCGCGGTCACGGAGCTCACCACCGGCGTGGCCGGCACCGCCGAAACGCAGCAGGTTTCCTTTGAGAATGTCACCGGCGGCACTTTTGCGCTGAATCTCGGCGAGGTCACCACCGGCAACATCACCTGGAGCGCCACCGACGCCACGCTCGCCGCCAACATCCAGGCCGCGCTCGACAGCGCGCTGGGCGCCAGCACGGTCACCGTCACCACGACGGCGGCCGGCAC
The DNA here is from genome assembly GCA_020697295.1 of Moraxellaceae bacterium. Lineage (GTDB taxonomy): Bacteria > Pseudomonadota > Gammaproteobacteria > Pseudomonadales > Moraxellaceae > UBA2031. Next base: position 1,220 of record JAJFBF010000064.1, on the reverse strand, counting down.
TTTCGCGCTGGCCTTCGCCGAAGCTGGCGACCAGCAGTCCTTCCGCGTGCTCCAGGGCGACCTGGACGGACAGGGCGTCAGTGCCAATGTAATCCAGACCACGGCCGGCAGCGGCACCGCCGCCGTGCAGCGCCTCACCCTGGGTAATGCCGTCGACGGCAGCTTCACGTTGACCTCGGGCAGCGACGTCACGGCCAGCATCGACTGGGATGCCGACGACCGCGACATTGCCGCCGGTATCGAGGCGGCGCTCAATGCCGCCGCCATGTTCGGCGCCGGCGCGGCGAATGTGACCGTATCCGGCTCGCGCAGCTATGACATCACCTGGCGCGCGGCCGGCCCGCAGTCCGCCCTGAGCGTGGACAGCAGCAACCTCAGCGCCGGCGAGCCGGGCGCGATCTATGACAGCATTCCGCTCATCAACAAGTCCGCCGCCGAGCTGCTGGGCGGCGGCGGGGTCGACTTCCTGGCCGCCATGCGCGATGCCATCGGCGAAGCACGCGACCTCTCCAACAATATCCAGGAACTGCAGAGCTACCTGAACAACGGCCTTGCCGAAGTGCTGGGCCTGGATGTGCCAGGCATCGCCATCACCGAACAGGTGGCTGGCACGGCCTCCACGGCGGAAGTACAGCGCCTCGCCATCAGCGAAACCACCGGAGGCGTGTTCTCGCTCGCCCTCGGCGCGACCGGCACCGGTGACATCGCCTGGACCGCCGACGATGCCGCCCTTGCCACCAACATCCAGAACGCGCTGAACGCGGCGCTGGGCGCCAGCACGGTCAGCGTGGCCGCTGTTGCCGGCGAGCCGGGCAGTTTCGATATCACCTTTGGCGCCAACGGCGCCCAGTCCGACCTCACCGCGGAAACCGGCGAGCTGGCCGGCACCTTCGACCTGATTTCGATGTCCTATGCGGACAACACCTTCAACTTCGGCCTGTCCGCGGAATTCAGCGCGCATTACGACGATGCCTTCGGCATCAACCTGGCGGATTTGGGCGAACTGGTCGGCATCCCGTCCCTGGACGGCATCGGCCTCGATCTCTCGGCGTCCGCTGCGCTCGACCTCGACGCCAGCGCGCTGTTCGAGCTCGGCTTTGGTTTTGATCTTTCCAACGTCATCGATCCGGAATTCTTCATCACTGACACCACCGGCATCGAGCTCTCGGCCAGTGCCCAGCTTTCCAACCTCGACATCACGGCGGCCTTCGAGGTCGCCG
>JAJFBF010000006.1:20818-88428 GCA_020697295.1 Moraxellaceae bacterium | reverse complement strand
CGATGCTGCGTGCCACGCCTTCCATGTTCGGCTCCGCCTTCCCGGGCGTGATCGTGATGGGCGGCGCCATCGCCATCCTGTTCGTGATGCCCTGGCTGGATCGCAGCCCGGTCAAGTCCATGCGCTACAAGGGCTGGATGAGCAAGGTGTGGCTGGCCATCTTCGTCGTGTCCTTCGTGATCCTGGGCTACCTTGGCGTGCAGCCGTCCGACGGCCACACCCTCGGCCTGGGCAACACCACGCTGGCGCAGATCCTGACGCTCACGTATTTCCTGTACTTCATCCTCATGCCGATCTACACCTCCATCGAGAAGTGCAAGCCGGTGCCTGAGCGTGTAACCGGGGGGACTCACTGATGAAAAAGCTGTTTCTTTTCGTGTTCCTGGCCTTGGCCCCGCTGTCGGCCCAGGCCGCCGGCGGCAGTGAGTGCGGCGAGCTGAAGGAGTGCCTGCATGCGCCTGTGAACTACCAGGACAAGGCCTCCCTCCAGAACGGCGCCAAGCTATACCTGAGCTACTGTCTGGGCTGCCACAGCGCCAAGTTCATGCGCTACGAGCGCATGGGCGCGGACCTGGGCATCGACAAGGAGCTGGTGCAGCAGTACATGAACTTCACCAGCGACAAGAGCGGCGACCAGATCACCACCAATGTCTCGGCCAAGGACCAGGCCAAGTGGTTCGGCGCCCCGCCGCCCGACCTGACCCTGGAGACGCGCCTGCGCTCGCCGAACTGGGTCTACAGCTATCTGCTGAACTTCTATCCGGATGAAGCGCGCCCCTATGGCGTCAACAACAAGGTCTTCAAGGACGTTGCCATGCCGCATGTGCTGGCCGACCTCGAGCAGGACCTGAAGCCGGAAGAGTACAAGCAGGCCGTTGGGGACATCGTGAACTTCATGGCCTACCTGGCCGAGCCGAATCGCGCCCAGCGCGAGCATATCGGCGTGTTCGTCCTGTTCTTCCTGTTTATCCTGCTGGTGCCCGTCTGGTTCCTGAACAGAGAGTACTGGAAGGACATCAAGTAAGGCTGCGGACTGAAGTACAGTACACGCCCGGGACCCCCCGGGCGTTTTGTCTGGGGCGGTGGCAAGCTGCCGCCCCTGGGTAAGCGGCCCGGACCCCGAGGGGCCGTGTGTCAGAGGGAGTGCTAGCATGGGCGTCGTAACTCGCCGGTCTTCGATGACCTTTTATTCGGACGGAACCGATCATTACAGCCATCGGGTCAGGATCGTGCTCGCCGAAAAGGGGGTGTCGGTCGACGTGATCAACAATCGCCCGGACGATCTGGCTGACCTGAATCCCTTCAATTCACTGCCGACCCTGGTGGACCGCGACCTCACGCTCTATCTCGACACCATGATCATGATGGAGTACCTGGACGAGCGTTTCCCGCATCCGCCCCTGCTGCCCGTTTACCCGGTTGATCGTGCCAAGACCCGCCTTTTCGTTCGTCGTGCCGAGTTCGAGTGGTGCCCGCATGTGGACACCATCCTCTCGACCAAGAGCAAGGAGGCGGCCGTGGCCAAGTCGCGCAAGGAATTCCGCGACCACCTGCTCAGCTTTTCCGCGATCATGACCGACAACCGTCCTTTCGTGATGGGCCCGGAGCTGTCGCTGGCCGACTGCGTGCTGGCCCCGATCCTGTGGCGCCTGCCGGCGATGCAGATCGAGCTGCCGGAAAAGCAGTGCAAGCAGATGCTGCGCTACATGGACCGCATGTTCTCGCGCGAAGCCTTTATGGTCAGTCTCTCCGATTCCGAGCGCGACATGCGCAACGCCTGAACCGGGCGCCGTCCGCGGCGTCGGCCCGGCGGAAGGTGTCGCCGGGAGGAATCACCAAAAAGGATGGCGTTGCCATCCTTTTTGCTTAAGAGGAATGTGTGTGTCTGAGGAGGATATTGCGATGACGCCCAGCCGGCCGTACTTCGTCCGGGCCATCTACGAATGGCTTAATGACAACAATCTCACGCCCTACGTCCTTGTCGATGCCACGCGTCCGGGCGTGCAGGTGCCCATGGCCTTCGTGAAGGAGGGCCGCATCGTGCTCAATGTCGCGGCCGGCGCCGTGCGAGACCTCTTCCTGCGCAACGAGGACATCGGCTTTTCCGCGCGCTTTGGCGGCGTGCCGATGCAGGTCTTCGTGCCTATGGGGGCGGTGCTCGCGATTTATGCGCAAGAGAACGGGCAGGGCATGTTCTTCGACGAGGAGGATTATCCGGCCGCTACGCCGGCGACGGCGGCAGCCCCGGCATTGGTGTCGGCATCTTCCGCTCCGGCGCTGGCCGCGGCGCCCGCTCCGGCTCCGTCTTCAGTCCCTGCCCCGGCGGAAGCGGCGGAGGGCGGGGACGAGCCCGAGCCGCCGCGTCCGGGTGGCGGACGGCCGAGCCTGCGCATCGTCAAGTGATCGCGGGCAGGCGGGTTTCGGGAGTCAAAAAAGGGCCGCTTTCGCGGCCCTTTTTTATGGGGAGTGCCTGGCACTCGGAGCGGGCTTGCCTGCGCGTTCTCGCAGGAGCTCTGCGGGCGTCGCAGCGGCAGAGTGGGGGGCTGTCTTCCGTCTCAGGAACTCCAGAACTTCAGGGTTCCAGGGTTCCAGGGTTCCAGAGTTCCAGAGTTCCAGAGTTCCAGAGTGGGCTTGCATCGCAGGCCGGCCTCAGGAGGCGGCGGGCTGGGCCGGCGCCACCGGCGCGGGGGCGGCCGGCAGGGTGTCGACGAGCTTCACGATGCGCTGCACGCCCGCGACCTCCTTGATGAGGGCGACGGCCTGGTCGGCTTCGACCTGCGTCAGCTTGCCCATCAGGTAAACCGTGCCGCCAACGGTGAAGACCTTGGTGCGCGAGGACGGAAAGCCTTCCTGCACGGTCAGGCGCGAGCGGATCTGCGTGCTGATGAGGCCGTCGGAGCTGCGCTGCAGGTAATAGCTGGATTCACCCACTGTGAGCTCGTTGTGGATGCGCTTCACCTCGGCGATCTGGTAGACCACTTTCTCGGCCTGCGCCTTCATGTCCTCGGTCGGCACCTGTCCGGCCAGCAGCACGCTGCCATAGAAGCTGACGACGTTGACGTTGGCTTCGCGAAAGCGGGGATTGGCCTTGTAGATGTTGACCTCGGCGGTGTGCTCGATGGCGCTGTCCTCGATGCGCATGCTGAGCGTGCGCTTGCCCTGGTCCTGGCCGATGGGCTCGTTGCCGGTGGCGGTGGCGATCAGGCTGCTGCAGCTGGAGAGGGCCAGTGCAGTAGTCGCGATAATTAGCGCTTTAAACATCATTGGCTCCGAAAAACTCACGATCGATAAGGTCGCAACAGCAATTCAAAACGAAAAGCTGTGCCTCGTGCACGCGTGGCGCGCTGTTGCCGGGCAGGCGCAGGTGCAGGTCGGTCTCCGGCCGCAGCAGCCGGCCGAGCTCGCCGCCCTCGGCGCCGGTAAGGGCGATGACGCGGCCGCCATTGCCCTGCATGACGCGCGCGGCCTGCGCGATATTGGTGGCATTGCCGCTCGCTGAAAGCGCGAGCAGCAGGTCGCCGGGACGGGCCAGCGCCTGCAGCGGGCGCGCATACACGTCCTGGAAGCAGCCGTCGGCGGCAATGGCGGTGGTGACGGCGACATCACCCAGCATGATGATGGGAAAGGCCGGGCGCTCGCGCTCGAAGCGGTTGCCCATCTTGCTGGCAAAGCTTTGTGCGTTGCCGGCGGAGGCGCCATTGCCGCAGCAGAAAATGCGCTGGTCCTGCATCAGCGTCTCGACGAGGGCCCGCGCGACGACCTCGATGTCGGCGACACGCGACTCCGCCAGTTGCGAGAGCATGTCCAGGCTGTCGGTGGCGAGCTTGAGGATGTGATTCTGCATGAAATGCCGGAGTGGATGAGGTCAGGTCGTGAAGGCCGCCGGCAGCCAGTGTACTTGCCAGGCGTCGGGGCCGGCCCGTACCGCCAGCACGTCAAAGCGGCAGTCGCAGGAGCAGAACTCCGGGTGATGTTGAAGAAAAGCCCCGGCGGTGGCAACGATTTTCCGCTGCTTGGCCAGGGTGACGCTGGCCGCGGCGCCGCCGAAGTCGTCGCGGTTGCGCAGGCGCACTTCAGCAAAGACCAGCAGACGGTCCTGGCGCACGATGAGGTCGATCTCGCCCTGGCGGCAACGCCAGTTGCGCGCGACCGGGAGGAATCCGCGCGCCTCGAGGAAGCGTAGCGCGGCTCCCTCAGCCGCCGCTCCCGTCGGCATCGGGTGTGGCGGTGGGAGACCAGATGATGAAGGCGGTGCCATTGCGGATCTCGGCGCAGGTGGGCTGGCGGCGCAGGGCATGGCCGGCGTCGAGCTGGACCAGGCCGCTGCGCAGGGACAGGCGCTCCCCGTCCTGCAGGGCAGGCCAGGCGCGCGCCAGTGTCCAGGCATCGGCGCCAAAGGCGTAGAGACGGTCGTAGCTGGCGGCCGGGCGCGGCTGTGCGGCGTAGAGGGCTTCCTGCTCGGGGCGCTGCGGTTCCAGCATCCAGGGCTGGTCGCAGAAGCGCAGGCCGTCGAGGTCGTTCAGGCCGCTGGCATCGGCGGTGGGATCCCAGGCGCTGGCCAGCGAGTAGAGGGGCAGGGCGCTGTGGTAGTAGGTCAGGGTGGGCTGGACCTGGCGCGCCAGTGCCGGGCTGGCCAGGAAGAGCGCATCGCCCTTGGGGCCGCTGCGCAGCAATTCCTTGATGGCGCCGGCGATGCCGCCCTTGCGCGAGGCGTCCAGCGTCACCACCGCGGGCGCGACGGGATGGCCGGCCTGCCAGGCGGACTGGAACAGCCTGAGCTGGCGCTGGCTGGCCTCGTCGGCCCCGCTCAGCAGCAGCGGCCGGCGGATGCCCTGCCGCGTCATCCACTCGGCCAGGCGCTGGATCTCGTCGTCGGGGGAGAGGGCGAATTCGGCCAGGTTGGCGGCCGCGCCCTCGGCGCTGTTGAGTGCAAGCACCGGCAGCGGCTGCTCACCGGCCTTGATCAGGGCTTCGACGCGGTCGCGGTCGAGAGGGCCGATGACGACGTTGGCGCCCGCGGCGCGGGCTTCCTGCAGCAAAGTGACAATCGGGGCGCTGTCGCTGTCGTAAAAGTGCAGCGTGGGACTATCGGAGGCGCTGGCGCTGTCCTGATAATACGCGGCCATCAGCCCGTCGCGGATGGCCTCGGCGGCGCGGCTCATGCGGCCCGACTGGGGCAGCAGCACGGCGATGTCGCCGGCGGCCTCCGCAAGCGGCGGGGCCAGTAGCAGAAGCAGGGCGGCCGCGGCGCGCCCCTTGCCTGTAAACGACATAGGCAGTTTCCATCCAACAGGGGAAATCATGACCGGCGTACTGTATGTGGTGGCCACGCCGATTGGCAATCTGGACGACTGGAGTCCGCGCGCGGTGGCGACGCTGAAAGCGGTGAAAGTGATTGCCGCCGAGGATACGCGCCACTCCGGCCGGCTCATGCAGCATTTCGACATCGGCACGCCGCTGTTCGCGCTGCATGACCATAACGAGGGCGCGCGCGCGGAAGGCCTGGTGGCGCGCCTGGCCGCCGGAGAGGACGTGGCGCTCATCTCCGACGCCGGCACGCCCCTCATCAGCGACCCGGGTTATCGCCTGGTGGCCGCCGTGCAGGCGGCGGGCCTGCAGGTGGTGCCGGTGCCGGGCGCCTGTGCCGCCATTGCCGCGCTGTCGGCCGCCGGCCTGCCCTCCGATCGCTTTATCTTCGAAGGCTTCCTGCCGGCCAAGGCCAATGCTCGTCGCGAACGCCTGGCCGCGCTGGCTCAGGAGCCTCGCACTCTCATTTTCTACGAGGCGCCGCACCGCATTGCCGAGTGCCTGGCCGACATGGCGGACGAGCTCGGCCCGGAGCGTCGCGTAACGCTGGCGCGGGAGATCACCAAGACCTTCGAGACCATCCGCCAGTTGCCGCTGGGAGAAATGCGCGACTGGGTGGCCGCCGACGCCAACCAGCAGCGCGGCGAAAGCGTGCTGGTGCTGGAGGGGGCGCCCGAGCGGGCGGGGGCGGCGGACTGGACTGAGGCCGACCGCGTGCTGGGCATCCTGATGGCCGAGCTGGCGCCGCGCCAGGCGGCCGCGCTGGCGGCGCAGATCACCGGGCTCAAGAAGAATGCCCTTTACGAGCGGGCGCTGGCGGCAAAGGGCTGAGCGAGGGCCGGTCGCAGCCAGTCGCCCTGCCCCGGGCCCGGCGTCGCGAGGCTGCCCCCGCAGTGGCGGGTGATCGCGGCGATGGGGGCCATCGCAGACGCGGGAATTGCCTTGTATCGCCGGGGCGGCGCCCTTAAGCTCCGCGCCGGAGTCGGCCGGACGGTCGCTGCTGCAGCAATGCAGGGGAGGAAAGTCCGGGCTCCACAGGGCAGAGTGCCAGGTAACGCCTGGGCGGCGCGAGCCGACGGAAAGTGCAACAGAGAGCAGACCGCCGATGGCCTGTTCCCCGGCGCCGCAAGGTGACGAGGGGCGGGATCAGGCAAGGGTGAAACGGTGCGGTAAGAGCGCACCACGAGTCTGGCAACAGACCGGTACGGCAAACCCCACTCGGAGCAAGACCAAATAGGGTTCCATACGCGCGGCCCGCGCGGGAACCGGGTAGGTCGCTTGAGCCCGCTGGCGACGGCGGGCCTAGAGGAATGATCGTCCTCGACAGAACCCGGCTTACAGGCCGACTCCTCCTTTTCAGACCGCGTCCGGGCTCCCGGACGCGGTGTCTTCCCGGCCGCGCCCGCTCGCGGCTGGCAGGGCCGGCACTCCCGCAGTGGCCTGGCGCCCGTTTTATCCTCCCCTGGTGTCCGCCCTTGAGCGCAAAGCAAGCAGCCTGCCAGATGCGGCCAGGGACGCTTGCCGGTCGTGTCCGCACTGTCGGCCTTCTGCTGCCGTTTTTGTCGGACAAGCCAAGCCTTGGCGCGTTAGCTAATTAGGAAGTGCTAACTGCTTACTGCCCTCTGTTCCCAACAAAAAATTCTATATAACTAAATAATATTAGCTGGGGACGACCTAACTTTCAGCCTTAACTAGTCTATGCAAGCAATTGATTTTTAATGGATTGATGATTGCCGATATTTTGAGCAGTAGTATACTGTTCACGATGCATGTCTATGTTTTGTATAGGTATTTTTGCTTTCGTACAGGGGCTTATAACTGTCCATTGCTTCCTTGACGGTCTGGAAGCCGCTTCTCTATAGTTCCGCTGGTGGGGAAAAGTGTGGTTTTGTGGCGATTTCTGGAAGAAAACTCCAATAAGGCGGATGACGCATCGTGTTCAGGGGTTACGACGAGCTCAATATGGACGCCAAGGGGCGCATCGGTTTACCGACGCGTTACCACGCCCGTGTGCTCGCCGCCTGCCAGGGAAGCTTCGTCATTACCGTGGACCTCCGTGAAAAATGTCTCGCCCTCTACCCCCTCAATGAATGGGAAACGATCGAGGCCGGCCTGAGCAAGCTGCCCGTCTCCGATCCGGAGTCGCCGCGCGTGAAGCGCCGCCTGCTCGGCTACGCCACCGAGGTCACCCTGGACGCTTCCGGCCGCCTGCTGCTCAGCCCCGAGCTGCGCAAGTTCGCCGGCCTGGAAAAAGCCGTGGTGCTCGCCGGGCAGGGCAAGAAATGTGAAATATGGGACAAGGAAGCCTGGGATGCCATTCAGGCGCGCACGGAAGAGATTGTCATCTCGTCACCGGCCCTGTCCGCCGCCCTCGATAACCTGGCCTTGTAACCATGAGCAGCTACGTCCACCAGACCGTGCTCCTTGATGAGGCGGTAGTGTCGATATTGGGGGCGCCGGCCGGCATTTATGTGGATGCCACTTTCGGTCGCGGCGGCCATACCCGCCACCTACTCGCCCGACTGGCCCCCGGCGCCCGCGTCATCGGCTTCGACAAGGATCCCGAGGCGATTGCCGCCGGCCAGGCGCTGGCTGCCCAGGATAGCCGCTTCAGCATCGTGCATGAATCGTTTGCGGACATTCTTTCCGTACTGAAGGCGGAAGGGCTGGCAGGCACTATTGATGGCGTACTGGCCGATCTCGGGGTGTCCTCGCCCCAGCTCGATGATGCCGGTCGCGGCTTCAGTTTCCAGAATGACGGTCCCCTGGATATGCGCATGGACACGACGCGCGGACAAAGTGCAGCCGAGTGGCTGGCCGATGTGGCCGAGGACGAGCTCGCCCGCGTGCTCTACGAATTCGGCGAGGAGCGTCACTCCCGCCGCATTGCCCGCGCCCTCGTCAAGGCGCGCGCCGACAAGCCCATCACCCGTACCCGCGAGCTGGCCGAGATTGTCGCCGCCGCGCACCCGGCCTGGGAAAAGCACAAGCATCCGGCCACGCGCGCCTTCCAGGCCATCCGCATCGCCATCAACTCCGAACTCGCCGATATCGAGCGCTTCCTGCGCGCCGCCATGGCGGTGCTGAAGCCGGGCGGCCGCCTGGCCGTGATCAGCTTCCACTCGCTGGAAGACCGCATGGTGAAGCAGTATTTCCAGAAGGAAGCCCGTGGCGACGATTTCCCGCCCGACCTGCCTGTCACCGTCGACATGCTGAATCCGCGCCTGCGCCTCGTCGGCAAGGCCATCGGACCCTCTGCCGCCGAGGTCGAGGCCAATCCGCGCTCGCGCAGCGCCCGCCTGCGCGTGGCCGAGAAGCTCGGGGAGGCGGCATGAGCGTTGCGGCCAGCCTCAAGGAACGCGCCGTGCAGGGCGTGAACTCCCTGCAGGGGGCTCTGCTCGCCGCCATGCTGACCCTGGTGCTGGTATGTTCCGCCGTGGCCGTGGCCTACAGCGTGCACAAGTCGCGGCACTACCTGAACGAATTGCAGTCCCTCGAGGGCGAGCGCGACCGCCTGCAGACGGAATGGGGTCAGCTGTTGCTGGAGCAGCATGCCTGGGGCTCCTATGGCCGTATCGGCAAGATTGCCCTCGAGCAGTTGCAGATGCGCAATCCGGCGGCCACTGAAATCATCATGGTGCGACGATGAGCCGGGGCAAGCCGGTGCAGCCGAAGCTGCCGTACACCGGCCGCCATTTCCTGGTGGGCGGCCTCATCGCCACGCTCTTTGGCTGCATGGCGGTGCGCGCCGGTTATCTGCATGTGGTCGACCAGGAGTTCCTGCGCAAGCAGGGCAATATGCGCATGCAGCGCGTGGAGTCCATCGTTGCCCATCGCGGCATGCTGCGTGACCGCAATGGCCTGCCGCTCGCGGTAAGCACGCCGGTGGTCTCGATCTGGATCAATCCGAAGGAAGCCCGCACCGGCAAGCTCGATGTGCCCGCACTGGCGCGCGAACTTTCCGTCGAGACACGCTGGCTCTCCGAGCGCCTGGCGCGCAACGGCCAGCGCGAGTTTCTCTACCTCAAGCGGCATCTGTCGCCGGTGGCGGCGGAAACGCTGCTGGGGCGCGAGTTCCCCGGTGTCTATGGCAAGACCGAGTACCGGCGCTTCTATCCGGAAGGCGAAGTGACGGCGCATCTGCTGGGCTTCACCAACCTCGACGACCAGGGTCAGGAAGGCCTCGAGCTGGAGCTGGATGAGCAGCTGCGCGGCGTGCCCGGCGCACGGCGCGTGCTGCGCGACCGCAAGGGCGCCAAGCTCAAGGACGTCGCGCTGCTGCGGGCGGCACGCCCGGGGCGGGACATCGACCTGAGTTTCGATGCGCGCACGCAATACCTCGCCTACCGTGAGCTGGCCGAAGCCATCTCGCGCAACGGCGCACAGGCCGGGACCGCCGTCGCGCTCGATGTCGAGACCGGTGAAGTGCTGGCGATGGTCAACCAGCCCTCCTATAACCCGAACAACCGCGGCAAGCTGCGCCCCGAGCAGATGCGCAATCGCGCGGTGACGGACATGTTCGAGCCGGGTTCGACCATGAAGCCCTTCACCGTGGCGGCCGCGCTGGAAAGCGGGAAGTACACGGCGCGCAGCCAGTTCAACACCAATCCGGGCACCTTGCAGGTCTACAACAAGCTTATCCGTGATCACGAGAATTTCGGCGTGATCGACATGGGCACCCTCATCACCAAGTCCAGCAACGTGGCCTCGGCCCAGATTTCGCTGGCGCTGCCGCGCGAAGCCCTGCCGGGCTTCTTTGGCCGCATGGGCTTCGGCAAGCCCACGGGCTCGGGCTTTCCCGGCGAGAGCGCCGGCCTCCTGCAGCCGCCGCAGCGCTGGCGTCCGGTGGAGCTGGCCACCATGTCCTACGGTTACGGCCTGACCGTGACCGCGCTGCAGCTTGCTCATGCCTATGCCACGGTGGCGGCCGGCGGCATCGAGCGTCCGGTGAGCTTCCTGCGCGTCAATGGGCCGGTGGCCGGCAAGCGCGTGCTCGACGAGAAGATCGCCCTGCAGCTGATTCCCATGATGGAGTCGGTGGTGACGACCGATGGCACCGCCATCAAGGCCGCCGTACCCGGTTATCGCATCGCCGGCAAGACCGGGACCGCGCACAAGGCCCGCAACGGCGGCTATGCTGATGACCAGTACATGTCCACCTTTGTTGGCATGGCGCCTGCCAGCAAGCCGCGCGTGGTACTGGCCGTGGTGATCGATTCGCCGAGCAACGGCCAGTATTATGGTGGCCTCGTGTCGGCGCCGGTGTTCTCGCGCATCATGGCCGAGACCTTGCGCCTGATGAATGTGGAACCCGACCGTAGCGCCGAGCATCTGGCGCAGCAGGGCCGATTGCCCGTGGTGACACGGACGGGGAGGGCGGGCGCATGAAGCGTTTGCAGGATCTCTGGCCCCAAGTCCCTGCCGCGCATGCGGCAGTTGCCGTTTCCGCGGTCGTGCTCGACAGTCGAGCGGTGCGTGCCGGCATGCTCTTCATTGCGCGGCGTGGCCTGACGCGGGATGCGCGTGACTTCATTCCCGCGGTGGTCGCCGCCGGCGCCGCCGCCGTTTTCGCCGACCAGGACGCGGACTGGCCGGAAAGCACCGTGGTCGACGGCGTGCCGGTGATCGTGATTCCACGCCTGGCCGATGAGGTGGGCGGAATTGCCGCGCGCTTTTTCGATGCGCCCTCGCACAAGCTCGACGTGCTGGCGGTGACCGGCACCAATGGCAAGACCAGCGTCGCCAACCTGCTCGCCGGGGCGCTCACGCAGCTGGGGCGCCGGGCCGGGGTGCTGGGAACGCTGGGCAACGGCCTCTATGGCGCTCTCGAAAAGTCCACCCATACCACGCTTGATGCCTGCCACCTGCAGGCCTTGCTGGCGCAGTTCGTGGCCGAAGGCGCCGACAGCGTCGCCCTGGAAGCCAGCTCGCATGGCCTGGTCCAGGGCCGCCTGAACGGCACGACCATCGATGTCGCGCTGTTCACCAATCTCACGCGCGACCATCTCGATTACCACGGCGACATGGACAGCTACGCTGCCGCCAAGGAACTGCTGTTCCGCTGGCCGGGCCTGCGCGCCGCCGTGATCAATGCCGATGATCCCGCCGGCGCGCGCTATGCCGCCGCCTTGGATGGCAGCGTCCGTGTGCTGCGCTACAGCCAGCACGCCGCCAGCGATGCCGAAATTCGCGCGCTGGCGATCACGCCTACACTGTCGGGGCTCGCGCTGCGCGTCAGCACGCCGGATGGCGATTGCGAGCTGACGGTGCCGCTGCTCGGCCGCTTCAATGTCAGCAACCTGCTGGCGGTGATGGGCGGACTGCTCGCGCTCGGCCTGCCGCTGGCGGATATTGTTTCCGCACTGCGTCATGCGCAGCCGGTGCCGGGGCGCATGGAATGCTTCAGTGGCGAGCACCCGACGGTTGTCGTCGATTATGCGCACACGCCCGACGCGCTGGAAAAAGTGCTGTCCAGCCTGCGTGAGCATGCCTCCGGAAGCCTGGTGTGCGTATTTGGTTGCGGCGGCGATCGCGATGCCGGCAAGCGTCCGGAAATGGGGACCATTGCCGCGCGCCTGGCCGACCGCGTGCTGATTACCAGTGACAACCCGCGTTCCGAGGCGCCGCAGGCCATCATCGACGCCATCCGCGTCGGCGCCGGTGATGCTGCCCGGGTCGAACCGGATCGCCGGCTTGCGATTCGCGCCGCCATTGCCGGCGCCCGTCGCGACGATATCGTCCTCGTCGCGGGCAAGGGACACGAGGACTACCAGGAAGTCGCCGGCGTGCGCCATCCCTTCAGCGATGTCGAGGAAGTGCGCGCCGCCATCATGCAGTGGAGGGCGGCATGAAACTTTCCCATATCGCATTCCTGGTGCACGGCCGTCTGGTTGGCGAAGACCGTGACATCACCAGCTTTTCCACCGATACCCGCAGCCTGGCCGGGGGTGAACTGTTCATCGCTCTTTCGGGTGCGCACTTCAACGGCAACCGCTTTGCCGCCGATGCCGCCGCGCGTGGCGCCAGCGCCGTGGTGGTGAGCGAGGCGCAGGACGGCCTCGCGGTGCCGCAGGTGCTGGTCGAGGATACCCACGAGGCGCTGGGCCGCATCGCGCATGCCTGGCGCCAGCAGTTCGATATCACCAGCGTGGCCATGACCGGCAGCGCCGGCAAGACCACGACCAAGGAGTTCGTGGCCAGCATCTTCACCGGGATGGGGCCGACGCTGGCGACCCTGGGCAACAAGAACAACGACATCGGCGTGCCACTGACACTGTTCCGCCTCAATGCCTCGCACCGCTATGGCGTGTTCGAGCTGGGCGCCAACCATGTGGGCGAGATCGCCTATACGAGTGCGCTGGTCGAGCCGCAGGCCGTGGTCATCACCAATGTCGGCACCGCCCACCTCGAGGGCTTTGGCAGTCGCGAGGGCATCGCCCGCGCCAAGGGCGAGATCTACGGCGGGCTGGTCAAGGGCGGCATCGCCTGCATCAACGTGGACGACGAATTCGCCCCCTACTGGATCGGCCTCTGCGCCGGCCGCCAGCAGCTGCACTATTCCATGCGGACAAAAGCCGACCTCTGGGTGGACAACATCCGCCAGGCGGACTCCGGCTGCCCGGGTTTCGACCTGCATGTCGGGGCCCGCAGCGCATCCATCGAGCTGCAGATGCTGGGCCGCCACAACATTTCCAATGCCCTCGCGGCGGCGACGCTGGCGCATGCCTGCAATGTCCCGCTCGACCTCATTGCCGCCGGCCTCTCCCGTACCCGGCCGGCTCCCGGGCGCCTCAATCTTCATGTTCCGCTGCCAAGCTGCCGTCTGATTGATGACAGCTACAACGCCAATCCTTCCTCGATGAAGGCGGCGATCGACGTGCTGGCCGAGATGCCGGGCCGCCGCGTACTGGTGGTGGGGGACATGGGGGAACTGGGCAAGGCAACCGAGTCCGGCCATCACGAGGTGGGGGAGTACGCAAGAATGAAAAAAATAGATGCGCTTTACACAGTGGGGCAATACAGCCATTTCACCGCCGCCGGCTTTGGCGAGGAGGCGGGTGTCTATGCGGATCAGCAGGCGCTGATCGGCGAACTTGAAAAGGAACTCGAGACCGTGGTGACGCTGCTGGTCAAGGGTTCGCGCAGCGCGCACATGGAAGATGTGGTTCACGCCCTGCTGGCCAATGCCCACCCGGACAAGAAGGAGTCCTGATCGATGCTGCTCTGGCTCGCGGATTTTCTCGCGCAGTACCACAAGGGATTCGGGGTGTTCCATTACCTCACCCTCCGCGCCATCCTGAGCGTGGCGACCGCGCTCGCGCTCTCGCTGTGGTGGGGGCCGTGGATGATCGAGAAACTGCGCGCGATGAAGTTCGGCCAGGCTATCCGCACCGATGGTCCGCAGAGCCACCTGGCCAAGACCGGTACACCGACCATGGGCGGCGCGCTGATCCTGGTCGCCATCGCGGTCAGCACGCTGCTCTGGTCCAATCTGGGCAATGCCTATATCTGGGTGGTGCTGGCGGTGATGGCCGTGTTCGGCCTGGTCGGCTGGGTGGATGACTACCGCAAGGTCGTCGAGAAAAATCCGCGCGGCCTCCCGGGGCGCTGGAAGTATCTCTGGCAGTCCGTCGCCGGTATTGGCGCCGCGGTATTTCTCTACTACTACGCGCGCACACCCGTCGAAACCAGCCTGATCGTGCCCTTCTTCAAGAGCGTGGTGATCCCGCTCGGCATCTTCTACATGGTGCTCACCTACTTTGTCATCGTGGGCACCAGCAATGCCGTCAACCTCACCGACGGGCTCGATGGCCTTGCCATCATGCCGACAGTGATGGTAGCGGGCGCCCTTGGCATCTTTGCCTATCTCTCCGGCAACGTGAAATTCGCCACCTACCTGAATATTCCCTATGTGATGGGCTCCGGCGAGCTGATCGTGATCTGTGGCTCGATGATCGGCGCCGGCCTTGGCTTCCTGTGGTTCAACGCCTATCCGGCCCAGGTGTTCATGGGTGATGTGGGCGCGCTGGCGCTGGGCGCCGTGCTGGGCGTGATCGCCGTCATCGTCCGCCAGGAAATCGTGCTCTTCATTATGGGCGGCGTGTTCGTCATGGAGACCGTGTCGGTGATGCTGCAGGTGGGCTCCTTCAAGCTCACCGGGCGGCGCATCTTCCGGATGGCGCCCATTCATCATCACTATGAGCTCAAGGGCTGGCCCGAGACCAAGGTGGTGGTCCGCTTCTGGATCATCAGCTTCATGCTCGTGCTCCTGGGCCTTGCTTCGCTGAAGCTGCGGTAACGACTATGAGCCTGATACAGCGCGACGGTTTGCGGGTAGTGGTCGGTCTGGGCAAGACCGGCCTTTCCTGCGTGCGCTTTTTGAAGTCCCGTGGCTATCCCGTGGCGGTCAATGACACGCGCGAGAATCCGCCGGGCCTGGCCGAGCTGCGCGCCGAGTTCCCGGAGGTGCAGGTCAGCCTGGGCGGCCTGGACGAACACCTGCTGCTGTCGGCCCGCGAGATCGTCGCCAGTCCGGGCATTTCCGTAAAGGAGCCGGCGCTCGTGTCGGCGCGCCTGAATGCCGGCATCCCCATCGTCGGCGACATCGACGTTTTCTGCCGCGAAGTAAGTGCGCCCATCGTGGCTATCACCGGCTCCAACGCCAAGAGCACCGTGACCACCCTGGTCGGGCTCATGGCGCAGAACGCGGGCATTGATGTGGGCGTCGGCGGCAATCTCGGCCTGCCAGTGCTGGACATGCTGCGCGAGCGGGGCGAGCAGGCGCTTTATGTGCTCGAGCTTTCCAGCTTCCAGCTCGAGACCACCCACGCGCTGCAGGCAGCGGTGGCGGTGGTGCTCAATATCAGCGAAGACCACATGGACCGTTACGATTCCATGCGTGACTACCATGCTGCCAAGCACCGCATCTTCCGCAACTGCCGGCGCTTCGTGGTCAATCGTGACGACGCGCTGACGCGGCCCCTCATTGCCGAGGCCATCCCGAACGTGAGCTTTGGCCTTAACGCGCCCGACCTCAACCAGTTCGGCGTGCTCATCGAGGCTGGCGAAAAATGGCTGGCACGCGGGCGCGAGAAGCTTCTGCCGGTGTCGGCCATGAAGATTCGCGGCGATCACAACGTGGCGAATGCCCTGGCGGCGCTGGCGCTGGGTGAGGCCGTGAACCTGCCGCTGGCGACCATGCTGCAGACGCTGCGCGAGTTCGCTGGCCTGCCGCACCGTTGCGAGCTCGTTGCCGAGCAGGACGGCGTGGCCTGGTACAACGATTCCAAGGGCACCAACGTCGGCTCCACGCTGGCCGCCATCAATGGCCTCGGCAATGCCGTCACCGGCAAGCTCATCCTGATTGCCGGCGGTGTCGGCAAGGGCCAGGACTTCACGCCCCTTTCCGCGCCGCTGGCGAAGTATGCGAAGGCGCTGGTGCTGATCGGCGAGGACGGCCCGAAGATCGGCGCCGCCGTCGCCGATGCCGTGCCGAAGGTCTCGGCGACGACCTTGCGTGACGCCGTCGAGAAGGCGCGTGCGCTGGCAGGCAGTGGCGATGCCGTGGTGCTGTCTCCGGCCTGCGCCAGTTTCGACATGTTCAAGAACTACGAGGACCGGGGCCAGCAGTTCGTGGCGACGGTCCGGGCCGTGGTGGAGGCGAAATGAAAGCGCTCAGCCTGCCGGCCTATTCCGCTCCCGACCTCCTGCAGGGCGTGACCCCGCGCACTCTCCTGCTGGTCTCGGCCGGCACGCTGTTCGGCATCGGGCTGGTCATGGTGGCGTCCGCCTCCATGGGCGTGGCCGAAGCCCAGTTCGGCAGTCCCTTCTACTTCTTCTCCCGTCACCTCATCTATATGGTCGTGGGCCTGATTGCCGGTGCGGTGGTGATGAATGTGCCGGTGGCGACCTGGCATCGCCTGAGCTGGCTGCTGCTGGCGGCTGCCTTTGTGCTGCTGATTGCCGTGCTGATTCCCGGGATTGGCCGCCGCATCAACGGCAGCATGCGCTGGATCGGGGTGGGCGGGCTTACGGTGCAGCCCTCCGAGTTTGCCAAATTCGCCGTCGTGGCGTTCGTGAGCAGCTATCTGGTCCGGCGCCAGGACGAAGTGCGCACGCACTGGCTGGGTTTCGTGAAGCCGGTGGCAGTGGTGGTGCTTGTCGTCCTGCTGCTGCTCGCCGAGCCGGATTTCGGCGCCAGCATGGTCACCATGGCGGCAGTGCTGGGCATGCTTTTCCTCGCGGGTACGCCGCTCGGGCCCTATATCGTGCTGCTCTCGCTCGTGCTGGTGCTCGGCGGCCTGCTGGTGTGGCTGGAGCCCTATCGCCTGCAGCGCGTGCTGTCCTTTACCGACCCCTGGGCCAATGCCTATGACTCCGGCTACCAGCTGACCCAGAGCCTGATCGCCTTTGGCCGGGGCGAATGGTTGGGTGTCGGCCTGGGCCAGAGCGTGCAGAAGCTGTTTTACCTGCCCGAGGCCCACACCGATTTCGTGCTGGCCGTCTATGCCGAGGAATTCGGTTTTGTGGGCGTGCTGCTGCTCATCACGCTGTTCTGCGTACTGGTGGGCTCCGCGATGCGCATCGGCCAGCGCGCCGAATTGCGCGAGGCTTTCTTTGGCGCCTACCTGGCCTATGGCCTGGCCATCATGCTGGGCGTGCAGGCGCTGGTGAACATCGGCGTCAACATGGGCATGTTCCCGACCAAGGGCCTGACGCTTCCCCTGGTGAGCTATGGCGGCACCAGCTTGCTGGTGGTTTTCGGCATGCTGGGCGTGCTGCTGCGCATCGACACCGAGAACACGCAGGCCCTCCCGGCCGCGAAGGGAGGCCGGGCATGAGCGAGGTCAAGAGCGTGGTCGTGATGGCGGGCGGTACCGGCGGGCATGTGTTCCCGGCACTGGCCGTGGCCGAGGCGCTGCGTGAGCGCGGCGTCAGTATCCACTGGCTCGGCACCCGCGCCGGCATCGAGGCCGAGCTCGTGCCCGCGCGCCAGTTTGCCATCACCTATCTTGAAGTCAGCGGTGTGCGCGGGCAGGGCCTGAAGCGCCTCTTGCTGGCGCCGTTCAAGCTAGTCGTGGCCGTACTCAAGGCCGTGCGCACGCTGCAGGCCGTCCGTGCCGACGTGGTCATCGGGCTGGGAGGCTATGTCACCGGCCCCGGTGGCGTCGCCGCGCGCCTGCTGGGCAAGCCCCTGCTGATCCATGAGCAGAATGCGATTGCCGGTTTTACCAATCGCCAGCTTGCCCTGTTCGCGACGCAGGTTCTCGAGGCCTTCCCGGGCGCCTTCGCGCCGTCCGCCAAAGTGCGCTGCGTCGGCAACCCGGTACGCGCGGAGATTGCCGCGCTGCCGGCGCCGGCGGAGCGCTTCGAGACGCACACCGGGCCGTTGCGGGTGCTGGTGCTGGGCGGCAGCCAGGGCGCCGTCGCGCTCAACGAGCTGGTGCCCGAGGCGCTCGCCCGCCTGGTCGGTCGCAAGGCGCTGGTTATCCGGCACCAGGCCGGCCGGAAGAATGCGGAAAAGGCGGCCGCCAAATACGCCGCACTGGGCGTCAGCGCCGAAGTGCTGCCCTTTATCGATGACATGGCCGGCATGTATGCCTGGGCCGACCTCGTGGTGTGCCGCTCCGGCGCGCTGACCGTGGCCGAGATTGCCGCCGCCGGCGTCGCCTCGGTGCTGATCCCCTATCCCTTCGCGGTGGACGACCACCAGACGGCAAACGGCCGCTTCCTGAGCGAGGCGGGCGCGGCCCTGCTGTTCCGTCAGCAGGACCTGAGCGCCGATTCACTCGCTGCGGAACTCGAGCCACTGCTCGACCGCGAACAACTGTTGAAGATGGCCAGTGTCGCGCGCGCACTGGCCAAGCCCGAGGCCACCGAAAGCGTGGTCCAGGCCTGCCTGAGAGGTGGCAAATGAGCCCGACCCCGCTGCGTTCGCGGTTGATCGAAATTCCCGAGATGCGCCGCATCCGCCGCATCCATTTTGTCGGCATCGGCGGCGCCGGCATGTGCGGGATTGCCGAGGTGCTGCTCAACCAGGGCTACCAGATTTCCGGTTCCGACCTGAAGGCCGGCAAGACCACGCAGCGCCTGGAGCAGTTTGGCGCGCGCATCTTCATCGGCCACCAGCCCGGCAATATCGAAGGCGTGGACGTGGTCGTGGTGTCTACCGCCATTGATGCCGAGAACCCCGAGATCGCCGCCGCCCGCGAGGCGCGCCTGCCCATCGTGCGCCGCGCCGAAATGCTGGCCGAGCTGATGCGCTGGCGCCATGGCATCGCCGTTGCCGGCACCCACGGCAAGACCACCACGACCTCGCTGCTGTCTTCCATCCTCGCCGAAGACGGCCGCGATCCCACGTTCGTGATCGGTGGCCTGCTCAACAGCGCCGGCACCAACGCCAAGCTCGGCGCCAGCCGCTACTTCGTGGCCGAAGCCGACGAGAGCGACGCCTCCTTCCTGCACCTGCAGCCCATGGCCTCGATCGTCACCAATATCGACGCCGACCACATGGACACCTACGGAGGCAGCTTCGAGAAGCTCAAGCAGACCTTTATCGAATTCCTGCACAACCTTCCGTTCTACGGCCTGGCCGTCGTCTGCGGCGATGATCCCGTGATCCGCGAGCTGCTGCCGCAGATCGGTCGCCCGACCCTGACCTACGGCATGGGCGCCGACAACGACATCCGCGCCACCGACATCCATCAGGACGGGCTGCAGACGCACTTTACCGTGCTCCGCGGGGGGCACGAGCCGCTCAAGGTCACCCTTAACCTGCCGGGCTTGCACAATGTGCTGAATTCGCTGGCCGCCATCGCGGTCGCGACTGACGAGAAAGTCAGCAGCGAGGCCATCGTGCGCGCGCTGGGTCAATTCCAGGGCGTGGGCCGCCGCTTCCAGCAGCTGGGCGAGTTTCCCTGCGGCACGGGCAGCGTGCGCCTGGTCGACGATTACGGCCACCACCCGCGCGAAGTCGACGCCACCATCAAGGCCGCCCGCCAGAGCTTTCCGGACCGGCGCCTGGTGATGATGTTCCAGCCGCACCGCTATTCGCGCACGCGCGATTGCTTCGAGGACTTCGTGCACGTGCTCTCCACGGTCGATAGCCTGCTGCTGCTCGATGTGTACAGCGCTGGCGAAAAGCCCATCAGCGGGGCCGATGGCCGGACCCTGGCGCGAAGCATCCGTACGCGCGGAACGGTGGATCCGGTGTTTGTCGAGAATACGAATGAAATGGGCGAGCTGTTGCGCCATGTCCTGCGGCCCGGCGACGTGCTGCTGACGCAAGGTGCCGGCAATGTGGGTGTGATCGCGCAGGAACTGGCGCATCACGGTTTGTATCTGCAAGCGGGTGAGTGACGAATCATGACGACGCAAATGGACGTTAAGAAGTTCGGCAAGGTGGCCGTCCTGCTGGGCGGCACCGCGGCCGAGCGCCCGATTTCCCTGATCAGCGGCAAGGCTGTCCTGGAAGCCCTTCAGGGCGCCGGCGTGGATGCGCAGGCTTTCGATCCGGCCGAGCGCCCGGTCACCGAACTGGCGCAGTTCGACCGTGCCTTTATCGTGCTGCACGGCCGCGGCGGCGAGGATGGCACCATGCAGGGCCTGCTCGAGTGGATGCAGATTCCCTATACCGGCAGCGGCGTGCTGGCCTCTGCGCTCGGCATGGACAAGGCCCGCACCAAGCAGGTGTGGATCGGCTGCGGCCTGCCGACGCCGAAGTATGCGCGCCTGAGCGCCGGCATGGATTTCAGCAAGGTCGTCGCCGACCTCGGCCTGCCGCTGATGATCAAGCCCTCGCATGAAGGCTCCAGCATCGGCATGTGCAAGGTGGAAAAGGCCGATGAGCTCGCGCAGGGCTATGCCAATGCGGCCGCCTATGACAGCGAGGTGATCGCCGAGCGCTGGGTCACCGGCAGCGAATACACCGTGTCGATCCTGGGTGAGCGCGCGCTGCCCGTCATCCGCATGAAGACCGACCGCAATTTCTACGATTTTGAAGCCAAGTATCAGTCGAACGACACCCAGTATCTTTGCCCCTGTGGCCTCTCGGCCGAGCAGGAAAAAGAACTGCAGGCGATTGCGCTGGAGGCCTTCACCGCCGTGGGCGCCACCGGCTGGGGTCGCGTCGACGCGATGATGGATGGGGATGGCAATTTCTGGTTGCTGGAAGTGAACACCGTGCCGGGCATGACCGACCACTCGCTGGTGCCGATGGCGGCCAAGGCCGCGGGCCTGTCCTTCAGCGATCTCGTACTTGCCATCCTGGCCCAGACCCTGGGGGAGAAGGCCTGATGCTGCAAGCCACGCGCCGTACCGTCGACCAGGTCACCGCCGTGCCGGAGCTGCCGGTCGGCAAGCTTGCCGGCCTGGCGTCGCGCCTGCTCTTTGCGGGCGCGGCGGTGCTGCTGGTCGTGGTGCTGTTCAAGGTCGCCAGCCTGGTGCAGGCGCGCGCCGTGATCCGCGCGGTGCAGGTCGAGGGCGAGCTGCGCCATGCCAGCCGGCAGGTGATCGCCGCGCGCGTGCTGCCCGTGGCACGGGGCGATTATTTCACGGTCGATCTCGAGGCCATCCGCCAGGCGGCGCTGGGCGCGGCCTGGGTCGACGAGGTGGTGGTGAGCCGGCGCTGGCCGGACGGTGTGCGCGTCCAGGTGCGCGAAAAGCAGCCGGTGGCGCTGTGGGGCGCCGGCGGCCTGATCAGTTCGCGTGGCGACCTGTTCGTGCCGGGCGACCTGGCGCAGCAGGCGGTGGATACCGAGCATCTGCCCATCCTCTTCGGTCCGGGCGACAAGGGCACGTATGTGATGGAGCAGTACCGGGCCATGAACAGCATCCTGCGCGTGCTCGACATGCGCATCGTGGAGCTGCAGCTGACCGATCGCATGAGCTGGTTCCTGCGCCTGGACAGCGGCATCCAGCTGGTGGTGGACCAGGCCGACACGCTCGGCAAGCTGCAACGATTCGCCTATCTGTACGAACGCCAGCTGAAGCCGGATGCCGGCAATATCGCCACCGTCGACCTGCGCTACCGCAACGGCGTGGCGATTGGCTGGCGGATACCGCAAGACACGCCGGGAGCCGGTGCCTGAGGGCGCGGCGAAACGAATTTTGAAGATGGGGCTCCGGGGAGCAATCAAGGAAATGGCAAGCGCAACGAATACTCCGATGATCGTCGGCATCGATATCGGCACCTCGAAAGTGGTGGCGCTGGTCGGCCAGATCAACGCCGAGGGCGCGCTGGAAATCGTCGGCGTCGGCATGAAGCCGGCCCGCGGCATGAAAAAGGGCGTGGTCGTCAACATCGAGCAGACGGTGCAGTCCATCCAGGGCGCGGTGCAGGAAGCCGAGCTCATGGCCGACTGCCATATCCACTCGGCCTATATCGGCATTTCCGGTGCCCATATCGGCGGCCGCAATTCCCAGGCCGTGGTGGCGATCCGCGAGGGCGAAGTGCAGCAGAGCGACATTGAGCGCGTGATCGACGCCGCCAAGTCCGGCCCGATCCCGGCCGACCAGCGCATCCTGCATATCCTGCCCCAGGAGTTCCAGGTGGATGATCAGGCCGATGTGCGCGACCCGCTGGGCATGTCCGGCGTGCGCCTCGAGGGCCATGTGCACCTGGTGACCTGCTCGACCAACGCCTTCCAGAACCTCGAGAAGTGCGTGCGCAGCTGCGGCATCGAGATCGATGGCGTCATCCTGCAGCAGCTCGCTTCCAGCCATGCCGTGCTGACCGAGGACGAGAAGGAGCATGGCGTGTGCCTGGTCGACATCGGTGGGGGCACCACCGACGTCGCAGTGTTCGCCCGTGGCGCCATCCGTCATACCGCCGTGATCGCCGTGGCCGGCGACCAGGTCACCAATGACATCGCCACCGCCCTGTACACGCCGACGCAGGACGCCGACGAGATCAAGATGAAGCATGCCTGCGCCGTGGCGCAGGCGGTGGACCCCGAGCAGACCATCAACGTGCCGGGCATGGGCGACCGTCCGGCCCGCAAGCTCTCGCGCCAGACCCTGGCCGAGGTGGTGGAGCCGCGCTACGACGAGCTGTTCAGCCTGGTCCTGCAGGAAATCAGCCGGAGCGGCTATACCGGCAAGCTGGCGGCGGGCGTGGTGCTCACCGGCGGCTCCGCCAAGATCGAGGCCGCCACCGCCCTCGCCGAGTCGATTTTCCACATGCCGGTGCGTATCGGCATGCCGCAGTCGCTCAAGGTGGGCGGCATGGGCGAGGTGCTGCGCAACCCGATCTACTCGAGCGGCGTCGGCCTGTTGCTCTACGGCAAGAAGCAGGTGGAAGAGAATCTCCATGCCCGTCCGGTCCAGAAAACCAGCGGTGGAATGGGCGATGCCCTGCAGAAGTTGCGCAGTTGGGTGGCGCGGAATTTTTAATGTTGAAGCAGATGAAAGCGCAGCGTTTAGTGCGAAAATGATGCCGGCACAGTCCGGCCCACGACAGTAAAAAAAGCAGCAAGCGGTTTTTCAAAGGAGAGAGAGAAATGAACGTATTTGAGCTGGCGGACAATGCCCCTCAGTTGGGAACGGCAGTCATCAAGGTGGTGGGCGTGGGCGGCGGCGGCGGCAACGCTGTCGAGCACATGGTGAAGAGTCAGGTCGAGGGGGTGGATTTCATCTGCGCCAACACCGACCTGCAGGCGCTGACCAAGATGCATGCGCGCACGCACCTGCAGCTGGGCCAGGGCGTGACCCGCGGCTTGGGCGCCGGCGCCAACCCCGAAGTCGGCCGCCAGGCCGCCGTCGAGGACCGTGACCGCATCCGCGAAGTGCTGAGCGGCGCCGACATGGTGTTCATCACCGCCGGCATGGGCGGCGGCACCGGCACCGGCGGCGCGCCGGTGGTGGCCGAAGTGGCCAAGGAAATGGGCATCCTGACCGTGGGCGTCGTCACCAAGCCTTTCCCCTTCGAGGGCAAGAAGCGCATGGATGTGGCCGAGGCGGGCATCGACAACCTGTCGCAGTATGTCGACTCGCTGATCACCATTCCCAACTCCAAGCTGCTGTCGGTGCTCGGCAAGGTATCGCTGATGGATGCCTTCAAGGCCGCCAACAACGTGCTGCAGGGCGCCGTGCAGGGCATCGCCGACATGATCCAGCGTCCGGGTGTCATCAACGTCGACTTCGCCGACGTGCGTACCGTGATGTCCGAGCAGGGCCTGGCCATGATGGGCACCGGCTCCGCCAAGGGCGAAGAACGCGCCCGCATCGCCACCGAGATGGCCATCCACAGCCCGCTGCTGGATGAGATCCGCCTCGACGGCGCACGTGGCCTGCTCGTGTCCGTGGCCGCCAGCGAAAGCCTCGGTCTTGATGAGTACACGACGGTTGGTGAAATCGTGAACCAGTTTGCTTCCGACGAGGCGACCGTGGTGATCGGCACCATCCTGGATCCGGAGCTGCAGGACGAGCTGCGCGTGACCGTGGTCGCCACCGGCCTGCCCAAGGCCGCGCGGACCCCCGGCATGAAGCTGGTCACGCAGCCGGTCGCCAGCGCGGTGGCCGCGCCGGTCGCCCAGCCCCAGGCCGCCACCGGGACCCACGGCATCACCGCCGATTACGACACCCCGGCCTACCTGCGCAACCAGAAAGTCACGAGCAGCGGTTCGTCGCCGCGC
The DNA here is from genome assembly GCA_020697295.1 of Moraxellaceae bacterium. Lineage (GTDB taxonomy): Bacteria > Pseudomonadota > Gammaproteobacteria > Pseudomonadales > Moraxellaceae > UBA2031. The sequence goes on along the minus strand of JAJFBF010000006.1, from coordinate 64,489 downwards.
TCCACGGATGTGAACCTGCTCAACATCCCGGCTTTCCTGCGTCGCCAGGCGGACTGACGTCCCGACTCCGGGCCGGCCGACCTCTCTCCCGGTCGGCCCGGATTCTTTCTGGTTGCAGGCCCCTGCTTGTCTGCTACCATCGGCCTTCCGCTGTTTTTGAAATAATTTGTCACATGTTGCGTCAACGCACTGTCAAGCAGGCCATCCGCGCCAGCGGCATCGGCCTTCACTCCGGCGCCAAAATCTATCTCACGCTCAGGCCCGGTCCTGTCGATAGCGGCATCGTCTTTCGTCGCACCGATCTGGAACCTCCCGTGGACCTGCCCGCGCAGACCCTGATGGTCAAGGACACCACCATGGCGACCAGCCTGGTGCAGGGCGACGTGCGCCTCTCGACGATCGAGCACCTGATGTCGGCCCTGGCCGGCCTTGGCATCGACAACGCCATTGTCGAGGTCACCGCCGCCGAGATCCCCATCATGGACGGCTCTGCCGGTCCCTTCGTTTTCCTGATCCAGGCCGCCGGCATTGTCGAGCAGGAGGCGCCCAAGCGCTTTGCCCGCATCAAGCGTCGCATCGAGGTCCGGGAGGGCGACAAGATCGCCGCCTTCGAGCCCTATGACGGCTTCAAGGTCTGCTTCACCATTGATTTTGACCACCCCGCCTTTCCCGCGGAAACGCGCTATGCCGAGGTCGACCTCTCGACCACGGCCTATGTAAAGGAAGTGAGCCGGGCCCGGACCTTCGGTTTCATGCGCGATATCGAGTACCTGCGCTCGCGCAACCTGGCCTTGGGCGGCAGCATGGAGAACGCCATCGTGGTCGACGACCATGGCGTCATGAATGCGGAAGGGCTGCGCTACAAGGACGAGTTTGTCCGGCACAAGATGCTGGACGCCATCGGTGATCTCTACCTGATCGGACACAGCATCCTGGGCGAATACCAGGGCTACAAGTCCGGACACGGGCTCAACAACCTGCTCCTGCGCGCCATGCTGGAGCAGCCTGAAGCCTGGGAACTGGTGACCTTCGAGGATGAGGAATCGGCTCCGATCTCCTATATCCGCGCCGAAAGGGCAGGCTCCGCTATCTGAAAATAGCCGGGAAGGGCGCCTCTGAAGGGTGTCCTGGCCAGCCCTTTGCCCCTGCCGGGGCCGGGCGCCGGCAGGCCTGCGTCAGGATGAGCGGCCCCGCTTTGCCCCCCCAGCGGCATCAACATGTCTTGCCAGTCGCTGCAGGGCTTCGCTAATCTCCCCTCCCCCTAGGTCTTCCGAGAGGGCCTGCAGCAGCTCGGCCGTGGCCGGGCTCAGCCTGCGCAGGCGCTGGGCCGGACGGGCCGGGGAGGGCGCACCGGGGGCAATGACGGCTTTTATGCGCCCGAGGTCACAAAACTCGGCGTGCTGGCGTAACTGCTGTATATAGATACGGCTAAGATAACGTAACTGGCCTGCCACGGTGCTGTTGGTGCAGGTCAGCAAGAGGGTGCCCTCCTGGAAGCCCGCCACCTGCACCTGCTGGCGCAGGCGCTGGTCCAGGTAGAAGCCGAGCAGTCCGTCCAGCCGCTCGATGTGGCTGGAGCGCTCCCTGAGGGAGCCGAGTCGGCCCTGGGCAAGTAGTTCGGTCAGCGTGGAAAGCTTTTCTTTGCGCATGTCCGTTTTTTTTGAGTGGCCGTTGGTGCAGCCGTGATGGCGCAGGCAAGGGCCGTACTGCTGGTGAGCCGGGAATCCAGTATACCCGCGCCATAATAAGAAGCAGGTAGCAAACATGAATATCATCCTCCTGAGTCGCAAGCATGGTCGTCCGCTGACCGTGCAACTCCGCCCCCGGCTGCTCCTGACGGGCCTGGGCGTGACGCTGCTCCTGTGCATGGCGATGGGTGTCGGCGCCTACTGGGCGACGGCCCGCCTCGTCGGACCCGAGCCGGTCATGGCCGACGCCAGGAGCGCCCGCGATGCACGTACCCAGCTCCAGGCCGTGACGGCGCGCCTGGCCGAGATGCAGGCCCAGCTCATGCGCCTCGACGCCCTGGGCGAGCACCTGGCGGAAAGCGCCAATATCAATCCGGCCGAATTTGAATCCACCCGCAAGCCGCCCATGGGCGGCCCGCTGACCGAGGACATGACCGTCCTCAGCGATGGCCCCGGCCTGACCCTCCGCCTTCAGGAGCTCGCCGCCCAGATCGAGCAGAAGGAGGCCCAGCTCCAGGCGCTCGACAGCCTCATGAGCGGCCAGCGCGCCCTGCCCAAGAGCTACCTGGCGCATACGCCCGTGCGCAGCGGCTATATGTCTTCCAACTACGGCTACCGTGCCGACCCCTTCACCGGGCGCGCCGCCTTCCATGGCGGTATCGACTTTGCCGGTCCTGCGGGCACGAATGTCTATGCGGTGGCCCCGGGCATCGTGACCTGGGCGGGCGCGAAGTCCGGCTACGGCAACCTGGTCGAGATCAGCCATGGCGACGGGGTCAGCACACGCTATGCCCACGCCAGCCGGGTCAATGTGCGGGTGGGCGACCTCGTCGCCAAGGACCAGCTCGTGGCTTATATGGGCTCTACCGGGCGCTCCACCGGCTCCCACCTGCATTACGAGGTCCTGCGCGACGGCAAGCAGGTGAACCCCGCGACCTACATCGCCCTGGCCAAACGCTGAGCAATGGACAAAAACCCGGCAATCGCCGGGTTTTTTTCGGCCCCCGCCTTGCGGGGGCTTTGTTTTTTCCGGCCCCGGAATCGGAGTAGAATGGCCCGCCTTGCGGCAGGCCGGTCCTGCTTCCCAGGGGCCCTCCGGGCCTGCCGCGACAAGGTGGCTGTGCGCCAGGCGCACGCCGGGAATTTGCAGAATGCCGTGATCCTCCGGGATTGCAGCCCTTCTTTATTTTTGATGAGTAGCGGTTATGTCGGGTTTTGCAGCTTTTCTGGGCAGTATTTTCGGAACCAAGAACGAACGCGAACTGAAGCGCATGGGGCGGCTGGTCGAGGCCATCAATGCCCTTGAAGAGGGGCTGAAGGCGCTGTCGGATGAACAGCTGTCCGCCCGGACTCCGGAGTTCCGCGAGCGGTTCCAGAAAGGCGAGAACCTGAACCAGTTGCTGCCCGAGGCCTTTGCGGTGTGCCGTGAAGCCGCCCGCCGCGTGCTGGGCATGCGTCATTACGATGTGCAGATGATCGGTGGCGTCACCTTGCACGAAGGCCGCATCGCCGAAATGCGCACCGGCGAAGGCAAGACCCTGACCGCGACGTTGCCCGCCTATCTCAATGCCCTGTCCGGCCAGGCCGTGCACGTGGTCACGGTGAACGACTACCTGGCGGCGCGTGACGCCGAATGGAACCGTCCGCTGTTCGAGTTCCTCGGTCTCAAGGTCGGCGTGATCCGCTCCATGCAGCCCTCGGACGAAAAGCACGCGGCCTACCAGGCCGACATCACCTACGGCACCAACAACGAATTCGGTTTCGACTACCTGCGCGACAACATGGCCTTCCGCCTGGAAGACAAGTACCAGCGCGGCCTGGCCTATGCCCTTGTGGACGAAGTCGACTCCATCCTCATCGACGAGGCGCGCACGCCGCTCATCATCTCCGGCGCCAGCGAGGATTCCTCCCGTCTCTACGAGCAGATCAACACGCTGATCCCGAAGCTGCGCAAGCAGGCCGAGGAAGGCAAGCCGGATGGCGGCGATTACTGGGTGGATGAAAAGCATCGCCAGGTCGAGATCACCGAAGCCGGCCACGAGAATATCGAGGACCAGCTGGTGAAGATGGGCCTGCTCGCCGAGGGCGACAGCCTGTATTCCGCCGCCAACCTCGGCCTGCTGCACCATGTGCATGCCGGCCTCAAGGCGCATGTGCTGTTCCAGCGCGACGTCCAGTACATCGTCAAGGATGGCGAGGTCGTGATCGTGGACGAGCATACCGGCCGCACCATGCCGGGCCGGCGCTGGTCCGACGGCATCCATCAGGCGGTGGAGGCCAAGGAGCGCGTGGCGATCCAGAACGAGAACCAGACGCTGGCGACCACCACCTTCCAGAATTATTTCCGCCTCTACCAGAAGCTCTCGGGCATGACCGGCACCGCCGACACCGAGGCCACGGAATTCGCCCAGATCTACGGCCTCGACGTGGTGGTGATCCCGACCCACCGCCCGATGGTGCGCAAGGATCTCGACGATCTCGTCTACCTCAGCCGCGACGAGAAGTACGCCGCCATCGTCGAGGAGATCAAGGCCCTGCGCGAGAAGCAGGCGCCGGTGCTGGTCGGTACCGCCACCATCGAGACCAGCGAGCTGCTGGCGCAGGTGCTGACCCGCGAGAAGATCCCGCACCAGGTGCTGAACGCCAAGTTCCATGCCCAGGAAGCCGAGATCATCGCCCAGGCCGGCAAGCCCGGCACCGTCACCATCGCCACCAACATGGCCGGTCGCGGCACCGACATCCTGCTGGGTGGCAACTGGAAGTCCGAAGTCGCCAAGATCGAGAACCCGACGCAGGCGCAGATCGATGCGCTCAAGGCCGAGTGGGAAAAGAACCATGAGGCCGTGATCCGGGCGGGTGGCCTGCACATCGTCGGCTCCGAGCGTCATGAGTCGCGCCGCATCGACAACCAGCTGCGTGGCCGCTCCGGTCGCCAGGGCGATCCGGGCGTGACCCGGTTCTACCTGTCGCTCGAGGACGACCTCATGCGCATCTTCGCCAGCGATCGCGTCAAGAACATGATGCGCTCCCTGGGCATGCAGCAGGGCGAGGCCATCGAGCACCGCTGGGTGACGCGCTCCATCGAGAACGCACAGCGCAAGGTCGAGGCCCGCAATTTCGATATCCGCAAGAACCTGCTCAAGTACGATGACGTCGCCAATGACCAGCGTCGCGCCATCTACTCCCAGCGCAACGCCGTGCTGGCCTCGGACAGCATTGCCGAGAACGTCGACCTCATTCATGGCGATGTGCTCAATACCGTGATCAGCGAGTTCATCCCGCCGCAGAGCATGGATCACCAGTGGGACATCGAAGGCCTCGAGCGCGCCCTGGCGGCCGACTTCGGCGCCACGCTGACCATCCGCCAGTGGCTGGACGCCGATGACTCCCTGCACGAGGACGGCCTGCGCGAGCGTATCGTCACCGCCGTGCTCGACACCTACCGGGCCAAGCGCGAGACGATCGGCAAGTCGGTGGCCGACCAGCTCGAGAAGCAGCTCATGCTGCAGATCCTCGACCGTCACTGGAAGGAGCACCTGGCAGGCATGGATTACCTGCGCCAGGGCATCCACCTGCGCGGCTATGCGCAGAAGAACCCGGAGCAGGAATACAAGCGCGAGGCTTTCCAGCTGTTCGAGCAGCTGCTCGGCGCGGTGAAGCTGGAGCTGGTGCAGACCCTGGCGCGGGTCGAGGTGCAGTCGCCGGAGGAGGTCGCCGCGATCGAGGCGCAGCGCGTGGCCGAAGCCGAGGCCATGTCCCTGCAGTTCCAGCATGCCGATGCGTCCGCCGCCGAGCCCGAAATGGAGGGCGGCGTGCCGCTGGCCTTTGACGAAGTCACTGCGGAGGCGGTGCAGTCGACCTTCGTGCGCGAAGGCGCCAAGGTGGGGCGCAACGATCTTTGCCCCTGTGGTTCCGGCAAGAAGTTCAAGCACTGCCACGGGCAGCTGGCCTGAGCTGGCACTGCCGCGATGCGGCAGGACGGGTTCCCGACGGGGGCGGCCAACTGGCCGCCCCCGTTTTTTTGGGCTGCATGAGGGGAGGAGGGCGGGAGCGGACGCCGCTGCGTATTCGAGCGGACTCGCACCTGCAAGGGCGAGCGGCGCCTTAGTGACCTGTGCTGATGCGCCGGTAGAAGTCCATGGACTTGCCCACGTAGGCGCTGCCCTCGCGCGAGAGGTGGCCGGAGTCGCGGTAAATGAAAGTCTCTCCCGCATGAGCCTTGCAGATGCCGCCGGCACAGATGCCCTCCGCCAGCCAGATGACCGTACCCTGGCGCTCCACGTCCCGGAGCAGCTGGTACACATCCTGCTGGTAGCGCTCGGCCTCCGTTAGCGGGAAGTTGCAGGTGTCGAGGTCATTGCCGAATTGCAGTGCCCGGCTCAGGCAGCTTCCGATGTTGCGCCCCACCTGTGGCGGTGGCGACACGATGACTGCCGTCTTGCCAAGGGCACGCAGCGTCGCCAGTGTTTTTTCCAGGTGGTGCAGGCCGGCTTCGCGGGCGTTCAGCAGCTGGCCATCGCGATGCAGCAACTGCCGTTTCGCCTGCGCATAGCGGTGGAAGGGCGAGCTCAAGACAACATACTTGAGGGTGGGCGTTCGCCGCAGGTAGTCGATGACCTTGTCATTGCTGGCGATGCATTGCCGGGCCCAGGCGGTCGTATAGCGCTGGTCGACCGGCGCCACATCCAGTACCGGGCCGCACACCGAGACGGTGATCTGCATCATTTTCAGCCCGGGCCTGGAGGCCAGCAGCCCCTGCGCCAGATGCATGGCATAGGAGTCGCCCCATAGCAGGAGTTCGGGCTGTGCATCGGTCCGGCAGGCGGCCGCCAGGGTGAAGTGACCCTCGCAGGCTTGGCTCAGGCCGTGATTGACCCGCATCCGGGATTCAATCTGTGCAAGGTTGGCGCGGGTGTCCTGCCGGAGCAGGTAGCCATTCGTGAGATGGCCGAACAGCCCCGCGGCAACCAGCACGGCGCTGCCCGTGACGGCAAGGCCGAAAATCTGCTGCCGGCTGAAGCCGCCCTTGTGCCGGAAGGGCCGCTCCACGTAGCGCCAGCTCAGCCAGGCAAGGACGAAGGTGGCCATGACCAGGGCCGTGACCAGGGCCCAGCCAGGCTCGTGCAGGCTGCGATGGCGCGCAAAGGCGAACAGTGGCTGGTGCCACAGGTAGGCGCTGTAGCTGACCAGGCCGACGCCGACCAGCGTCCGGCTGCCGAGGAGAGACCCCGCCCAGGTGCCGGGGCGCGCATAGAGGATGAGCAGGGCGGTGCCCAGGGTGGGCACCAGCGCATAGAGGCTGGGGAAAGGCGTGGCCTCGCTATAGCCGGCAATACTGAAGGTGATGAGGGCGAGGCCGGCCAGGCTGAGCCATTGCGTGGCGGCTGCCGACAAGGCGGGGCGCGTCGGCTGCGTCAGGTGGAAGGCGAGCAGGACGCCGATGGCCAGCTCCCAGATCCGGCCGGGCAGCAGGAAGAAAGTCCGGTCCGGGTTGTTGTAGGCGCCGATATGCGCCACCGCCAGGCTTTCCAGTGCAATCACCGCGACCAGCACCATTATCCATTTGCGCCCCAGGCGCCAGGTCAGCATCAGCAGCAACGGGAACAGCAGGTAGAACTGCTCCTCCACCGCCAGGCTCCAGGTGTGCAGGAGAGGCTTGAGTTCCGTTGCCGTGGCGAAGTAGCCGCTTTCCTGCCAGAAGAAGATGTTGGAGGCGAAGACCGACACCGCCATCAGGCTTTGCGAGAACTCCTTGAGCTCGCCGGGCCGCAGCCAAAGCCAGGCAAAGGGAATACAGACGGCCATCATCACGAACAGCGCCGGCAGGATGCGGCGGGCACGGCGCTCGTAGAAGGTGGCGAGGGAGAAGCGGCCGGCCTCCATTTCCGCAAGAATGATGCTGGTGATGAGGTAGCCGCTGATGACCAGGAAGATATCGACGCCGACAAAGCCGCCGCCAAAGCCGGGGGCGCCTGCATGGAACAGGATGACGGGCACGACCGCCAGGGCGCGAAGGCCGTCTATTTCTCGTCGGTAATCCATTCTTTTTTTCTGGGGTCGGTGTGCAAGGCCTGGCGCGAACGGCCGCTGCGCTGCCTCGGTGCCACGGGAAAAGGCCGGGTGTATCAAGGGGCGGTGGGGCGGACCGGGCTGGCGGAATTCTACCATAGGCCGGGCGCGCGGCGCCGGCTGCGGGGGCCGCCGGGTCTGTCGGGGCGGCGGGTGGTCGGCGCGCACGGTCTGCTGCGAGGCCGCGTGCCGTTCCGTTTCCGGTGGGCAACCGGGAGGGGCGCAGCGCGGGCGTCCGGGGCCCGCCGGCTTTTGAAGCCGCCCCGTATAAATGCTATACATCGCCGCTATTCCGGCATCCAGAAACCCCGCGATTATTCGTTCTACTCCCGCACCGGGACGAACGCAGCGGAATCCGGCAAAGGAGAGGGCCGCCTCTCCTTTTTTCCGGGCGCGCCACACTGGTATTTCATTTTACAAGCAAGGAGACCTCCATGGCCGTTGGCAACCTGGACATGCCCGTCATGCACCCCGTACAGGGCGTGCGTATCGGCATCACCGAAGCCGCCATCCGCTACAAGAACCGTCGTGACCTGACGCTGTTCGAGATCGCCGAGGGCGCGACCGTGAGCGCCGTGTTCACGCAGAACAGCTACTGTGCCGCGCCCGTCCTGCTCTGCCGCGACCATCTCGCCCGCGCCACACCGCGCTACCTGGTCATCAACACCGGCAATGCCAATGCCGGCACCGGCAGCGTGGGCATGGACAACGCCGTGGCCACCTGCCGCGCCCTGGCCGCGCTCATGGGCGTGCCCGAGGCGCGCGTGCTGCCTTTTTCCACCGGCGTGATCGGCGAGCATCTGCCGGTGGACCGGCTGGCCGCCGCCCTGCCGGCCGCGCTCGCCAGGCTTGACGCTAATGCCTGGGCCGACGCTGCCGCCGGCATCATGACTACCGATACCCGCCCCAAGGGAGCCTCCGAGCAGGTGGTCGTGGGCGGCATGACGGTCACCGTGACCGGCATCTCCAAGGGCGCCGGCATGATCCGGCCCAATATGGCCACCATGCTGGGCTATGTCGCTACCGACGCCGCCGTCGCGCAGCCGGTCCTGGATGAGCTGCTGAAAGGTGCGGTCAACCAGAGCTTCAACCGCATCACCATCGATGGCGACACCTCCACCAACGATTCCTGCGTGCTGATGGCCTCCGGCGCCGCCGGCAATGCCGTCATCACGTCCGCCGACAGTGCCGACTATGCGGTGCTCGAGGGCGCCGTGCAGCGCGTGTTCGCCCGTCTGGCGCAGCTCATCGTCCGTGACGGCGAGGGCGCCACCAAATTCATGACGGTGCAGGTCGAGGAAGGCGCGAGTACGGACGAGTGCTGCGACGTCGCCTACTGCATCGCGCATTCACCGCTGGTGAAAACCGCCTTCTTTGCCTCCGACCCCAACTGGGGCCGCATCGTGGCCGCCATCGGCAACGCCGGCCTGGCGGCGCTCGATGTCAGCCGCGTGCGCGTCTATCTCAATGCCGTGTGCATCGTCGACAACGGTGGCCGCGCGCCGGCCTATACGGAGGAGCAGGGCGCCGCCGTGATGCAGCAGGAAGAAATCACCATCCGGGTGTGCCTGGGGCGCGGCAGCGCGCGCGACACTGTCTACACCTGTGACTTCTCCTACGACTACGTGAAGATCAACGCCGACTACCGCTCCTGACAGCGGTGCCGCTGACGGCAGGCCCAGCCCCGCAAGGGGCTTTTTTCTGCGCGCCGGCCGGCGGAGCGATGACGAATCCATGGTGAAGGAAGCGAACGAGATGAAACGCATTCTGGTAGTGGCCGCCGTGATCCGTCGTGACGGCCGCATCCTCATCGCGCAGCGTCCGCGCGACAAGCACCTGGGGGGACTCTGGGAATTTCCCGGGGGCAAGGTCGAGGACGGCGAACCGGTTCAGCGCGCCCTGGCACGGGAACTTGAAGAGGAGCTGGGCATTACGCCCACGGCCTTTCGTCCGCTCATCCGCATCAGTCATGACTACCCGGACAAGGCGGTCTGCCTCGAGGTATGGGAGGTGGGCGCCTTTGCCGGCGAGGCCCATGGCCGCGAGGGGCAGGCCGTGCGCTGGGTCACCCCGGCCGAACTGCCGGGCTTCGAATATCCCGCCGCCAACCGCCCCATCGTCACGGCGGCGCGGCTGCCGGCGCAATACCGCATCACTCCGCCCGACATCGACGAGACGACCGGCGAAGCCTGGCTGGCGCGCGTGCTCGCGCAGGGGGCGGGCATGGTGTTGCTGCGGGCGCCGCAGCTCGCCACGGACCGCTATGAGGCCCTGGCGGGCCTTTTCCTGCAGCATTGTCACCAGGCCGGGGCGCTGCTGATGCTGCACGGGGATCCCGCGCAGTTGCGGCGGGTGGCGGCGGACGGGGTGCACCTGCCCTGGCCGCGGCTGGCCGCGCTGGAGGCTCGACCGGCGGTCCTGGACGGGCGCTGGCTGGCCGCCTCGATACACAACCGCGCCGAATTGCTGCAGGCAGAGCGTCTGGGAGTGGATTTCGTGACCTTGTCGCCCGTGCGCGAGACGGCCTCGCATCCGGGTGTGCGGGGCATGGGCTGGGACGCCTTTGCCGCCCTGGCGGCGGTTGCCCGTGTGCCGGTGTATGCGCTCGGCGGCATGAGGGCGGATGACCTTGAGGCCGCCTGGCGAGCGGGCGCGCAGGGAATCGCGAGTATTCGCGGACTGTAAATGGCTATTGTGCCGCGCTTGCCTGGCGCCGGCCGTAGTGGCTAGCCGCGCTCGTCCTCGTCAGTGGGCGGCAGCGCCTCGCCGGGAATGCGATGGCTTTCGCTGGCCCAGGCGCCGAGGTCGATGAGCTTGCAGCGCTCGCTGCAGAAAGGCCGCCAGGCCGAGGCCGCGGTCCAGGGCACGGCCTTGCCGCAGTGCGGGCACTTCACGCCGGGAAGGGATTCAGTCTTTGGCTGCATGGGCCAGCTCCAGGTAACGCTGATGCAGTTTTTCCACCATGGCGTGCAGGTGTTCGATATGGCCGTCGTTGAGGAGGATGTCATCCGCGCGCTTCTGGCGCTCCTCCCGGCTCATCTGCGCGGCCATGATGGCCTCGATCTGCTTCTCGCTCACATGGTCCCGGGTGGCGGCGCGGTGGCGCTGCAGGGATTCGTGCGCGTCGATCAGCACGGTGCGCTGCGCGAAGCGGTACTGGCCACTTTCGAACAGCAAAGGTGACACCAGGATAGTGTAGGCGGAGGTGCTGGCGGCGAGTTGCCGGCGGATCTCTTCGGCAATGCGCGGATGCGTGATGGCCTCCAGGCGCCGGCGCTGTTCGGGGTCGGCAAACACGATATGGCGCAACGCGGCGCGGTCGAGCGTGCCGTCGGGGTGGATGACCCCGGGGCCGAAGGTGGCGGCGATTTCCGCCAGGGCGGGCTGCCCGGGCTCGACCACGACGCGGGCGGCGCGGTCGGCGTCGACCACGGTGATGCCGAGGCGTTCGAAGTGGTCGGTGGCCAGCGTCTTGCCGCTGCCGATACCGCCGGTAAGGCCGATGACGAGCATGGAGAAGGTCAGACTCCGAGGTACCAGCGCAGCAGCGGCTGCCCCCAGAGCAGCGCGACCAGGCCGGCAATGGCGATGTAGGGGCCGAAGGCGAAGGGTGCGCTCTGGCGGCGAACAGCCAGATAGCCGAGGCCGATCAGGCTGCCCACCACCGAGGAAAGCAGCAGGATCACCGGCAGCATCTGCCAGCCCAGCCAGGCGCCCAGCGCCGCCATCAGCTTGAAGTCGCCATAGCCCATGCCCTCGCGGCCGGTGACGAGCTTGAACAGCCAGTACACCGACCACAACGAGAGATAGCCGGCCATGGCGCCAATGACGGCGGACTGCAACGGGACGAACGTGCCGCTGATGTTCAGCAGCAGGCCCGCCCACAGCAGTGGCAGGGTGATGTCGTCCGGCAGCAGCTGGGTGTCGAAATCAATCAGGGTCAGCGCGACCAGCGCCCAGGTGAGGCCAAGGGCGGCCAGCAGGGCGAAGCCGGGACCGAAGACGCCGTAGACCAGCAGCGAGAGCAGGGCGGTGGCGAGCTCCACGGCGGGATAGCGGGGACTGATGGGCGCCTTGCAGGCGCTGCAGCGACCGCGCAGCAGCAGCCAGCTCACGACCGGTATGTTTTCCAGGGCCGTGATCTGATGGCCGCAGTGTGGGCAGCGCGAGCGCGGCATCATGAGGTTGAGGCGGGGTGCCTCGGGCAGGGGCTCGCCGCGCAGTTCCGCCGCCTCTTCCTGCCAGCGGCGCTCCAGCATGAGCGGCAGGCGGTGGATGACGACGTTGAGGAAGCTGCCGACGCAAAGACCCGCGAAAAAAACATAACCCCCTGCGAGCAGGGGGCTGTTTTGCAGCAGTTCGAGCATCAGACCACGGAGCCGAGCTGGAAGATGGGGAGGTACATGGCGACGATGAGGCCGCCGACGAGCACGCCGAGGACGGCCATGATCAGCGGCTCCATCATCGAGGTGAGGCCGTCGACGGCATTGTCCACTTCGTTCTCGAAGTGGGTGGCGACCTTTTCGAGCATGGCGTCGAGGGCGCCCGACTCTTCACCGATGGCCACCATCTGCAGGGCCATGGAGGGGAAGATACCGGCCTGGCGCATGGAAAAGCCGAGCTGCTGGCCGGTGGCGACGTCGTCGCGGATCTTCATGATGGCGTCGCGGTAGACCACGTTGCCGGCGGCGCCGGCGCAGGCCACCAGTGCATCGATGAGAGGGACGCCGGCGGCGAAGGTCGTCGCCAGGGTGCGGCAGAAGCGCGCCACTGTAGACTTGTAGGCCAGGTCGCCAACGATGGGCAGCTTGAGGATGACGCGATCGAGCCAGTTGGCGAAACCCGTGCTGCGCTTCTTGAGTTCCTTGAGGCCGACCACCGTGCCGACGATGCCGCCGATAAAGACGAACCACCAGGCCTGCATCCATTTGGAAAGGTTGATGACCATCTGCGTGAAGGCGGGGAGTTCGGCGCCGAAGCCGGCGAACAGGTCCTGGAACACCGGCACCACCTTGAGCAGCAGGATGACGGTCACGATGAGCGCTACGATCACCACGGTGATTGGGTACTTCATCGCCTTCTTGATCTTCATCTTCAGCGCTTCGCTCTTTTCCTTGTAGACCGCGACACGGTCAAGCATGGTTTCAAGCGCACCCGATTGCTCGCCCGAGTTCACCAGGCTGCAAAACAGGTCATCGAAGAGGTCGGGATACTTGCGCAAGGAGACAGCGAGGCCGTTACCGCCTTCCACATCGGACTTGATGCCCAGCACCACTTCCTTCATGGAGGGATTGTCGAGACCGTCAGCCACGATTTCAAAGGACTGCACGAGCGGCACGCCGGCCTTCATCATGGTGGCAAGCTGGCGCGTGAAGATGGCGATATCCATGGCGCCGATCTTTTGCTTGTTGAGACCGGCCAGCGGGTTATTGCGCTTCTTGTAGACTTTCTGGGCGTTGATGCCCTGCTTGCGCAGCAGGGCTTTGGCAAGCGCCATGCTTTTGCTGACGACCTCACCCTTGACCTTCTGGCCGCGTCGGTCCGTCCCTTCATAAGTGAAGGTCAGTGTCTGATCTGCTTTGCTGGCCATAATTGTTCTTCTTCTGGGTGTCTAGTTAGTCAACGCTGGTGACGCGATTGATTTCTTGCAGGCTGGTAAGCCCGCTCATGACTTTCACCAGGCCGGAGCGCCGGAGGTCAGGGTAGCCCTCCTTCTTTGCCTGGTCGGCGATGACGATCGAGTTGCCTTCTTCCATGATGATGCGGGCAATCGCGGCCGTCACTTTCATGACCTCGTAGACCCCGAGTCGTCCCTTGTAGCCCTCGCGGCAGAGCTCGCAGCCGACCGGTTCGTAGATGGTGAAGCCGGTGGCGAGGTCTTCCTCGGTGAAGCCCATTTCTAGCAGACTCGGTTTTGGGATGTCCACCGGGCGCTTGCACTCCTTGCAGAGGCGGCGCGCCAGGCGCTGGGCGATCACGAGATTAACCGATGTGGCAATATTGAAGGAGGGCACGCCCATATTCCGCAAACGGGTTAGCGTTTCCGGCGCGGAGTTGGTGTGCAGGGTAGACAGCACCATATGGCCGGTCTGGGCCGCCTTGACGGCAATCTCGGCGGTTTCGAGGTCACGGATTTCGCCGACCATGATGATGTCCGGATCCTGGCGCAGGAAGGACTTGAGGGCCGCCGCGAAGGTCAGGCCGACCTTCACGTTCACGTTGACCTGGTTGATGCCTTCCAGGTTGATTTCGACCGGATCCTCGGCGGTGGAGATGTTGTTCTCCTCCGTGTTGAGGATGTTGAGGCCGGTATACAGCGACACGGTCTTGCCGGAGCCGGTGGGGCCGGTGATGAGCAGCATGCCCTGCGGCTTTTCCAGCGCCTCCATGAACAGGCGCTTCTGGTCGGGCTCGTAGCCCAGTGCGTCGATGCCGAGCATGGCGCTGGAGGGATCGAGGATACGCAAGCAGATCTTCTCGCCGAACAGCGTGGGCAGCGAGTTGACACGGAAGTCGATGGCGCGGGTCTTGGACAGCTTCAGCTTGATACGGCCGTCCTGCGGGAGGCGGCGCTCGGAAATGTCCATCTGCGACATGACCTTGAGGCGGGCCGCCATCTTGGCCGACATGGCCACCGGGGGCTTCGCGGCCTCGCGCAGCACGCCGTCGATGCGGAAGCGGATGCGGTAGGCTTTCTCGTAGGGCTCGAAGTGCAAGTCGGAGGCGCCGCCCTTGATGGCGTCGAGCAGGATCTTGTTGATGTAGCGGACGATGGGGGCGTCGTCCTCGGCGTTGCCGGTGGGGCCGTCGTCAGCGCCTCCGGCCTCGTCGCCGCCGCTGATGTCGATGTCCTCGAGGTCTTCGTCGAGGCCTTCCATGTTGGCGGCGCTCTTGCCTTCCAGGATCTTGTCGATGAGCTTGGTGAGCTTGTCCTCTTCGACCACCACAGTCTCGACGTTGAGGCCGGAGTTGAAGCGGATGGCGTCGATGGCGTCGAGGCGGCTGGGATCGCTGACGGCCAGGAACAGGCGGTTGCCGCGCCGGAAGATCGGCAGGACGTTGTGCTTCTTGAGCAGCTTCTCGTCGATATTGGCCTGGGGGATGGCTTCCGGGTCCAGGGCGTCGAGGTCGAACAGGGAGTCGCCAAACTCCTGGGCGACCACCATGGCGGCGACCGAGGGTTTGAGAACCTTGTTCGCCAGCAGGTAGCCGATCAGCGGCTGTTGATCCTTCTGGGCCCCCAGCATGGCTTGCTGCGCCACCTGCTCCTGCAGCAGGCCGGCCTCGACCAGGCGCTTGGCCAGGCCGGACAGAGTGATGCCCCCGTTCGACATAGAATTACCGCATTCTTCTTTTATTGGTCAGGGTCTTACCTTAATACCGGCGGGCAGTTCGGACAAGACGGTGGATTGTTGAATCAGAGGGGAATGTGATAGCCCTTTCTGGCATCCTCCTGCGCTCAAGACCGGGTTCGGGAACGGGTTCGAGGGGGAAGGGCATGGGCGCAGCCGGGCAGTCGCGCGTATTGGTGATGGCATCCACATTTCCGCGATTCGCGGGGGACAGCACCCCGCCTTTCGTGCTGCGCCTTTGCCAGGCCATGCGGGCCGAAGGCTGGGAGTCGGTGGTGCTGGCTCCCCATGCCGCCGGCCTGGCCACGGACGAGGTACTGGAGGGCGTGCGCTGCCGGCGCTTCCGCTATGCCCCGGCTCGCCTCGAGACGCTGGCCTACGGCGGCGGCATGCTGGCCAACGTGCGCGCTTCGCCCTGGCTGTGGCTGGTGCTCCCCTTTTACCTGCTGGGCCTGCTGCTGGCGGCGGCCCGCCTGGTGCTGGATGGCAACCTCCGGGTCGTGCATGCGCACTGGATCATTCCCCAGGGCCTGGTGGCCGTCCTCCTGAAGAAGCTCCTGTTCTGGCGCCCGCTGCGCGTGGTGCTGACCGCGCATGGTGGCGACCTGCATGCCGACATGGGCGGCCTGGGCCGGCGCGTGCTGCGCTGGACCATGCGCGAAGCCGATGCCCTGGCCGTGGTCAGCGAGGACATGCGGCAGCTGGCCGTATCGCTTGGCATGCCCGCGGAGCGGGTGGTGGTGGCGTCGATGGGCGTGGATATCGGGGCGTTCTGCCCACCGGACGTGCCCGCGACGCGCGCCGGCCTGCTGTTCGTGGGGCGGCTCGCTGAAAAGAAGGGTGTGAGCTATCTGCTGGAGGCCTTTGCCCGGTTGCAGGGGGCGTATCCGGCGCTGTCCCTGCGCATTGTCGGTGACGGCCCCCTGCGCGGCGAGCTGGAGGCGCAGGCCCTGGCGCTCGGCCTCGGCGGCCGGGTGGAATTCCTGGGCGCGCGGCCGCCGCGGGAGATTCCCCGTTTCTTCCAGGAGGCGCAGCTGTTCGTGATGCCTTCGGTAGTGGCTGCCTCGGGCGACCAGGAGGGGCTCGGGCTCGTGGCCGCGGAAGCCATGAGCAGTGGCTGCCCGGTGGTGGCCCACGATATTCCCGCGGTACGCGATCTCGTGCTGGATGGCCGCACCGGCCTCATGGTGCCGCCACGCGATGTGGCGGGGCTTGCCGATGCCATCCGGCAATTGCTGGCCGACCCCGCTCAAGCCGCCACGCTGGCGGAGGCCGGACGCCGGCATATCGCCGGCCACTACAGCTGGCAAGCCGTGGCGAAGCGCTATCGCCGTCTTTATGAGGCGGCCTGAACGCAGCCGGCGCCCTGCCTAGCCTTCTGAAGAATCCTTGTAGTTGAGCGTGGAGATCTGCTCCGAGATCAGGCCGATCAGGAAGACCAGGATCGAGGTGATGAAAAGCAGGGCGCTCATGTTGGTGAAGCGGCTGAATTGCGCAAAGGTATAGGCGTAGTAGCCCAGCCCGAGCGTGAAGAAGGCCATGCTGATCGGGATGAACAGCTTGAGCGGGGAATACAGCGTGCCGATCTTGAAGATGATCAGGAAGAAGCGCACGCCGTCGCGTACCAGGCGGATATGGCTCTTGCCGATGCGCTTGGGCGCCTCGATGGGCTCGTAGGCGATGGAATAGCCGGCGCGGAAAAAGCTCATCGTGATCGTGGTGGGATAAGAAAAGCCGTTCGGCAGCAGGTACAGGAACTGCCGGAACAGGCTCGCCTTCACGGCGCGAAAGCCCGAGGTCAGGTCCGCCACCTTCTGTCCCACCATCCAGCTGGCCAGCACGTTGTAGAGCGAGTTGGCGGCCGCGCGATGCACGCCGGCCTGCGAGGCATAGGTGCGCGCCCCCACCACCATGTCAAACCCTTCCCCCAGGCGAGCCAGCAGGCGTGGCACATCGGACGGCTTGTGCTGGCCATCGGCATCCATGAAGACCAGGGTGGGGCGCGTGGCGGCGCGTGCCCCACTCTTGATGGCGGCGCCGTTGCCCTTGCTGTAGGGGTGGCTGACCACGCGCGCGCCCAGGCTGCGGCACAGTGCGGCCGTGTCGTCGGTGGAGCCATCGTCGACGACGATGATTTCCGCGCCCGGGCAGTGGCGCTGCAGCTCGGGGATGACCTGGCGAAGGCCGCCGGATTCATTCTTGGCCGGCAGTATGATGGAAACGTTGTCGAAGGGGATCAAGGAGTCAGTCATGTTGTTCCTGGGGGCCGACGGGGCGCAAACGGTTTACTTTTTTCTGGAAATCGGGGGGCGCATCCGCGGTGACGGCGTCAAGTTCGCGCAGGGTTTGCCGCAGGCCGACACCATCGCCGGCGCGCGCCCGGGCACTCGCGAGCGCAAGCCCCACGAGCGGCAAGTGGGCGTTGCTCCCTTGCGTCCAGATGTCATCCAGCAATTGCACGGCAGGCCCGGTCTGGCCCAGTTCCAGCAGCCACTCGCCCAGGACGAGGCGGGTATTCCAGACGCGCCGGCGCAGCGGGCCATAGTGTTGCACGAGATGCCGGTCGTAATTGAGCAAGGCCGGTACCAGGGGCGAGAAGTCGGCATTCCCGCAATGGCCCTGTTGCTTGTGCGCCAGGATTTCGGTCAGGCCGATCCTGATGGACTGCGGGGCGTTGCGGGGCTGGCCGAGCGCCGTGGCGGACGCGCGGATCAGCGGGGCAGGAGGCGGCATGCCCAGGCGGCAGTACATTGACAGCAGCTGCAGCGACAGCACGTCTGCCGACGCCGGCGCGGCCTCGGCGGCTTTCGCCACCGTCTGGAGGGCGTGTGCCGGGTCGCGTTCGAAGAGGTATTCGCCCAGGTTGGTCACGGCTCCCACTGAGTGCGGATGATTGATGACGCTGGTTTCCA
This sequence comes from Moraxellaceae bacterium, assembly GCA_020697295.1. Taxonomy (GTDB): domain Bacteria; phylum Pseudomonadota; class Gammaproteobacteria; order Pseudomonadales; family Moraxellaceae; genus UBA2031. The sequence continues at coordinate 46,468 of JAJFBF010000006.1, read as the reverse complement.
GGAGGAGGGCCTCGTTGCCCCAGATAAAAGTGCGCTGGGCGGTGGTGGTGGCGATAAGGGCCAGGTAGAGGCCGGCGACCAGGGCGAGAAGGCTGAGCCGGGCAGGCCATACATTGAGAACGGTGACGGCCACCGCCAGGAGCAGCCCGGCGCTGGGCAGGTAGTTGCGGTGCTCGAAGTAGAGCTCCAGCGAAATGAAGGTGGACTCGATGAGGTGGCCGGCCAGGAAAAAGGCGAGGCCGAAGGCGACGGGCCACCAGCGCGAGGAATCAGCCTGGCGCAGGGCGAGGCCGACCACGGCGATCAGGCCGAGCAGCGCGGGCAGGGTCGTCGCGGGCATGGCGAGGCTGCGTGAAGGCAGGAAGTCATCATGGAAAACACCAACAGCGCTACCGCCGGGCAGAAAAAGGCTGTGGGCGTAGCTCCAGAGCGCGCGGGGCTGGCTGAGCAGGCGTTCGGCCAGGCTGAAGTCACGGCTGAGGTAGGCGTTGGCGAGGCGGTCGGGCGTTGCAAGCGCCAGGATGACGAGGCCGGCGAGCAGGGCAAGCGCGAGCAATGTGAGCACCGGACGAACGGGGCGCTCCTGAAAAAAGAAAAGCTCGATAAGGACGAGGCCGGCGAGGATGGTGGCGGCGGATTCCTTGGCGAACAGGGCCAGCGGAAAGCACAGGAAGAGGCTGGCGCCGATCAGGGCCAGGGCGCGCCGGGGGTGCGCTGGCAGGGCGATGCGGCCGTGGACGAAGGCGAGCGCGGTGGTGAGGCTGAAAAGGGTGGCCAGCTCGGTCATGCGCTGCACGATGTAGAGGACCGTGCTGATGTGCAGGGGCAGGAGTAGCCACCAGCCGGCAATTATGGCGGCAAGCAGGGCCGGCGCCAGGCGGGTCGTGGGCGGACGGCGTGTGAAGAGGGACTGCAGCAGGGCAAACAGGAGCAGGCCGTTGACAAGGTGGAGCGCGAGGTTGGTGGCCTTGAGGGCGGGAGTGTCGAAAAGGCCGAGGGCGTGGTTGGCGGCAAAGCTGGCCATGGCCACGGAGCGCCCCAGGGGCCCCGATGGGTTGGAGAAAATGAGGTCGCGGTAGGGAGCGGCGCCGGTGGCGTGCTGCAGGAAAGGCCCGAGGTTATAGAAGTCGTCGAGTAGCCAGGGGCCGTTGAGGCCCGGCAGGTAGAGCCCGGCGGCAAGGGCGATGCACAGCAGCAGGAGTAGCGGCGGCGCGTGGCGCGCCAGGGAGCGGGCGCCGCTCATGGTGCGCTTTCACGCTGGCGGTGATGCTGCAGCGCCCGGTCAAGCCGCTTGAGGTTTGCCTCCATGGCCGGATAGGCGAGACGCATGCGCAGGGTCAGGCTGGCGTGCGCGCGTTCGGCATAGGCGGCTGACTCCTCGGGTAGCCCGGCACTCAGGAGCAGCATGGCCTGCTCGAAGGGATACAGCGGGTTCGCTTCACTGGCAAAGGCGCGGTCGTAGTAATGCATGGCGGCGTCGAGGTCGCGGCGCTCAGCGGACCAGGCGGCGAGATTGGCGTTCAGGGAGGCGCGCATGCGGGCCGGCGTGAAAGAGGGATTTTCGAGCAGTGCCTGGTAGATCGCCGCGATTTCATTCAGCGTGGCCGGTTGGCAGATTCCGGGCGGCATTTTCTGATCGCCCACCTTGCGACCCACCCGCCACAGCAGCTCCAGCATTTCCAGGCTGGCGGTCTCATAACGGGCACGACGGGCGAGCGGTACCAGTTCGGTGAAGTCGGCAGGCTGGTCCTGGAGATAACAGCGCACGTATTTCTGGGCTAGTGCCACGATCAGGTAGTCGGGCAGTTCCAGCCGGGCGCGGTCAAGAACCACTCCCGCTTCTTCAAAGTGACGTTTTTTCACCAGCGAGTTGGCATAGCTCAGCGTGGTGCGCAGCGAGCCGGGGTTGTCGTGGTACCACACGGCGGCCTGCAGTCCGGACTGGCTCCAGAGTGTGGCGTTGTGGCGCGTCATCCAGAGCAGGATCAGGATCAGGACAACAGCGCTCGCGGCGAGCAGGCGGCGCAGGCGTTGACCCCGCACCAGGCTGAGCAGCGCCGCCAGGGCCAGCCAGAGTCCCAGCTGCGGCAGGTAGTTCCGGTGCTCGAAGTAGAGCTCCAGCGGCAGGAGCGTCGACTCCATCAGGTGGCCGATAAAGAAGAAGAAAATCCCGAAAGCAAACAGCGGCAAGCGCTGGCGCAGGCGCCAGCCCAGCGCCAGCATCGAGCCCAGCAGCAGCCAGGCAAACAGCGTCCAGGGCGGCGTCAGCAGCGAGCGCGAGACCGGGAAATTGTCGTAATACAGGCCGGCGCCGCGCAGGCGTGGCAACAGCAGCTTGTCGAGGTAGTCCACCAGGATCGGCCCTTGCGTCAGCAGCCGCTCCCAGCTGTTGAAGTTGCGGGTGGGGTAAACCACCGTAAAGCCGCGGTAGGTGACCAGGACATAGGCCAGGAAGAGCAGCAGCGGGCCCCAGAGGAAAAGCAGCTTCCAGGCGGGCCACCAGCGCCAGCTGGCGCGCGGGAAGCAGAAGGCCTCGACCAGCAGCGCGAAGGCGCAGAGCAGCAGTCCGTTTTCCTTGGCGAGGATGGCCAGGGGCATGAACAGGCCGATGGCCACGCTGCACAGCAGCGCGGCCCGCCAGGGACGAGCAGCCAGTTGCTCACGGCCATGCAGATAGAGCAGCAGGCCGGTCAGCTCCAGCATCGTGCTCAGCAAGTTCATGCGCTGGATGACATAGGATACGTTGGACACCTGCAGCGGGTGCACGGTCCAGAGGGCGGCGGCGAAAAGGGCGAGCCAGGCCTGGGCGTGAACGGAGCGTGCCGGGAGCAGGTAGCGCAGCAATTTGAGTCCGACCCAGAACACCAGGCAGGCATTGAGCAGGTGCAGGGCAAGATTGGTGCGCTTGAGGGCGACGATGTCCGGTTGCCAGCTCTGGTCGTCAATCAGGAAGCTGAGCATGCTCAGCGGACGGCCCGGGAAGAAGGTGCTGGAGGTGATGAAGGCGAGGACATCGCGCCAGGTGCGGATGTCGCCAAGGCTGCTCCAGGTGTGCAGGTTGGGCTCGTCATCGAAAATCATGCGGCCGCCAAGCCCGGCGGAAAAGCTCCAGGCCGCGGCCAGCAACAGGAACAGGAGGATGCTGGCGACAAGAAGTTGCTGGCGCAAGGAGGAATTAGATGCGTGCAAGCGTCGAACCTGCTGGTGAAGTGAAGCGGGAGGCATGGCCCGGATTACTTTTTCTTGATGGGGCGAGCCGGAGCTAGTCAGCAACAATAATTAGGCCGGTCGGGCAATGCAACCAGCAAGCGATTCCGGATCGACCGGGTTTGCCTGACCAAAAAAAATGGCCCGCAGAGCGGGCCATTTTTCACAACCTGCCTTACGGACGGCAGGTGGCGGGGCGGTACTTCGGCAGCACGTGGTTGGCGCTGTTGGGCGTGCAGCTCCACTTGATGCCACCTTCGGTGACGTTGGGAACCAGGTTCAGGACCTTGCCGGTGATCTCGGAGTCCTTGGAGTAGGTGATGGTGATCAGGCCGCTGCTGCCAACGGAGATGGAACCCACGTTGTTGCCGGTGATCGACTCCGGCAGGGCCAGGCCGTAGGAGGCGTTGCCACCGGTACGCCAGCCGCCAACGGACAGACGGGTTTCAGCCACGGTGGTCTTCACGCCGGAGGCCAGGGACAGGCCTTCAGACACCTTGGTACGGACCGTGTAGTCCTGGTAGGCGGGGATGGCCACTGCGGCCAGGATGCCGATGATCGCAACCACGATCATCAGTTCGATAAGGGTGAAACCCTTTTGCATAGCTTTCATGGAATTCTCCTCAAAGAGACAGTCTTGTTATTACGCTCGAGCGTGCTTTTGCTGATGGCAAAGCGCTGGACTAGGCTAATGCACGTTCAGTGCCAAGACAAGGAATGTAATGGTTTAGTAGGGGAATCTCTTTGTTTATTAATGGGTTTCTGCACTGACAAGGGGGCTGGGCGAGTCTGGAAGGAATAGGAGGGAGTGACGAAAAATGTCAGTTTTGGCTGGCCTTGGGCTGGCTTGGCGGCCGCCTTGCTGCGCTGGGGCATCGTCGTTACAATGCCGCCCGCTGCCGCCCTGGCAGTGTCTGAAATTGCCGCAATAGCTCAGTTGGTAGAGCAACTGATTCGTAATCAGTAGGTCGGAGGTTCGACTCCTCTTTGCGGCACCAACTTCTTTCCTGCCCTGCCGTCAAGGCAGCGGGCAAGTCTCCCGGTAGTGACATCCCTCCCGCGCCTGGCTCCAGCCGGGGGGGCCTGCGCCCGCCATCCCTTTTTGCCTGCTCTGCGATTACAGTACGAGGCTTTCGCTTCCGGGCTTGTATTCCTCCCCACTGCAGGCAGCCGCGCCCCATGATTCCGGATCCCGCCCCCCTTACCGTCTGGCTACCCTCGATACGCGCGGGCAGTGGCAGTGACGTATTCATGCAGCGCCTGGCCGAAGGCTTGGCGGCGCAGGGTCATTCTCCCTGCCTGCAGTGGTTTCCGCATCATTACGAGCTGACACCCTGGCGCCTGGCGGGCGTGGCTGCCCCGGCTGGCACGGATGTCGTGCACTGCGGCAGCTGGCAGGGTTTTGCCCTGCACCGTCCCGGCCTGCCCCTGGTCATCACTGAACACAACTTCGTGGGCGATCCCGCCTTTGCGCCCTATCGCAGCCTGGCCCAGTCGCTCTACCACCGTTGCCTCGTGCGATCCTGGGTGCGCCGCTCCTATCTGGCGGCCGATGCGGTCGTGGCCGTCAGCGCCTATACCGCAAGCACCCTGAGGGCGAGTACCAAGGCCCCGCCCGAGGTGATCCACAACTGGGTGGATGCCACGCGCTTTGCGCCCCTGCCAACGCCGCCCGCGCGCGGAGAAAGGCCCTTTCGCCTGCTCTTCGTGGGCAATCCCTCACGCTGGAAGGGCTCCGACCTGCTGCCGGGCATCGCGCAGGCGCTGGGGCCGGAGTTCGAGTTGTTGTGCCTGGGCGGCCTGCGCAAGGGGATGGCGGCGCCGGCGGTGCCCAACCTGAGGATGCTTCCGCCGGTGGCGCCTGCCGACATGCCGGCGGTCTATCACCTGGCGGATGCGGTGCTGGTGCCGGCGCGCTACGAGGCTTTCGGCTATGTGGCCCTGGAGGCCATGGCCTGCGGCTTGCCGGTGGTGGGCTTTGACAGCACCGGTACGCGCGAGGTCTGCCGCCAGGGGGACACAGCCTTGCTGGTGCCGCTGGAGGACGTGACGGCGATGGTGACGCAATGCCGCCGGCTGGCCGCCGATCCGGAGCTGTGCCAGCGCCTGGGGCATGCCGGACGACAACGTGCGCTGGAAGCTTTCTCGGCGGAGCGCGGCGTGGCGGCGTATGTGAGTCTTTATCGTCGCGTGATTGCTGCCCGCCAGTCCCGGTGAGCTCGCCCTGCTCCTGAGTGGGGGAAGGGCGCGAGGCCTCAGCCGGAGCGCCCTTGCAGGTGCCGCCAGAGCCGCTGTGCGGCATTGCCGTCGACATGGTCGAAGGCGAGCGCCCGGACGCGCTGCCGTTCGGCCTGCCATTCATCCTCTCCTTCGCCCGTTGCCGTTGCCTTCGCCAGCAGGACGCAGAGCTCCGCAAAGCTGTGCGCCTTCGGGCCCGGCGTCATGTCGGCATAGTCGAACAGCAGCTTGCGATCGTCGGCGATGTAGCGCGCGAGGTCGTAGGGATAAAAAACCACCGGCCGATCCAGCAGCAGGAAATCAAAGTAGATCGACGAATAGTCCGTGACCAGCACATCAATATCGGCCAGCAGGGGGTAGACGTCCGTGGTGGGCGAGATGTCGAGGATATGCGGCAGCGGCTGTGCCAGGCCGCTCACCTGCAGCACCGGGTGCAGCTTCATGGCGAACACCAGGTTGTGTTCCTGGCCGAACGCCGACAGCCGCTCGAGGTCCACCCAGCCCTCGGTGAAGGGTGAATGCTTGTCCTGGCGGAAGGTGGGCGCGTACAGCACAGTCTTCAGGCCGGCCGCGCGGCTGTGCCGCAGCTGTCGCGCCGCATCACGGTCGGTATTCAGCTCGACCAGCGCGGGCGGACAGTCGCGGGCACCGAACAGGGCGTCATTGCGGGGATAGCCGCAGGCGACAATGTGGTCGGCATGGAAGCAGGGCCGGAAGGCGTGCTCGGTAAAAAAAGCAGAAGTGGAGACCAGTGTGTGGGTGCGCCGGAAGCGTCCGGTGACAGCCTTGAGCAGCTCAAGCAGGCCGCGCTTGAGGGGCGGGAGCTGCGCGAGCCGGCGCTCGTGCAGGGGCAGTTCGATTTCCTTCAGGGGGGCGCCGTGCCAGATCTGCACCAGGCGGGCGCCGTGCAACAGGCCGAGCCGGCCATCCTCGCCATATTCCGCGGAATCGACGACGACCGTACCGGCGCGCAACAAGGCCCAGCCGGCCGCCCAGGACGGATAGCGCAGCACGCTGCCGGGGTGGATCGCCTCCAGGCCGCGCTGCACGCTGTCGTGGCGGGTGAGGAACTGCACGCGGTGGCCGGATGGCAGGTTTTGCGTCAGCCAGCTGTAGAAGTACTTGGCGTTGTCGAGAAACTTCCCGCCTTCGCGCCCGATCACCACATGACGCGAGGGATCGCGCGGCACCAGCCAGGCGAGCGGGGTGAACAGCAGGCGCGAGACCACGGCCACGACCAGGGTGCGCAGGGCCTGGAGATTCTCGGGGTTCAGCATGAAGCTCGCTCCTTATGCCCTTGCCAGCAAGTCGTTCTGCATCCTGCAGGTCGGGACTTATCCCGACAACGGGGGCCGGTGGCCCGCTAGCGGCGGATTTTCTCGATCAGGGCGGTGGTAGAGATCGAGGGTGTGCGTGGCAGGTAGACCACCTCGCAGAGGTCCTTGAGGAAGTCGAAGCGGCCCTCCCAGTCATCCCCCATGACCAGCACGTCCGCCCCGTACTGGCGAACGTAATCGGCTTTTGCTTCCAGTGATTCCTCATAGAAGGCTTCATCGACGCAGCGCAAGGCGCGGATCAGCGTGATGCGCTCGTCCTCCGGATAGATGGGCAGGCGGCTTTTCTTGGAAAAGTTCAGGGCATCGGTGGAGACGCCGACCACCAGGTGATCGCCCAGGCTGGCGGCCCGCTCGAGTATGAGGAGGTGGCCGATATGGAAGACATCGAAGGTGCCGAAGGTGATGACTCGTTTCACGGTGGTTTCCCGGGGCAGTGGCCTGGGCAGGCCGGCTGCTTACAGCGTTATTTGATCAATGGGGTAGGCGGACGCGGCATTTTGCTGGATTTCCCGCAGGGCCGGCGACATTTTCCCGGACGTGAGGAAATGGTTTCGGATGCGTGGCTCCGCCAGGAAGACGAACTGGGTGCAGCTGGCGAAGCCGTAGAGGTCCATTTCCGCATAGTGATCGAGCAGGTCGAGGATGAGGTGCTCGGCGATCAGGTTCGAGTGCAGGGTGATGCCGGCCAGGCGCTCGCTGGCCTCGCCCTTGGGATGCGGGAGATAGAACACGTCACCCTCAGCCTGGCTGGCCAGGGCGGCCAGGCGCTCGTCGATGTCCGGGGGCACGACCTCGAAGGCTTCGGCCAGCACGGTGCCGAGGATGACGCTGCACTTGCCCGCCGTGGGCCGTGCCGGGCGCTCCTCCAGCAGGGGGAGGGGCGTCAGGGGGGCCAGTGTGTTGTTCCAGAGGCCGGGGAAGATCGTGTAGTGGCGGCTTGCCCGGGCGCGCAGGCGCGGCTGCGGGTAGCGGTTGCCCAGCACCAGGCTGGTGAGGAGGCGAAAGCGACTGACGCCATGCCGGTCGGTGTAGGCGGTGTGGCGGCCCAGGTTGGTGGTGCCGTCGTCGTAGGTGCGCAACTCCCCGAACTGGAGACTGCTCAGCACCATCTGGAGGTAAAGATGGTTGGTGTTGGCCAGGAAGACGGTATCGAAGGCGCGGCCCCGGAGCAGCGCCCGGGCGCCCAGCAGGTTGCCGGGCCAGCGCTGCCGGCCGGTTTCGTAGAGGTGGCGTTCGGCGAACAGCGGCGCCAGTCGCTCAAAGTAGAACGTGCGCTTGGGCTGGCCGGCAAGGCTGAAGAACAGCAGGGTGCAGTCCGCCGGGGCGAGGCCGTGCAACTGGATGATGCGCTCGACGATCAGGGAGTGGAGCGGGGTGGTGCAGATGAACAGCGACTTCATGGGCCTCTTCCTGGGGAGGGGCCGCGGCAGGCACGCCCGGCGCCGCGGCTGCGGCGAAATATGCGGGCAAATGGCGGTGGCGGCAACCACTCCCGGCAGCCCCCGGGACGGGAGCCGATTGCCCGTGCCGCCGGCTTGCTACTGAGGCATTTCAAGGTCTGCTAGACTCGCGGGCAAGCCGGGAGGAATGCTTGAGCTCTCTCGCCTGTGCCTGTGGAAGGCGCGAGCGTTGACCCGTGGAGGCCGCCGTCCGCGCCGTCGCCACGGTCCGGTCCATTTTCGGGATACGCGGTCGCAGAGCCGTGGTCCGACTTGCCAAGAGGAATCGATGAAGAACGTTCTCGTCACCGGGGCAGATGGCTTCATCGGCTCGCACCTCGTCGAGCTGCTGGTCCGCGAGGGCTATACCGTCCGCGCCCTGGCGCAATACAACTCCTTCAATTACTGGGGCTGGCTGGAGGATGTCGACTGCCGCGGTGCCATTGAAGTGGTTTGCGGGGATATCCGGGATCCGCATTTCTGCAACACTCTCATGAAGGGTGTCGATACGGTATTTCACCTGGCCGCGCTGATTGCGATCCCTTATTCCTATGTCGCGCCGACCAGTTACGTCGACACCAATATCACCGGCACCCTGAACATCTGCCAGGCTGCGCAGGATAACGGCGTCCGGCGTGTCATCCACACCTCCACCAGCGAGGTCTATGGCACGGCCCGCTACGTGCCCATCGACGAGGCGCATCCACTGCAGCCGCAATCACCCTACAGCGCCTCCAAGATCGGTGCCGACGCCATTGCAATGAGCTTCCATAACGCCTTCGGGCTGCCGGTCACAGTCGCGAGGCCTTTCAATACCTACGGCCCGCGCCAGTCCGCCCGCGCCGTGATTCCCACCATCATTACCCAGATTGCGAACGGCCAGCGCCAGATCCAGCTGGGCGACATGACCCCGACGCGCGATTTCAACTATGTCGCCGATACTTGCCGCGGCTTCCTCGAGCTTGCGCGTTGCGAGGCGGCGGTGGGCGAGATCGTCAACATCGGTTCCAATTTCGAAATATCGGTGGGAGACACCCTGGCCCTGATCCGTGAGCTCATGGGCAGCGACGTGGAGTTCCTCACGGACGAGCAGCGCCTGCGTCCGGAGAAATCCGAGGTGTTCCGGCTCTGGTGCGACAACAGCAAGATCGAGCGGCTCACGGGCTTCAAGCCGGCGCTCACGATCAGGGAAGGACTGCAGCGCACCATTGACTGGTTCCAGCGGCCCGAAAACCTGGCCAGGTACAAGGCCGATATTTACAACGTCTGAAGCGGAAGGCCACGCCCCTGCTTCGGAAAACGTCGAAGAGCCTCATGAAAACGACCCTGATCACCAGCAAGGAGGCCCTGCTCCCGCACCGGAAAAGCATCCTCACGCTTTTCTCGGACAGCTACGGGCTTGCATTGCCGGCCGGCATCTGGGATTGGGCCTATATGGATAATCCGCACGGCGATCCCGTAGTGGCGTTGTGCCATGAAGGCGAGGCTCTGGTCGGCCATTACGCGATCATCCCGTTTCCGGTCACCCGGGCGGGCAGGTCGGTTAACTCCTGTCTTTCCATGACCACCATGATTGCACCGACACACCAGGGGCGTGGCCTGTTCGTGTCGCTCGCGCGCTCCGTATACGATGCCGCGGCCGCAGCCGGGGCAGCCTGTGTCATGGGATTCCCCAACAAGAACTCTGCGCCCGGCCTTTTTCGCCGCCTCGACTGGACCCGTCCCGCTCCGGACCGGCTGGCAACGTTCAGCAAGTCAGCGCTCATGGCATTTGCCCGCCAGCAGCCGCTATTTTCGGCGGACCGCTTCGGTGTCGACATGGGGGAGGGCGTCATGCGCCGCTGGCGTCTGGCAAAGCCGGGTTTTGCCTATGAAGAGCGGGAGGGTCTGGTCTACAAGCCTTTTGGCGATGCGCTGGACCTGGTCTGGTGCGGACATGAGCGCTTCCTGGACGCGCTGCCCGATGGTCGCGACCTCAATGTTCTGGTCAGTGGTGACTACCCGTTGCCTCCCGGCATTGCGAGCAAGGAGTACCAGTTTGGCGTCCTTCCGCTGGCGGCTTCCATTCACCCCGACGCAATCAGCCGCTGCATGCTGTTGTCGGATGTGTTCTGAGGCGCCGTCATGAAGATACTGGCACTGACCTCCATTCGTTCTGAATATGACCTGATGAGCAATCTCTACCGCTTGCTCGACCAGGATCCGGATACCGATTTCCGACTGCTGGTTTCTGGCGCGCATCTTTCGCCCACGCAAGGAATGACGGTCAACAACATCCGTTCCGATGGCTTGACCATCCTCGCCGAGGTCGAGTCCTTGCTGAGCGCCGACTCGCCTTCCTCGCGCCTCAAGTCGGCGAGTACCTTGCTGGCCGGCAGCATCGACGTTGTAAGGGCATTTGCGCCCGACCTCATCCTGTTTGCGGGTGACCGCGAGGATGTGCTTGTCGGCGCCATGCTGGGAAGCTTTCTGGGAATACCGACCCTGCATTTCTTCGGTGGCGACCATGCTGTTGACGGCCACATCGATAATCCGGTGCGTCATGCCACTTCCAAGCTGGCCTCGGCGCACTTTGTCAGCCTGCCGCAGCACCGTGAGCGGCTGCTGGCGATGGGCGAGGCTGCGCATCGCATCGCCGTTATCGGCAGTGTCGCGCTCGACAAGTTTGTCAGCGAACCCCCGCTCTCGCGCGCCGCCGTCCTGGCGGAGCTGGATGCCGGGGTGCATGCCGCGACGCATCCGCTTGCGATCCTGATCTTCCATCCGCTCGAGGACGAGCGCGAGCAGGCGCCGGCTTATGTGCGGAATGCCGTGGAGGCGCTGCTGGAGCAAGGCTTTCATGTCTGCATCGGCCTGCCCAATACCGACCCTGGCAGCTTTGGGGTGGTGGCTGCCATCGAGCGGTATGCCGGGCATGAAGGCGTTACCTTCTACCGCAATCTGCCGCGATCCTGCTTCGTCAACCTGATGCGGGTCGCCCGCCTGATTGTCGGCAATTCTTCCGCCGGCCTGCTGGAGGCACCGTCCGTACCCCTGGCGGCCATCAATATCGGCAAGCGGCAGCGCGGCCGCCTCGCGGCTGCTAATGTCATCTTCACCGAGGGCGATGCCGGCAGCATCCGCGCCGCCATCACCACGGCGCTGTCGCCAGCGTTCCAGCAGGAATTGGCGGGAATGGACAACCCCTATGGCGACGGCAGGAGCTCGCTCCGTGCCCTGGACCTGATCAAGAGCCTCGATTTTTCTGCCCTGCTGCGCAAGACCGAAGACCCCCTGGCGAGCTCACCATGAAAACACGACGCACCGTGCTGGCGATTGCGCCTCATCCCGACGACGAAACCCTTGGCTGCGGCGGGGTATTGCTGCGGCATCGCGCCGAAGGCGATGCCATCCACTGGCTGGTGGTCACCGCCATCACTCCGGCCCTGGGGTTTCCGCCGGAGAAGGTGGCCGCGCGCCGGCAGGAGTTGCTGGCAGTCGCGGAGCACTACGGTTTCAGCTCGGTTCATGAGCTTGGCCTGCCGGCGACGCGGCTCGATACGCTGCCCAAAGGGGATGTCGTGGCTGCCATTGGCAATGTCTTCAGGCAGGTGCAGCCCGACACGGTGTACGTGCCGTATCGCAATGATGCGCACAGCGATCATGCCGCTGTCTTTGATGCCGCCGCGGCCTGCTGCAAGGGCTTCCGGCATGACTATGTAAAGCGGGTCTATGCCTACGAAACACTGTCGGAAACGGAGTTCGGCCTGCGCCCGGACGACGGCGGCTTCAGGCCCAATCTTTTTGTCGACACTACGGATACTCTGGAACAGAAGCTGGCGATCATGCGGCTGTATGCGGGTGAGCTGGCGCCCTTTCCTTTCCCGCGTAGCGAGGAATGCCTGCGGGCACAGGCCGTATTGCGGGGCAGCCAGGCGGGCTGCCGTGCCGCCGAGGCATTCATGATCCTCAAGGAAATACGCTGATGCGTGACCGTGTCTATGTCATTGCCGAAGCCGGCGTCAATCACAACGGCCAGCGCGAGCTGGCATTTGCGCTGGTGGACGCCGCCGCTGCCGCGGGCGCCGATGCAGTGAAATTCCAGACTTTCGATGCCGAGCGGCTGGCTTCGCGCAGCGCGCCCAAGGCGGCCTACCAGAAGGCCCGTACCGGCGAGGCCGAGAGCCAGCTTGCCATGCTGAAGAAGCTGGAGCTGCCCCGGGAATGGCACGCGCCGCTGCAGGCCCACGCCCGCCAGATGGGTATCGCCTTCCTGTCGACCGCCTTTGATGTGGGCAGCCTGGATTTCCTGGTGACCATGGACTTGCCGCTGTTCAAGATTCCCTCGGGCGAGCTTACCAACGCGCCCTTGCTGTGGCGGTTTGCCCGGTCCGGCAAGCCATTGGTGCTGTCCACCGGCATGGCAACGCTTTCGGAAGTGGAGGAGGGGCTTGCCGTGATCGCGCATGCCCTGGCGGCGGCGGCGGAGCCGGCGGACATGCTCGAGGTCTGGCGCCACTGGAGCCAGCCCGAAGCACGTGCCCGCCTCCAGGGACATGTGACCCTGCTCCATTGCACCTCGCAATATCCCACGCCCGCGCATGAGGTGAACTTGCGCGCCATGGACACCCTGGCGGCCGCCTTCGGGCTCGAGGTTGGCTATTCCGATCACACCGAGGGCATGCTGGTGCCGGTGGCGGCGGTGGCGCGCGGCGCCCGGGTCATCGAAAAGCACTTCACCCTGGATCGTACGCTGCCCGGCCCCGACCATGCCGCCTCGCTGGAGCCGGGGGAATTGAAGGCCATGGTCGATGCCATCCGCCAGGTCGAGGCCACACTGGGCGATGGCAGCAAGGCCCCGCAGCCCAGCGAGTGGGACAGCCGGGTGGCGGGCCGCCAGCAGGTCATTGCGGCGCAGGACATTGTGGCCGGCAGTCCCATTCGTCGCGACCAGCTCGCCACTGCCCGCTGCGGAGCGGGCCTTCCGCCCGCCGAACTCTGGGGGCTGGTGGGCAGGACGTCGCCGTGCGATTTCCGCGCTGGCGATGTAATCGAGTTCTCGTGATGGAACAGGCACAGGAATCCAGGCCACTTTTGCTGCTGGGCGCGGGGGGGCACGCCAAGGTCCTGCTCTCGCTTGCGCAAGCGCTGGGGCATGAGGTGGCGGGAATCTGCGATCCTCTTCTCGCCAGACAGGGCGCTCGGGAATGGCGCGGTGTGCGGGTGCTGGGGGGCGATGAGGCGCTGGCGGCACTGGATCCTGCGTCCGTGGGACTGGTGAACGGCATCGGGCAGATGGTCGGGAGCTGCCTCCGGCACCGGCTCTTTGTCAGCCTTGTCGAAAAGGGATTTTACTTTCCGGTGCTGGTGCATCCGGCGGCTTGGGTCGATGCGACGGCCCGGCTTGGCGTCGGCGTGCAGGTCATGGCGGGGGCCGTCATCCAGGCCGATGCCGTCATCGGCGCCAACAGCATCATCAATACGCGCGCTGCCATCGATCATGATTGCCGGCTTGGCGAGAACGTGCATGTGGCGCCCGGGGCCACGCTCTGCGGTAATGTAGTCGTCGGGGACCAGGCCTTCATTGCGGCGGGCGCCACGGTTATTCAGGGGATTTCAGTGGGAGCCGGTGCTGTGGTGGGCGCGGGTGCCGTGCTCGTGAGAGACCTTGGCGAGCGACAAACGATCATCGGTCACCCGGTGCGCAAGCGGCCGGGCCCGGCAGAATAAGAAAGCGGGATTCAAATGGAACAGTGGGAAGCAACACTTATCGGCCCCGAAACGAGCCTGGAAGACGCGGTCGCGACGCTGGACCGGGTCGCCCTGCGCATTGTGATGGTGGTCGACGCTGAGCGGCACTTGCTCGGAGTGGTGACCGACGGCGATATCCGTCGTGCACTTCTCAAGCACCTGCCGCTGACCACGCCGGTGCAGACGATCATGAATGCGTCGCCACTGACGGCGACGCGCGCCTGGAGCCGTGAGCAGATCCTGGCGGTCATGGACAAGTACAAGTTCATCCAGCTCCCGATGGTGGATGAGCAGAACCGGGTCATCGGGCTGGAAACCCTGCACGGCCTCCTGCATCGCGGCAAGCTCGACAATCCCGTCTTCCTGATGGCGGGCGGCTTCGGGACGCGCCTGCGGCCGCTGACCCACGACTGCCCCAAGCCGATGCTGAAGGTGGGAGACAAGCCGATCCTGGAGTTGATCCTCGAGAGTTTCATCAGTGCCGGGTTTCATCGCTTCTTCATTTCTACCCACTACATGCCGGAAATGATCCGTAGCTACTTCGGCGACGGCAGTCGCTGGGGTGTCTCCATCCGGTATGTGCACGAGGACTCTCCACTGGGCACCGGCGGTGCACTTGGACTGTTGCCCCACGGCGAGATCGATCTGCCCCTGTTCATGATGAATGGAGACTTGCTGACTACGCTCAACTTTCGCAACCTGCTCGAGTTTCATCAGGAGCACAACGGGGCGGCGACCATGTGCGTCTACGAGTACGAGCACACCGTTCCATATGGCGTGATCGAGAGTGACGGTCGCCGCATCACTTCCATCGTCGAAAAGCCGGTGCAGCATTTCTTCATCAATGCCGGGATCTACCTGCTTTCCCCGGCGCTGGTGAGCAGCGTGCAGGCCGGTACTCCAATCGACATGCCGACCCTGCTTGGACAGGAAATTGCCGCTGGCCGTGACGTGAACATGTTCCCGATCCACGAATACTGGCTGGATATCGGGCGTATGGAGGACTTCCAGCGCGCCCAGCAGGAGTTCACGCGCGCATGAGTGCAGCCCCCGGCTTCCTCGTGGTGGGCGCCGGCAGTATTGCCCGCCGGCACATGAACAACCTGAGGCTGCTCTTTCCTGCGGCCCGCATCGCCTGTGTCTCCGCCTCTGGTCGGCCGCTTTCTCCTGCAGAGCTGCCGCCCGGCATCGTTATTCACGCCGATCTTGCGCAGGCGCTGGCCGAGAAGCCCTTGCTGGCCATTGTCGCCTCGCCCGCCTCCTCGCATGTCGGCCATGCCGCTGTCCTGCTGGGCGCCGGGCTGCCGGTGCTGGTGGAAAAGCCGCTGGCGGATTCGCTGGCAAGTGTCGCGGCCGAAGCCGGGGTGCTGCGCGCACATCAGGATCGCATCGAGATTGGCTACAATCTGCGCTACATGCCTTCTGCGCAGGCACTGAAAGCCTTGCTGGAAGAGCGGCGGGTGGGGCGTGTGCTGAGTGTCGCCAGCGAAGCGGGGCAGTACCTGCCGGACTGGCGGCCGGGCAGCGATTATCGCCAAGGGGTGTCGGCACGGCGGGAACTGGGCGGAGGCGTGCTGCTGGAGTTGAGTCACGAACTCGACTACCTGCTGTGGCTTTTCGGCGCCTTCGATACGGCTTGCTGCGTGGCCACCAATTCCGGCTCGCTCGGCCTCGATGTCGAGGATTGTGTCGACGCCGTGCTGAGCAAGCGGGACGGGTTTTCCGCCCGCTTGCACCTCGACTTCCTTCAGCGTTCGCCCACGCGCACCTGCCGCATCATCGGCGAGGGCGGTACCCTGCTCTGGAACCTCATGGGCAACAGCATCACGCTGTACGGCCCGGGCGGGCAGGAGGAGGTGCTGTTCAGCGAGCCGGCATGGGATCGCAATGACATGTACCTGCAGGAGCTCGCCCGCTTTGTCCGGGTGGCGAAAGGCGAGCTGGCGCCGGCCGTGGACCTCGCGCAGGGTCTGGCCACGCTCGCGCTCGTCGAGGCCTTGAAGGTGGCCTCCTGCACCAGCCAGTCCGTCACCCTCGGAGATTTTTCTGCATGAGCGTGTATGCCTTCATTTTTGCGCGCGGCGGCTCCAAGGGCCTGCCGGGCAAGAATATCCGGCCGCTGGGCGGCATTCCCCTGCTGGCGCGCTCCATCCAGGTTGCCCGCCAGTTGCCGTCTGTAGCCAAGGTCATAGTCTCCACTGACGCGGAGGAGATTGCGGTGGTAGCGCGCGAATACGGCGCGGAGGTGATCCAGCGTCCCGAAGTGCTGGCGGGCGATACGGCCTCCGAGTGGCTGGCCTGGCAGCACGCCATCCGCACCCTCGAGGCGCGCGGCGAGCACTTTGAGGTCTTCCTCAGTCTGCCCGCCACCAGCCCCCTGCGCGCGGCCAGGGATGTGCAGAACTGCCTGGATGCCCTGGACGCGGATACGGATGTCGTGATCACGGTGACGCCCGCAACGCGCAATCCCTATTTCAACATGGTGGTGCGCGAGCCCGACGGCAGCAGTCATGTGGTCTGCGCCAGCACAGGCATTGTGCGCCGCCAGGATGCGCCGCCCATCTATGACATCACCACTGTTGCCTATGCGACACGCCCGGCCTTCGTTCTCGGGCATGAGCGCGTTTTCGATGGCCGCGTGAAGTCGGTGATTGTTCCGCGCGAACGCGCAGTTGATATTGACGATATCTACGATTTCAAGATGGCCGAGTTCATGCTCGAGCAAGCCGGGGCAAGTCATGCTGAAGGATAAGAAAATTCTGGTAGCCGGCGCGGCCGGCCTGCTGGGGAGCCGCCTGGTGGTGGCGCTGCTTGCGGCCGGTGCCGAGGTGGTCGCTGCCGATGTCAGCCCGGAACGCATCGCGCAGCGCCTGGCCGAAGCCGGGGCCCCCGAGGCGGCAGGTCGTGTCTCAGTGGTGGCGCTGGATGTCACTGACGAGCCAGCGGTCAGTGCCTTTTTTGCCGGGCTGTCCGCCATTGATGGTGCCGTAAACTGCACGTATCCGCGCAATCGCCGCTACGGCACGAGATTTCCCGATGTGTCGCTGGCCGACTTCAACGAGAACCTGTCCTTGCATCTGGGTTCCTCCTTCTTGTTCATGCAGCAGTGCGCCAGTTATTTCGCGCGCGTGCAGCAGCCGTTCGCGCTGGTCAATATCGCCTCCATCTACGGTGTCGTGGCGCCACGCTTCGGGATATATGAAGGCACGCCCATGACCATGCCGGTGGAGTATGCGGCCATCAAGTCGGCCCTCATTCATCTGACCCGGTATGTTGCGAGCTTTGTGACCGACAGCCGCTTTCGCGTGAACTGCGTGAGTCCGGGCGGGATCTTTGATCATCAGCCGCAGGCCTTCCTGGAAAAATACCGGGCCGAAACCATGGGGCAGGGCATGCTGGCGCCGGAGGACGTCACCGGCACCATTCTCTTCCTGCTGTCTGGTCTGTCGGCCTCCATCAATGGCCAGAATATCGTGGTCGACGACGGGTTCACGTTATGACGCCCACTACTGATGAGGCATATGCATGCAGCAGCTGCTCCTGATCGGCGCAGGCCAGCTCGGTAGCCGGCATCTGCAGGCGCTGGCGCAGTTCCAGGCCAGTGATGTCGCCATTACCGTGGTTGATCCGTCGCCGGCCGCCCTGGCGCTGGCCCGTGAGCGGCTTGCCCAGGTTACGGCATCGCCGCAAGTGCGTGATATCCGCTATTGCCTGGATCTGGATGAGGCCGCTATCCCCGCCGTTGATTTTTGCGTCATCGCCACCAGCGCCAATTGCCGTCTCTCTGTGTTGCGTGATCTTCTCGGTCGGTCGGCGGTTCGGTACTTGCTGCTGGAAAAGGTCCTGTTCCAGTCGGTTGCGCAACTGGACGAGGCTTCCGCACTGCTGGCGGCATTTCCCACCCGGACCTGGGTGAATTGTCCGCGCCGCATGTTTCCGGGCTATCAGCACCTGCGCGAATTACTTTCGAGCGAAGGCGGCGTGTCCCTTCACGTGGCGGGAAACAACTGGGGCATGGCGTGCAATGCCATTCACTTCATTGACCTGTGGGCCTTTGTTGGCGGCGGCACTGACTACGTGCTCGATACCTCAGGCCTGCAGGCGGTGCTGGCCAGCAAGCGCCAGGGTTATCAAGAGGTCACGGGCCGCCTGGCGGGCCGGGCCGGCAATAGCCGGTTCGAACTCGCCGTCTGCGTGGACGAGGCTCCAGCCAGGGTCCGCGTACATCTCGAGTCTGCAAATTACGCGATTGACGTCGACGAAGCCGCTGGCGAGTGCCGGATCACGTACAAGGCGGACGGAAGAGTCGAGACGATTCCTTTCCCGGTGTCCTATCAGAGCCAGTTGACCCACCTTGTGGCACAGTCTGTACTCGCCGGCGAAATGCCGGCTCTTGCTACATATGCCGAGTCCTCGGCGCTGCATCGACCCTTCCTGGCGGGGATGCTCGATTTTTTCCGTGGGCACGATGATGCCGCGCTTTTGGTTTGTCCGATTACCTGACGAGGGTTGCAGATGATCTTGCTGGTTGGCGCGGGGCCCATGGCCGTGCACTACGCGAAAGTGCTGCAAGGCATGCAGCGGCCCTTCGTGGCGGTGGGCCGGGGTGAGGGCTCGGCAGAGGCCTTTGCCGCCGCCACGGGCGTCCCTGCCATTGCCGGGGGGCTCGACGGCTACCTTGGCAGCAACCGGTCCCCGATCCGCGAGGCCATCGTGGCCGTCGGTGTCGAAGCACTGGCCAAGGTAGCTTGCCGGCTCATCGAGCAGGGAGTCACCCGGCTGCTGGTGGAAAAGCCGGGCGGCCTCACCCTGGACCAGATCGAGAATTTGGCCGCTACCGCTGCGCGGCATGGCGCGTCCGTTTTCATTGCCTACAACCGGCGTTGTTTCGCCTCGGTGATGAAGGCACGCGAGCTGATCGCGGAGGACGGAGGCGTCACAAGCTTCAATTTCGAGATCACCGAATGGGGGCATGTCATAACGCCGATCATCAAGCCTGATGGCGTCAAGGAGAACTGGTTCCTCGGCAACACCAGCCATGTCACCGACCTGGCGTTCTACCTGGGCGGCCGACCGCGGAAATTGCAGAGTTTCGTGGCAGGCGCATTGCCCTGGCACAGCCGGGCAGCGCGCTTTTCCGGGGCTGGCGAGACCGAGGCGGGTGCCCTTTTTTCCTACAGTGGCGATTGGGAAGCGCCAGGCCGCTGGGGCGTGGAAGTGATGACGGCACGGCGCCGGTTTATTTTCCGTCCCCTGGAGGAGCTTCGTGTGCAGCTGCTCGGCAGTGTAAAAGTCGACATCCTCGACACCGCAAGTGACCTTGATCGCGACTACAAGCCAGGTCTCTATCTGCAAGTACAGCAGTTTCTTGCCGGCGGCGGTCCGGAGCTGTGCACGCTGGACGATCACCTGCTGAATTGCCGGCACTATGTCCGCATCGCCGGCTACGCCTGATGCCCGCCATGAAAAAAATACTGATCCTGACCGATTCGCTGGGGGTGCCCCGAACACGGCCGGAATTACTGGCGGATGACGTCTGTTGGGTCTACCGGCTGGTGGATGAGGGCAGTGACCGGTTTCGTTTCCGCTTGTCGACAGTTCCAGGTCTCGACAGCCGTCAATTGCTGGCCATGTCCCGGCTCTATCACGCGGCCATCGTGCCGGATGTGATCGTGTTGCAGGTAGGGATCGTTGATGCCTATCCGCGTGCGTTGAAGCGCATCGAACTGTCGCTGCTGGCACGATTGCCGGGATTCCTGTCCCGGTTCGTACATGCCCTGGTGAAGCGTTTCTATGCATCGCTGGTCAGGTTGCGCAACATCCACTATGTGGAGCCCGAGGAGTTCCGGCGCAATCTGCTGGAGTTCCGCTCGCTGTTTCCCGATACGCGCATTCTGGTGCTGCCGGTGGCCCCGGCCACGGCGGAGTACCGGCGACGGAATCCCCTGGTCGCGCAGTCCATTGCGGATTACAACCTCATCCTCGGCGAGGTGTTCGGTGAGGGTTTTCTGGGGGACTGTTTTGCCGGCGAGCCACCGGAGGCGGTGGTCACCAGTGACAACCACCACCTGAGCGAGCTCGGCAACGAACGGGTCTTCGAGGTGGTGCGGCGCGCGCTGGCCGCCGGCTGAGCGGATCAGGCAGCGGTGCGCCCCAGGCCCCAGGGCATCGGGTGCCGTCGTTGTGCCAGCCACCACATCCAGAAGAAACGGCAGGCCATGGCGACCGTGTAGGCCGCCGCCGCACCCTGCAGCCCCCAGGCGGGCACCAGCACCAGGAGCAGGCCGATGTTGAGCGCGCCGCAGCTCACTGTGGCCAGCGACATCATGGCGGTCTTCTTCGAATAGAGAATGTAATTGGTGACCATGAAGTAGCCGCCGCCGAAGGCCTGGCCGAGGGCGAGCCAACCCAGCACGCTGGCGGCGGCACCGTATTGTTCGCCGGCCAGCAAGCGGATGACGGCGGGGCCGGCCAGGAAGAAAAGGCCGGCTGTCGCCAGCGCCAGGGCGAAGTAGAGATAGGTGAGCTGCACGGTCTGCCGTTTCTCGGCGACGTTGTCCCGTTTCAGGCGTTCAAATAGCCAGGGAATGTAGGCCTTGTTGATGGCATCAAAGACGATGGCCATGATCGAGCTGAGCTGGACCGCCACCAGGTAGATGCCCGCCTGCGCCGGCCCCAGCTCCGAATTGATAAAGAAGCGGTCGGCCATGCCCAGCAGGAAAATCCCGGCGATATGCGGTACCAGCGGCACTCCGTAGGCGAGGGCCTCGCGGATGTACACCGGGCGCCATGCCCATCCCAGCAAATCGTCCCGCCTGAGAAAGTGGAGGGCAAGCAGGGCGCAGGCGGCGACTGCCGCAACCTGGGCCTCGATCCGGCCCGCCGCCCCTTGCCCCATTCCCACGACCAGCAGCAGCGCCAGCAGCAGCAGCAGCAGTGACTGCGTCACCTGCAGGGCACCGTATTGAAGTGCCTGCCTGCGTATCTGCCACTGGCTCAGGCGCAAGTTGATGACAAAGCCGGCGGCGCTAACGGGCACGCTCCAGAGCAACCAGGCACTTTCCAGTCCGAGCCAGCCGGCTGCGTCTGCGTGGAAAAAAAGCGAGAGGATGAACAGGACGGTGGCACTGGCCAGCAGGATTTGCAGGCAGGCGCCGATGAAGTGGCTGAGGTCCTGAGGTGACAGGTCGTCATCATAAAGCTTGCGAGCGGCGGCGCCGGTGGCATTGAGGCCGATGATGGCGGCAAGGCCGGTGACCAGGCCCTGGAAAATCCCCACCTGGCCGTACTCTGCCGGCGAAAGATAGCGCGTCAGGATGGGGATCAGGATGAATGGGACGGCGGCGCTGAGGAGGTTCGACAGCAGATAGGTCAGCGAGCCGGAAGCCAGGCTGCCCGGTCTCAGGCGCAGGAACACGCAAGGCTCATGTGGCGCAAGACCGCACCAGGCAGACCCGCAGGCCTAGATGCTGAAGTGCAGCACATGCGTACCGTCCTCGCTGAAGGCCTCGCCGAGGGAAATCTCGCCCGTGCCCCATAGAGGCAGTTCTTCGCGGCGCAGGTAGACGACATTGCCGTCCTCCGTGCGCACATAGCTGCCGTTGGTGCTCTGGTCGATAAAGACGAACTTGCCGCGACGGCTTTCGATGCGGGCGTGTACGCGCGAGGCGAGGGGGCTGGCCACGACGAACTCGCAAGTCTCGGCGCGACCGATACCGAGATTGCCGCCAAGCTCAAGCGTGCGCTCCAGCTCCTGGTAGCGCAGCGTGAGCACGGGCGGCGCCACTTCCTGCGAGCTGATGCCGGGGGCCGTGTTGGCCATGAAGACGGTGGCGTTGGCTTCCTCTTCCCACAGCACCTCGTAGATCACGAGGCTGTCCTGCTTGCCCTTCACATGGGTGTTGTCGAAGAGGCGGGTCTTGAGCACGAGGGCGTCGGGCAGGCTGCCGATGGTGTCGCGGGTTGTGATGATCTGGCCGGCGCGGGCGATGGCGCTCATGCGCGCGGCGATATTGACGGCGTCACCAAAGACGTCGCCGCTCTCGAGGATGACCGGTCCCCACTGCAGGCCCATGCGCATCTGCAGGCGCACCGGGTCGGGGGCTTCGGCCGCCAGGGCCTCCTGCATGGCGATGGCGGCGCTGACCGAGCGCTCGGCGGTGGGGAAGCGGCAGAGGATTTCATCGCCGATGGTCTTCACCAGCACGCCGCTGTAGCGCTGCGCCACCGCCGTCATGCGCTCCAGCAGGCTGTTGATGGCCTGCTTGGCGGCACGGTCGCCCAGCTTTTCGTACAGCCGGGTACTGCCGGCCACGTCGGCGAAGAGGATGGCGTGGAACTGCTGGGTGGACGTGTGGTTCATGAAGTCCCTAGAGCGCCTTGATGCGCTGCATCTGTTCGCTGAGCTGCTGTACCGCCTGCAGGTTGTCGTCCAGTCGCTGCTGCTCCTTGGCCACGACATCGGCCGGGGCGCGGGCCACGAAGGCCTCGTTGCCGAGCTTGGACTGCAGGCGCTCCACATCCTGTTGCAGGCGGTCGATTTCCTTGCCGAGACGGGCGACTTCCGCCTGCACGTCCACGAGACCCTTCAAGGGTACAAGGAGAGTGAGCTCGCCGACCAGTGCCGTCGCCGCCATGGGCGGCTCTTCGTCGGCGGCCAGCCAGCGCACGTCCTCGATGCGGGCCAGGGCGCGCAGGAAGGCCTCGAAGCGGCCGATGCGCTCATGGTCGAGGGTAGTGCCCTTCTGCAGCAGCATATTGACCGTGCGGCCCGGGGAGACGCCCAGCTCGCCGCGGATGTTGCGCAGGCCCAGGATGACGTCCTTCAGCCACTGCACGTCGGCCTCGGCCACCGGGTCGATGCGGGTGGTGTCGGGCGTCGGGTACTTCTCGACCATGAGGCTGGCGGCCGGCGCCTTGCCGGCCAGACCCTTCGTGCGCTGCCAGATGGCCTCGGTAATGAAGGGCATGATGGGATGGATCAGGCGCAGCAGGGTCTCCAGCACCCGTACGAGGGTGCGACGGGTGCCGCGCTTGGCCTCCAGGCTCACGCCCTCGCCGGTCAGCACCGGCTTGGTGAGCTCGAGATACCAGTCGCAATACTCGTTCCAGGTGAACTCGTAGAGGGCCTGGGCGGCGAGGTCGAAGCGGAAATCCTCCAGCGCGGCGATGACCTGCTGCTCGGTGCGCTGCAATTGCGAGATGATCCAGCGGTCGACCACGGAGAGCTCCACGGCATCGCCGCCGAGGCCCACGTCCTGGCCCTCGCAGTTGGTCAGCACGTAGCGGCTGGCATTCCACAGCTTGTTGCAGAAATTGCGGTAGCCCTCGACGCGGTTCATGTCGAACTTGATGTCGCGGCCGGTGGTGGCGAGCGCGGCGAAAGTGAAGCGCAGGGCGTCGGTGCCATAGGACTTGATGCCCTCCGGGAACTCCTTGCGCGTGGCTTTCTCGATCTTGGGCGCGTCTTGCGGCTTCATCAGGCCGGTGGTGCGCTTCTGCACCAGGGTCTCGAGGTCGATGCCGTCGATCAGGTCCAGCGGGTCCAGCACATTGCCCTTGGACTTGGACATCTTCTGGCCTTCGGAGTCGCGCACGAGGCCGTGCACGTACACGGTCTTGAACGGCACCTCGGGGCGACCGGTCTCGTCGCGCATGAAATGCATGGTCATCATGATCATGCGCGCGACCCAGAAGAAGATGATGTCGAAGCCGGTGACCAGCACGTCGGTGGGATGGAAAGTCTTCAGGTCCGGCGTCTGCTCCGGCCAGCCCAGCGTGGAGAAGGTCCACAGGCCAGACGAGAACCAGGTGTCGAGCACATCCTCGTCCTGGCGCAGCTTGATCAGCGGGTTGAGCTTGTGGCGGGCGCGCACCTCTTCTTCCGAGCGGCCCACGTAGATGCGGCCGTCCTCGTCGTACCAGGCGGGGATGCGGTGGCCCCACCAGAGCTGGCGCGAGATGCACCAGTCCTGGATGTCGCGCATCCAGGCGAAGTACATGTTCTGGTATTGCTCGGGCACGAACCTGATGCGGCCGTCCTCGACTGCACGGATGGCCGGCTGGGCCAGTTGCGCGGTCTTCACATACCACTGGTCCGTGAGCCAGGGCTCGATCACCACGCCGGAGCGGTCGCCACGCGGCACCTTGAGCGTGTGCGGGTCGATCTTCTCGAGCCAGCCCTCGCCTTCCGCCTGCGCCACGATCTTCTTGCGCGCGACGATGCGGTCGAGGCCGGCGTAATCGGCGGGCGCGGCTTCATCAGCGCCTTTTTCATTGGCGTAGCTGAGCGTGTCGAAGTTCGCCTTCACCTTCGCGTCGCGGTCGAAGATGTTGATCAGTGGCAGGTTGTGGCGCTTGCCCACTTCATAGTCGTTGAAATCGTGAGCCGGCGTGATCTTCACGCAGCCGGTGCCGAAGTCCTTGTCGACGTAGCTGTCGGCGATCACCGGGATCAGGCGGCCGGTCACCGGCAACCTCACCTTCTTGCCGAGGAACTTCTGGTAGCGCTCGTCGTCCGGGTGCACGGCGACGGCGGTGTCACCCAGCATGGTCTCGGGGCGCGTGGTGGCCACCACCAGCACGCCGCTGCCGTCTTCCAGCGAATAGCGGAAGTGCCACATCGAGCCCTTCTCTTCCTCGCTCAGCACTTCCAGGTCGGAGATCGCGGTGTGCAGCTTGGGATCCCAGTTCACCAGGCGCTTGCCGCGGTAGATCAGGCCGTCCTCGTGCAGGCGGACGAAGGCTTCCTTCACGGCATTGGAGAGGCCTTCGTCCATGGTGAAGCGTTCGCGCGACCAGTCCACCGAGGAACCCAGGCGGCGGATCTGGCGGGTGATGGTGCCGCCGGATTGCGCCTTCCATTCCCACACCTTGTCGAGGAAGGTCTCGCGGCCGAGGTCGTGGCGAGTCAGGTTCTGCTGGGCGAGCTGGCGCTCCACCACCATCTGGGTGGCGATGCCGGCGTGGTCAGTGCCGGGCTGCCAAAGGGTGTTGCGACCCTGCATGCGCCGGTAGCGGATGAGGGTGTCCATGATGGTGTTGTTGAAACCATGGCCCATGTGCAGCGAGCCCGTGACATTGGGCGGCGGGATCATGATGCAGTAGGGGTCGCCCACGCCCGAAGGCTTGAAATAGCCGGCTTTTTCCCAGTTGTCGTAACACTGGCTTTCAAGGTCGGCGGGATTGAAGGTGGGTTCCATGCTCATGGGGCGCAGGCTCGAAGAAGGGGCTTGGGCCCGCGATTATAGGGGGGATGGGCGCTCGGGTGCAGCAATGGCAAGCATCCGGGGGCCGGCGCAGCAAGACCGGGGCGTCAGAGTGCGCCGGCCTGGAAAAGGGCATCCGCCAGGGGGATTGTCAGTGTCCGTACAAAGGTGTCGCTCAGGTGGTTGGCGTCCCGGTACTTGATGAGGTCCCCCAGGCGCACCTGGCAGGGAGTTTCAGCACAGATCAGCGATGACATGTCCACAATGTGGATATTGGGGCGGGTGGCGGCAACCGACCGGTAGGCCTTTAGTACGGCCGGAGACAGGGAGCGGGAGGCATCGAAGCTGCAGGGGCGCCAGGACAGGGTCGGATTCCATTCCTGGCGCGCCAGGCACTCGGGCGAGCTGAAGCCGGGATTGGGCGTATCGCGCACAATGACGAGTTGCCCGCTGGCGTCGGCGATCGGGGTCAGGATGCGCTGGATCCCGGAC
>JAJFBF010000006.1:0-20790 GCA_020697295.1 Moraxellaceae bacterium | reverse complement strand
ATCCCGGACGCCCAGTCCGCATCGGAGAAGCTGTAGTTTTCAGAGTTGGAAATGATCACGAGCGCAGGGCGGATCTCCTGGATGCGCCTGACGGCCGCCTGCTTCCAGACTCCGCACTCGGTGAACATGCGCCCGATGCGCGCATAGAAAAAGTCCTTGTCGATGATGGGGCAGGCTGACTTGGTCATCACCACCAGCTTCCAGCCCCTGCTGCGCATGATTTCATGAACCGCCGTGAACCATTGGCCCGCGTGGCTGTCACCCAGCAGTATGGCGGTCTGCTGGCCATCGGCGGCACCCGCCTGGCATTCCATGAGCTTTGCGTTGTAAAACCATCCGTCGCAATTGGCGCGGTAAAGCGCGGGAACGTCGGAGCGGGCGGCCATGAGGCGCGCGAAGCGCGCACTGGAGGCCTCCTCCATGGCGGCACTGCCGGTTTTCTGTATGAGGAGCACGCAGGTGACGGCGACCACCAGTGCCATGGCGAAGTTGGGTGCCTTGCGCTGGAAGGGCGTGCCCTCCCGCACAGGCCGCTCGATCAGGGCGTGGGAGACCTGGGCGGTGAGGAGGGCGACCGCGACCAGGGCAAGATCCGTGGCAAGCCCGGGAGCGGGTAGCAGCACCCGGCCGATGACCAGCATTGGCCAGTGCCAGAGGTACCAGCCATAGGAGAGCTTTCCCAGCCACTGCAACGGCGCCAGCGCCAGCAGGCGCCCTGCCAGGCTTCCCCCCGGGGCCGCCGGTATCAGCAGCAGGAGCAGGGTCGTGCCAGCCACCGGCAGCAGCGCCAGCCAGCCCGGGAACGCAGATTTTCCGGAAAGGCCGGTGGCGGCGCCCGCTATCAGCACAAGCGCCGCCAGTGTCAGCAGTTCAGTGCAGTACTTCCGCGCCAGCAGGCGTCCAAGCCACTGTCCCGGCACCAGCATGCGCTCCGCATAGAGCGCGACTACGGCGCCGGCGCCGAACTCCCAGGCACGGGTGACAGGGAGAAAGAAAGCCAGTGGTTGTCGTGTCGCGGTCAGGTAGATGCTGGCCAGGAAGGACAGCAGCATGAGGCTGCCCAGCAGCAGGGCGAAAGGGCGCTGTCGGCCCTTGTTCAGCCGGGTGAGATGGCCGGCTCCGAGAAGCAGTAGCGGCCATGCCAGATAGAACTGTTCCTCGACGCCCAGCGACCAGGTGTGCAAAAGCGGGTCGAGCTTGGCCAGAGGCGCCATGTAATTGGTGGCCTCCAGGGCATAGTGCACGTTGCTGAAGTAAAGGGTGGCGGCAAAGGCGGAGGCCAGCATCTGCGGCTGCTCGATAGGCGCGTACACCACCCAGATGGCGCCGATGACGAAGGCGAGCATCAGGGCGAAGGCTGGCAGCAGGCGACGCATGCGACGCGCATAGAAGGCGGGGATGTCGATCCGGCCGGAGCGATCCCATTCGGCTTTCAGCAGGCGAGTGATGAGGTAGCCTGAGATCACAAAAAAAATGTCGACTCCGATAAAACCGCCTTGCAGGCCAGGTACGTGGGCATGGGCGGCCACGACCAGCAGCACGGCAATGGCGCGCATGCCCTCGATGTCGGGGCGAAAGGAGTCAGTCGGTGAGGTTTTCATGCAGGCGGCAGTCGTCAGGCAATAGGGTGAGAAATCCGCCGGGAATGGGCGCAGGCAGCAAGTTCAGCATATTAACCGCAGCCGCTGGAAAAATGCTTGGCAATGGCGGCGATCGACAACCCCCGCGAATTGTCAGTCTGCAGTCTGCTTCTGGCGCAGCAGGCTGCGCGCCATGGCGGCCAGCAGGCCCACGCCCAGCAGCAGGATGGCCCACAGCAGCCAGTGCTTCCAGTCGGGTGGCGGCGAGTCCTCCGCGCCCGGCGCTGGCGCGTTGCGGCCACCCAGGGCAATGGCGGGGCCGGCGGCGGCGAGGGGCAGGTCGGCTTCCATGCCCGGCCGGTAGCCGGGCAGCAGGCTGGCGAGTGGTAGCTGCGCCGCGGCGGCGTCACGTTGGCCGAACGCCAGGGTGAAAGGCGGGGCGCCGCGCGCGAGGAAGACCAGTTGCGAAGGCCGCCAGGCCAGGCGCAATACCGGCGTGCCCGTGCCCAGTCCCCCCGCTCGCGGGTCCACGCTCAGCAGCCAGTAGCGTCCGGCCTGGGCGCCGGTCGCGACGGCGGGGCTGGCGAGGTCGGCGCCATCGCGACGCAGGCGATAGACCGTGGCGCGCGTGACCGTGCGCCATTCCTCGCGCTGTCGATCCCGCACCTTCCATTCCACCGGCGCCACCGTATTGGTCTGCGGCAATTTGAGTTCGAGACGGGTGGCGACAAGGCGCACGCCCGGATCGAAAAAATATTCGCCCGGCTTTTCGCCAGCGCGGCCCGCCACCTCCAGCCAGCGCTCCGGCGCCACGGCGGTCGCCGGCAGCAGTTCCGCCACCGCGCCGGTCAGCGCGGGCAGGGGCTGTCGGGTCACCAGGCGCAGGTAGCGGAATCGGCTGGCGGGGAAGGCAATATGTTTTTGCTGCAGGCGCTGGCCACCAAAAGCCAGGTCGAGCAAGGGGGCGGTGGCGAGGGGCTGCCAGGCCTTGAGGTCATCGCTTCCCTCGAGGCGGGCCTCGGTGCTGAAGCCGTCGGCGGGCGCGATCCAGTCCAGGCGCAAGGCCTGTGCGGGCTGGCGTAGCGCCGAGAGATCGAAGAGCCAGGAGAGGGCGGGACCACGGTCGGCGCCGCCGCGGCGGCTTTGCAGCGAGAGCAGGCGTCCATCCTGTTCGATCTTCACGTCGAGAACGGGAGCGGTTGCGGGATCGGCGTGCGCCTGCAGCGGAAAGTGCGGAACGCCGGTGGTGGTGGGCGCCGCAGGCGCTGCCGCGCCATGCGCGAAGGCAAAGGGCACGGCCTCGCCTGCGGCATTGAAGATGCGCACGTCGGCCAGGTCGGGGCGTGCCTGGGCATGCACGGCCAGTGGCAGCTCGAGACGGTGGAAAGGCTGGTCTCCCTGGAGGCGCAGCTCCATCCCGGA
The DNA here is from genome assembly GCA_020697295.1 of Moraxellaceae bacterium. Classification (GTDB taxonomy): domain Bacteria; phylum Pseudomonadota; class Gammaproteobacteria; order Pseudomonadales; family Moraxellaceae; genus UBA2031. The sequence continues at coordinate 17,788 of JAJFBF010000006.1, read as the reverse complement.
GGCGAAATCCGCCGGCTTCGGTATCGCGGGATCACCGGCGCTGGCCGGCAGGGCAAGTCCGGAGAGCAGCATGAAAAGAAGAGTTCGCATCAGGCCTCCGGGGAGTCCGCATCAGGGCTGAGAGTGGTTTTTGGCGGAACCGGCGCAAGATAGCCGATGAGCAGCATCAGCAGGCCCACGCCCATGAACGACACGATGCGCGCCACCGAGCCGACCCGGTCCAGGTCGATGATGAACAGCTTCACCACGACCACTCCCATGAGGCCGGCGCCGGTCATCCACAGCACGCGCAGGCCACGCCGGGTGCCGGTTGCCATCAGCACCAGTGCCAGAACGGTCCAGAACAGCGAGAGCGCCGCCTGCACCAGGGTAGAGTCCAGCAGGTCACGCGGCGTATAGGGGAGATCGGTCCAGTGATGGATGCTGCGCAGCAGTACGGAGTTCAGCCAGACAAAGGCTAGGACGCCCAGGGCGATGCTCCAGGCGCGCGGGTCGGGCGTAACGCCGGTGTCCGCCGGCGCCGCCTGCACGCGTTGCGCCCAGCGCAACGCCACCAGGCCCAGGAACAGGTGGGCAATGTCGACCGGATTGAGCAGCGGCAGCCAGGGCAGGGGCGCCGGGTCGCCATTGTGGCCCAGGTCGGTGAGCAGCACCCAGAGGGCCAGGCCAGCCAGCACGGGAAATGCGCCCCAGCCCAGATAGGCGGGCGCGAAACCGCGCAGGGGCCAGCGTGCGCGGGCGTGGTCATTGCTCACGGCCAGCAGCAGGGCGGCCGGCGCCACGACCAGTGCTGCCATCCGCCAGCCGCCGGCCAGCGCGTAGTGTTGCGCCAGCCAGTGCAGTTCATGGCTGCCGAGCAGGGCCAGCAGCCAGAAGCCGAGCCCGTGCACGCGCAACGACCACGTCGGGTTTTGCGCGTCAGTGTCGCGATGCTGGAGCAGGGCGTAGTGGAGGGCGAGCGCCGCCGGCCAGGCCAGCCAGCCACCCCCGCCAAAGGCGTGCAGGCCTTCCCATAGCGTGTGCAGCAGCAGCCAGGCGAGGGCGACGACCAGTCCCTCGGCCGGCAAGCGCGCATGCGGCCACTGCAGCCGCTTTTCAGCCGCGCTCGCGAGGGCGGCGCTGGCCGCGAGGAAGAGGGCGGCGAAGGCGTGGAAGGCGTCGCCGTCGAACCGGACGTGCGCTTCGCCCAGTCCGGCCAGCAGCCACCAGCCGACGCCCCAGACAAACAGCGGCAGCGCCAGCGCGGAAGCCGGCTGCTGCCGGGTCTGCAGTTGCCAGGCAGTGAAGAGCGCTGCCAGCGCGATCAGCAGCGCGCCCAGGCAGAAGGCATTGACCACAGGCAACGTGTCGGCACTCCAGCTGCCCGGCTGCACGACCCAGGCCAGCGCCGCCGCGAACTGCAGCAGCAGGCCGAAGACGCGCACACTTTGCCGGCGCTGGTGCAGGCCCACCCACACCAGCGCCGCGCCTTCCAGTGCCCAGGAGGCGGAGGTCCAGCGCGCGTCCAGCGCCAGCGGAATCGCCAGCGTCGCGAAGATCACGCCCAGCGCCAGGAAGCTCTCGACCAGCCGTTCCAGGTGTTCGCGTTGGCGGCCCAGAAGCCAGCGCGCCAGACCGAGGTAGAGCGCGGAGAGACCCAGCGCCGACAGGGTCAGGCCGAATTCCGTGCCTTTCATGAGCGCGGCCTGGAAGCCGAAGGCCACCAGCGGCAGGCCGAAGACCAGGGTGCCGTCGACCACGCGCGGAGGCAGGGGCTCGCCCATGCCGGACGGCAGTGCCTGCTCTTCGCTGCGGTGCAGGCCGAACAGGATGGAGACGGTGAGGAAGAGCGCGAAGAACACCAGCAGGAACGGTTCGGTGCTGGCAAGGAGTGCCGGCGTGTAGGCGCGGCTGCCCCAGAGCAGGCCGATAGCGACGGTGAAGAAGAATCCGAGCAGGTTGAGCGGACGCCAGGCCTTGGTCCAGGCCACGGCGAAGATGCCGAGGTTGAGTACCAGGTAATAGGAGAACAGGGCGACGTGGTTGCCGCTGCCGGTGGAGGCAAGGATGGGCGCCAGGAATCCGCCGGTCACGCCGATACTGATAAGCGCCGCCGAATTCTGCAGCAGCGCCAGCAGGGCGGAGAGGCCGGCGACGGCGACCATGGCCGCGAACGCGACGCCGGGCGGCAGCAGCTGGTAAAGGCGGAAGGCGCCGAAGAGCGTCAGGTAGAGCAACCCTACGCCTGCGCCCTGCAGCGCCAGCGCATAGGCCTCGCGTTGCCGGCGCAGGCGCCAGCCGATGGCCAGCAGGGCAATGGCGCCGGCTCCTACGCCTGCCACTCGAAGCTCCAGTGGCAGCACGGCGCGGTCGATGGCGAACTTGAGCAGGAAGGCGACACCGAAGAACAGCACCACGATGCCCACGCGCACCACGGTATTGCCGCCCAGCAGCCACTCGCGGCAGCGGGTCAGCAAGGCGTCCAGTGGATCCGCATCCGGCGTGTTGCCGGGTCGGGGGGGCGCAGCGGCGGGCTCAGCCGCCGCAGGGGGTTCAGGGAGGCGCTCGGCTGGCGGGGCGGCGAGGCCTGCGGCGGCGCTGTCGATCGAGTCGTCGGCGTGCGAGGACAGCCCGGGCGCTGCGGCTGGCGCGACGGCGACGGCAACATCCGGCGCCACCGTGTGCAGCGAAGACTCGAGCTCGAGCGTGATGTCCTCCGCGGCGGCGCGCTCGGCCTCCAGTGGCGAAGCCCCCAGCCCCTGCGTTTCCTCCAGGCGCTTCAGACGCCAGTGGATGTCCTCGAGTGCGGCGTAGACATCGGGCGGGGCGGATGCCACCGGGCGCGCCGGCATCTCGCCGGCCAGGCGGCGGATGCGCTGGTCGATGAGCGCCTTGAGCCAGGCGCCGAGCCCGAGGCCCGCCACCAGGGCAAGGAAGAAGTCGCGACCTTGCCACTGGCCGGCAATCAGCACCATGAGCACGAAGCCCAGCGCAAACACAAAAGCCATGTTGCCTACTTGCGGATATGTTCCGCGATGAGTCGATCCATTTCGAGGCGCAGACGCACGCGCAGCTCGCTTTTGATGTGCTCCATCTGCGCCTCGACCAGTGATTCCACCAGCGGCCCGAGCTTGAGCCGCAGCTCGCGCTCAAGGTCGCTTTGTTCATGCGAGGCGGGCAGCGGCACCGCACTGGCTACGGCCGCCGTGGTGGCAAGGGGTGGTGTGCCGCCATCCCCCAGCGCCTGCACGAGGTCGCGCAAGCCGGCACTGGCGCGACGGCTTTCCTGCAGGCGATCCAGCATGCTGCGCGGCAGGAAGGGATTTTCCTTGGCGGCTGTGCCGGGGATGGTGGCTGGCATCGGGCTGGCGGGAATGGTTTCCTCGAAGAGTGAAACCTGGCCCTTCGGCGCCTTCGCGGGCGGCTCATCGGCGGCGGTATCGCCCGGAAAGGGAAGACTGTCGCCTTTCCAGCGCGAGAGCAGCATCGCGTCCCGCTCCTCGAGCATGAGGTAAAGGTCACGCAACTGGGCAATGACCTCGCGCCTCTGGGCCTGGGGAGCCAGCCGCCAGCGGTGGTCGAAGTCGGGACCGAGGTCGTCGATGGGCCTTGGCATGACCATGGACTCGTGTGCGTGGATCAGAGATTGTGTGAGGTGACAGCGTAGCCCTGCTGCTTGTACTGGCGCCAGTGCTGGCGGGCAGGCTCGCGCAGGGCATCGTCGCCGCCCACGATCTCGATCAGGCGCCGCAGGCGCTTCGGGTCGGGCACGGCCTCGGCGCCCAGGTTCACCACCAGGTCGCGGGCCTCGGGCGGAATCGTGGTCCAGCCGATGCGCACGGGTGGCGGCGGGGTCGGACCCTCGCCGACCAGGTGATGGGGAATGAAGCTTTCCGGCTTGAAGTTCCAGAGCAGCTCGTCGAGCTGCTCGGCCTCGGCGCGGCTGCCGGCCTGCACATAGATCTGGTGCTTCTGCTGGAAGGCCTTCTCGATGATGCGGCAGGCCGTGCCCAGGCGCTTGCCCGGATCGGTGTCCGCCAGCACATAAAACGTGATTTCCATGCACCCTCCCGGGGAGTTGCCTGTAGGAACGGCCGCAGCCTTGATGCCCTTTGCCGCAGGAGGGCGCCCGCGGACGTAGCCGGGGCGCGGCGCCCGCCTGGCCGGAATCAGGCCTGGGCGCGGCTTTTCAGGTATTGCATCAGCAGGGGGACCGGCCGCCCTGTGCCTCCTTTTTGCGCGCCCGAGAGCCAGGCCACGCCGGCGATGTCGAGGTGCGCCCAGTTGTAGTCGCGGGTGAAGCGCTGCAGGAAGCAGGCGGCGGTAATGGCGCCGCCGTTGGGGCCGCCACTGCTGATATTGGCCATGTCGGCAAAGGGCGAGTCCAGCAGTTCCTGGTAGTCCGGCAGCACCGGCATGCGCCAGGTCCGGTCACCGCTGCGCTGGCCGGCGTCGATGAGGGCGGCGGCGAGCTCGTCATTGGGCGTGAAGAGGCCGGAAACGACCTTGCCGAGGGCCACCACGCAGGCACCGGTGAGGGTGGCGATGTCGATCACCACGGCCGGCTTGTAGCGGCCGATATAGGTGAGCGCGTCGCAGAGCACAAGCCGGCCCTCGGCGTCGGTGTTGAGGATTTCCACCGTCTGGCCGGACATGGTGGTGACGATGTCGCCGGGGCGGGTGGCGCGGCCGGAGGGCATGTTCTCGGCGCAGGCCAGGACGCCGACCACATTGATCGGCAGGCCGGACTCGGCCAGGGCCGTCATGACGCCCAGCACGGCGGCGGCGCCGCACATGTCGAACTTCATTTCATCCATGCCCGCGCCCGGCTTGAGGGAGATGCCGCCGGTATCGAAGGTGACCCCCTTGCCGACCAGCACCACCGGCGCCGCGCTCTTCTTGCCGCCCTTGTATTCGATGACGACCAGCTGGCCTTCCTGCTCGGAGCCCTGGGACACCGCCAGGAAGGCGCCCATGCCGAGTTTCTTCATGTCCTTCTCGCCCAGCACCTTCACGTCCAGGGCCTTGTCGTGCAGCTTGCCAAGGGCCTTGGCCTGCTCCGCCACATAGACCGGATGACAGATATTGGGCGGCAGGTTGCCGAGGTCGCGGGCGCGGTTGACGCCGGTGGCCACGGCCTGGCCCCAGGCCAGGGATTTCTTGAGACCAGGGATGGCGGCCTTCTCGGCGACGGCCAGGGTGAGTTGGTTGAGGCCCTTGTCACCGGTCTTGCGGCTCTTGAAGTCCTCGAATCGGTAGCTGCCTTCCACGCTGGCGCGCACGATGTCGCTGATGCGGTCTTCCTGGCTGAGTCCAGGCACCTCGAGCTCGGCAAGGAAGCTCACTGCCTTGCGCGGCCCCTTGGCGAGGGCGCGGGTGGCGGCATGGGCGGCGCGCACCAGGCTGCGGCTGTCGAGGTCGCGGCGCTCGCCCGTGCCCACCACCAGCACCTGCTCGGCGGCGATGCCGGGCAGGGTATAGAGCGTCTGGGTCTGGCCGGGCTTGCCTTCGAAGCCGGCCGTTTTGAGGGCTCGGGCAAGGTGGCCGCCACTGGCCTCGTCCAGCGCCCGGGCCGCCGGCGAGAGTTCGCTGCCGCTGGCCGCGACGATCACGGTGCCGGTCTTCTCGGTGGCGGGAAACGTATGCTTGAGCTGGAATTCCATGGCGACCTCGCAAGACAAAAACAAATGATTTAGCGGATAATCCACGCAGCCTGTGCCACCCGGGCCGCATGGGCGTGATGGGCAGGGCTCCGGCATCCGTGGCCGAGTGTACTGTCAGTCCCTTCTTTTAGGCAGGCCTGCCTGCATTTTCCGAGCATTGCCCAGCCGTGATCATCCGCCGCTACATTTCCTTGCAGGTCCTCGGGTCCACCGCCGCCGTGACGCTGGTGCTGACCGTGATCCTGATGAGCGGCCGCGTCATCAAGTACTTCGGCATGGCGGCGGACGGACGCATGGACGTCAAGCTGCTCACGGCCGTGCTCCTCTATCGCCTGCCGGGGTTCCTCGACCTCATCATTCCGCTCGGCCTCTTCATCGCTGTCCTGCTGACCTTCGGTCGGCTCTACCTCGATAATGAAATGACGGTCCTCCATGCCAGCGGCGTCAGTCGCGCCCGCATCGTCAGCCATCTGCTGCTGCCCATGTTCGTGGTCATGGGGGTGGTGGCCTGCACCAGCTTCTACATCACACCCACCGGCAATGCCGCCGCCGAGCGCCTGTTCGCCGAGCAGGCACAAAAGAACACCTTCGACCTGGTGCGGCCCGGCCGCTTCCAGGCCCTTGGCCGGCGCACGCTCTATGCTGCCGAACTTTCACCGGACCGGCAGCGCCTGCTGGGCGTGCGCCTGTTCGAGAGCAAGCGCATCGCCGGGCAGCCGGCGCGGCAGATCCTGGTGGCGGCGGAATCAGGGAGCACCCGCCGGGATGCGGCCACCGGCGAGCGTTATCTGGTGCTCCTGAACGGCGTACGTTACGAGCTGGTGCCGGGCCAGGCGGCTTATCGCGAATTGAGCTTTGCCCGCTATGAGTTGCGCCTGCCCGAGCCGGCCGCTGTCGAGGGGCTGGGCAAGCTGAGCAGCTACGACACGGCCCGCCTGCTCGAGGAGAAGGCGGCGAACCCGGCACTGCGCGGGGAATGGCTGTGGCGGATGTCCTTGCCCCTGTTCGTGCCGGTCGCGACGCTGCTGGCTTTCTCGCTGTCCCGCGTCAATCCGCGCCAGGGGCGTTACCTCAAGCTGCTGCCCGCCATCCTTCTCTATCTCAGTTACGTGGTGGCGGTAGGGGCGGCGCGCAACGCCATCGACAAGGGCAAGGGGCCCGAGGGCCTGGTCTGGGCCATTCACGTCGGCTATTTCCTGCTGGCACTGCTGCTGCTCGGCTTCGAGCAAATCAAGCTGCGCCTGTATCAGTGGCGCGAGACTCGCGGGGTGTCGGCATGAGCCTGCTGGCCTCCTATGTGTCCCGCACCATGCTGGCGGCGATGCTGCTCACCCTGGTGCTGCTGCTGGGTCTCGAGATGGTGTTCAGCTTCATTGGCGAGCTCGAGGAAGTGAAGGGGGGGTATACGGCCCTGGAAGCCCTCATCTATATCGGCCTGACCGGCCCGCAGCGTGCCTACAACCTGCTGCCCATCGCCGCCCTGGTGGGCGGCATCACCGGCCTGGGCCTGCTCGCCGGGGCGTCCGAGCTCGTGGTCATGCGGGCCGCCGGGGTCAGCATCGGGCGCATCGTCTGGTGGGTGATGCGCCCGGCCCTGGTCCTGGTGGTGGCCGGCGTGCTGCTGGGCCAGTACGTGGTGCCCGAGTCTGAAAAGCGGGCGGAAATCCGCCGCTCCCAGGCCCAGGGCCAGAACTACCTGGTGGGCGCCCGCGGCACTTACTGGCATCGCGAGGGCGGCCAGGTCGTCCGTGTCGGTCGCGTCCTGCCCGATGGCGAATTGCGCGACCTGGTGTTCTTTCGCCTGGCCGGCGATGGCCATCTGCAGGAGTCAGTGCAGGCCCGGAGGGCGCGCTATCAGGGAGAGGGCAAGGGCTGGCGCCTGTTCGAGCTTAGCGAGACCCGGATCCGGGACGACGGCAGCGCCCGTGTCCTGCAGAGTCCGGAGCGGGCCTGGCCGAGCCGCCTGACCCCGGAATTCCTGCGCCTGGTCACCCTTGACCCGGAGACCCTCTCGCTCAGCAACCTCTATCAATACGCTCACTACATGAAGCAGCAGGGCCTTGATTCCTCTGCCTATTTTCTCGAATTCTGGAAGAAGGCGCTGGCGCCCCTGGCCACCTTGTCCATGGTGCTGATCGCCTGCTCCTTCATCTTCGGGCCGCTGCGCTCGGTCACCATGGGCCTGCGTATCCTGGCCGGGGTCATGGCGGGCCTGCTGTTCCGGTATGCCCAGGACTTCTTCGGCTATGCCAGCCTCGTCTATGACTTCTCGCCGGTGCTGGCGGCCGGCCTGCCCATCGCGGTTTGCCTGCTGATTGGCAGTGTGGCCATCGCCCGGGTCCGCTAGGCGGGCTGGCCACCCGAGTTCCTTCCCAAGGCTGGCTTAAGGATCCGCGCCTGACGTTTGCTTGTAAAAACAAGCAGCTCCACGTTAGAGTTCAGGCACTATAAAAAGATGCGACTCGCACAGGTAACCCGTTTTGATCGCATGGACCTCGGCCGCCGCTACCGACGTGGGTAGCAAGCGCAAGATCAATGAAGACGCCCTGCTGGCCCGTCCCGACGCCGGCCTGTGGGTCGTTGCTGACGGCATGGGCGGCCATTCCGCCGGCGATGTCGCCAGCAATGCCGTGGTGCATCCCCTCGGCCAGATCGCGCGTAGCGAATCCCTGCCGGACTTTGTCGAGGCCGTCGAAGACTCCCTCATGCAGGTCAACCAGCAGTTGCGCGACTATGCCCGCGACGAGCTGGGCGGCCGCACCGTCGGCAGTACCGTGGTTTCCCTGATCCTGTCGCAGCGCACAGGTGTCTGCCTGTGGGCTGGCGATTCCCGCCTTTACCGGCTGCGCCAGGGCCAGCTGACCCGTCTTTCCCGTGACCATTCCGCGGTCCAGGAGATGGTCGAGGCCGGCGCCATCACCCAGGCGGAGGCTGACCGCCATCCCAAGTCCAATGTCATCACCCGCGCCGTGGGCGGTGGTGAGCACCTGTTCGTGGATTCCGCCGTCTTCGCTCCCCAGGCGGGCGATACCTACCTGTTGTGCAGTGACGGCCTTTACAACGAGGTTGCCGAGGACAGCATCCGCCGCAAGCTTGCCCTCGACGAGGAGGAGGCGGCACGTCGCCTTATTGACGAGGCCCTGCACAATGGTGGCCGCGACAATATCTCTGTTGTCATCGTCAAAATAACGGATGTGCATTGATGTCCGAGTACCTGGCCGAGAACTCCCGCCTGCGCCAGCTCTCCCGGCGTTACTCTGACGGGCAGCTCGCTTTTGCGGAGTACCGGGCCGCGCGCCGCGAGCTTCTCGGCGCCCTGGAGGCGGGCCAGGTGGAAGCCGTCGCCGCGCCGTTGCGTGATGAGCCCGCGCCGGAGATTGCGGCAGTGGCCCTGCCGCGGGACGTTTCCGATGAGGAGGCCGGCTTCCTGAAAACCATGCCGCCCCATATTCCCGCAGCGGAGGGACCGGCGGAAGCCGCCACGGTCGCGGCGCTGCCCTGGGATGGCCACACCCGCATCCTGGCCGCGGTACTGGGCGTCTCCCTGCTGTTAGCTCTCGGCGCTCTTTTTTACGTATTCGCGCTTTAATCCCTGCGCAAGGATGCGTCCAACGCCAGCCAAAGGCCTCATGACACAATCTGCCAAACCTGAACACCGCGTCGCCCCCGCCTCCCGCTTGCGGGCCATGCGCGACCGCCTCAGCCAGAATCGCCGGGCCCTGACCCGGGATATCGGGCTCATCGTGCGCAACATCTCCTCCCTGCCCTGGATCGTTTTCCCGATCAAGTCGGAAGCGGACGCGCGCCCGGAATTCCATCCCGACAGCTACCAGAGCCGCTGGGAGTACCTGAGCGTGCTGGGCCAGATGGTGCTGCCGGTGGAGCGCGTGTCGGCCTCGGAAGGCACCAAGGTGGTGATTCCGCCCGACTTCCAGTGGAGCGAGACCACCAAGCAGTCCAAGTGGTTCTTCCTCAACGGCATCTGCACCGCGCCCACCATGGCGCTGCTGGAAACCGAGGAGCTCGCGCGCGCCTTCCACCGCCCCGTCCACCTGATCCATACGCCCACTTACGGCGTGGTCTGGGACCTCTGGGACGCGATGACCGCGCGCACTCTGCGCAAGGACGGCAAGCTCGCGCGGCCAGCCTTCAATATCGTTCGCAACGCGCTGCTCTCGCACGAGCACATCGTGCTGCTGTGCTACTCGCAGGGCACCATCATCGCCAGCTACATCGTGCGCAAGATCTTCAAGGACCCCGAGCTGCGCAAGCATGCACACAAGCTCGAGATCTACTGCCTGGCCGGCGTGGCCGACAGCATGCACATCGATTATCCGCTCACCGCGGAACATGGTCATCCGGTGCCCTATGTGGAGCACTTTGCCAATGGCCAGGATTTCTTCGCGCGCATCGGCGTGCTGTCCCATTACTATTCGACTTCCGGCGCCGTGTTCGTGCGGCCCGAAAAGAAGGGGCACATGCTCACGGACCACTATATCCCCGGCATTGTGCGTGGCGACTATTGCCAGGGACGCTCGCGCCTGAGCAAGTACGTGGGCGGGCGCCTCCCCGCGGAGACGGACTACGTGGCCTTCGATCGGCGCCGCTGATGCTGGCCGGGTATGCCCGGGGCCGGGTGGGGGAAGGCAATCCTCTCTCCGCGTTCACCCCATAAAAAAACGCCGCGATTGCGGCGTTTTTTTATGGCTTCGTCAGGCGCTGACAGGGCCTGGGGCCAAAGGCTGGCGCGGGTTGTGGCGTTGGAAAAGGGTCGCGGAGTGGCTAGTCGCTCTTTTCTGCAAACCATCCCAGGAAATGGCGTTTGCCTTTCGGTTCCGGCGGCAGGCGCCAGACACGGGTGGCGGAGAGCTGGTCGTGCCAGGCAAGCCTTTGCAGGCTCCAGCGCATCCAGAGGTAGTTGCCCAGGAAGCCCAGCAGCACGCTCATCAGGAAAGCCGCGGCGCTGTGGAAGGCCAGCAGCGACATCAGGCCGCAGGCGATGGGGAACAGGCAGGCGGCGGCGCAACGGGTGAGGGCATCGCTCCAGCGCAGGGCGTCGCCATCGGCCCGCAGCACCTTCAGGCGCCAGGTCTGCATGCCCAGGGTCTGGCCGGTGCGAGTCCAGAAATAGCCGTAGAAAAGCCAGGTCATGACGATCAGGGCCGGCAGCAGCACGCCGTGCTGGAAGGCGGGAGAGACCAGGGCGATCTTGTGGTCGCGGGCGGCGGTCTCCGGGGTGCCGAAAGGAATCAGCAGCGCGGCGGTAATCATCCAGACCGCCACCAGCAGGAGACCGTCATAGATGATGGCGAACAGCCGCACCATGATGGCGGCGGGTTCGGGGGCGGGCTGTGGTGGCAGGGGCTGCGCGGGGGCGATTTCCTGCGAGCCGGGCTTGCGGCCCTTGCGACGGGATCTGGAGGACATCCGGGAATCTCGGAAAACAGTCGCTTAAGATGGTGCCGAGAGTCGGAATCGAACCGACACGCCCTCGCGGGCAACGGATTTTGAGTCCGCCGCGTCTACCAGTTCCGCCATCCCGGCACAGGGACTGCGTCCGCCGGTGTCGCCGGCGAACGTGGAGAGGAGGCGATTATACGGGCCGACCGGGTTACTGCAACGGAAAAGCCCGGGCTTGTTATACTCCGCGCCTGTTTTTTGCCCGCTCCGGCCCTGCCGCCCAGGAAAAGCCCCGTTTTCATGAAGCTCAGCGACTTCCACTTCGACTTGCCGGACGCCCTCATCGCCCGCTATCCCGAGACCGTGCGCTCGGCCTCCCGGCTGCTGCGCCTGGATGGCCGCACCGGGGAGCGCGTCCATGGCCGCTTCACCGACCTGCCCGGGCTGCTGGCGCCGGGCGACCTGCTGGTCTTCAACGATACCCGGGTGATGCCGGCCCGCCTCTTCGGACACAAGGCCTCCGGCGGTCGCATCGAGCTCCTGGTCGAGCGCATCACCGCGCCGCAGGAGGCCCTCGTGCACCTGCGCGCCAGCAAATCGCCCAAGCCCGGCTCCCGGCTGGAGTTTGCCGATGGCGTCAGCGCCGAGATGGTGGAGCGGGTGGACAGCCTGTTCCGCCTGCGCTTTTCACAGCCGGTGCTGCCGCTGCTGATGGCCCGGGGCGAGCTGCCGCTGCCGCCCTATATGGACCGCCCCGCGGAAGGCTCCGACGCCGAGCGCTACCAGACCATCTATTCGCGGCCGGAGCACACGGCTTCCGCCGCCGCGCCCACCGCCGGCCTGCACTTTGACGACGAGATTTTTGCGGCGCTTGCGGCGCGCGGCGTGGAAAAGGCCTTTGTCACCCTGCACGTGGGGGCCGGCACTTTCCTGCCGGTGCGCGTGGAGGACGTGACCAGCCACAAGATGCACAGCGAGTGGCTGTCGGTGTCGCCGGAGACGGTGGCGGCCATCCGCGCCGCCAAGGCCCGCGGCAACCGCGTGGTGGCGGTGGGCACGACCTCGGTGCGATCGCTGGAGTCCGCGGCCCGCGGCGCCGCGCCCGGCGAGTGGCTGAACCCTTATGCCGGCGAGACCGACATCTTCATCTATCCGGGCTATGACTGGCGCGTGGTCGATGCGCTGGTGACCAATTTCCACCTGCCCGAATCCACCCTTCTCATGCTGGTCTGCGCCTTTGCCGGCCAGGAAGCGGTGATGGCCGCCTACCGCGAGGCGGTGGCGCAGCAATACCGCTTCTTCAGCTACGGCGATGCCATGTTCCTGGCCCGCCACGCCTGAGAGCCACGAGAGGAGCGTCGGGCTGAAGCCTGACCTACAGAGATGTCCATGAAATTTACCCTGAAGAACACCGATGGCCGCGCCCGCCGCGGCGAGCTCGACTTTCCCCGCGGCAAGGTGCAAACGCCTGCGTTCATGCCGGTCGGGACCTACGGCACGGTCAAGGCCATGCTGCCGCGCGACATCCACGAGATCGGCGCCGAGATCATCCTGGGCAACACCTTCCATCTCTGGCTGCGTCCCGGCACCGAAGTGGTCAAGGCTCATGGCGACCTGCACGACTTCATCAACTGGGACAAGCCCATCCTCACCGATTCCGGCGGCTTCCAGGTGTTCTCGCTCGGCAAGCTGCGCAAGATCACGGAGGAAGGGGTGACCTTCGCCTCGCCCATCACGGGCTCCAAGGTCTTCCTGAGCCCGGAAGTGTCCATGCAGGTGCAGAAGGACCTGGGCTCCGACATCGTCATGATCTTCGATGAGTGCACGCCCTATCCGGCCACCGAGCAGCAGGCGCGTGACTCCATGCTGCTGTCGCAGCGCTGGGCCAGGCGCTCCCGGGCCGAGTTCGACCGCCTGGAGAACCCCAACGCCCTGTTCGGCATTGTCCAGGGCGGCATGTACGAGCACCTGCGCGAAGAGTCCCTGGCCGGCCTGGCCGACATCGGCTTCGATGGCTATGCCATTGGCGGCCTGTCGGTGGGTGAGCCCAAGGAGGAGATGCTGGCGGTGCTGGACTACCTGCCGGGCAAGCTGCCGGCCGAGCGGCCGCGCTACCTGATGGGCGTGGGCAAGCCCGAGGACATCGTCGAGGCGGTGCGCCGCGGCGTCGACATGTTCGATTGCGTCATGCCCACCCGCAACGCCCGCAACGGCCATCTCTTCACCACCGACGGCGTGGTGCGCATCCGCAACAGCCAGTACAAGACCGACACCGGCACCCTCGATGCCGACTGTGACTGCTACACCTGCCGCAACTTCAGCCGCGCCTACTTGCACCACCTCGACAAATGCCAGGAAATCCTCGGCGCGCAGCTCAATACCCTGCACAACCTGCGCTATTACCAGCGCCTCATGGCCGGTTTGCGCGAGGCTATTGAACAGGGTACATTGCAGCGCTTTGTGGATGGCTTCTACGCCCGCAGGGGTCTGCCAACCCCTTCAATCTAATAGCTTTTTACTGTCGCTTCGGGCCCGGAAAACGGCCTGGATGACTGCATTTCACGGAGAGAGCCATGAGCCTGTTCATTGCCAACGCCTACGCCGCCAACGGCGCCGCCCCCGCAGGCCCGTCCGCCTGGGGTCAGATCATCATGCTGGGCGTCTTTGCCCTGGTGTTTTATTTCCTGCTGCTGCGCCCCCAGCTCAAGCGCCAGAAGGAACACAAGTCGCTGATGGAAGCCCTGCAGAAGGGCGATGAAGTCGTATTCGCGGGCGGCCTGGTGGGCTCCATCACCAAGGTCGATGGCGACTTCGCCGTGATCGAGCTGGCCAACAACGTCGAGGTCAAGGTGCAGCGCTCTGCCGTCGTCGCCACATTGCCCAAGGGCACCATCAAGAACATCTAAAACAAGAAGGCTGCTCCCGGACCTGGCGGCCGCCAGTCCGCGGGCATCGAGGTCTGCATGCATACGCCCCCCTGGAAATACCTGGTGGTCGCCCTCGTGGCGCTGATCAGCCTGGTCTATTCCCTGCCCAATCTCTATCCCGATGAACCCGCCATCCAGGTCTCCGGCGCCAGCGCCTCCATCCCCGCCAACGCGGCGGTCCTGGATAGCGCCACCCGTGCCCTCACCGTGGCGGGCATTCCCTTCCACGGGGCCGAGGTACAAGGTCGCGAAGGCAAGGAAGCCGTACTGATCCGCTTCCGCACCGCGCGCGAACAGGTGCTCGGACAGAACGCGGTCAGGCGCGCCCTCGGCGACAATTATGTGGCCGCCCTCAATCTGGCGCCGACTACCCCGGCCTGGCTTGCCGCTCTCGGCGCCGCCCCCATGAAGCTCGGCCTCGACCTGCGCGGCGGCGTGCACTTCATGCTCGAAGTGGACATGGAAAAGGCGCTCCAGCAGCGCCAGGAAACCTACGTCAACGACATCAAGTCCAAGCTGCGCGAGAAGAAGCTGGCCTATCGCAACGTCGCCGAGCGCGGGCAGGGCTTCGCGCTCAAGTTCGAAACGGCGGCGGACCGCCAGGCCGCCGAGGATCTCCTCAAGGTCGAGTTCAACGAATTCAGCTACGCTCGCCGGGACGCGCCGGAGGGCTTCTTCAGCGACGTCGACTTCACGCCCGAGAAGCTGCGCGAGTTGAGCGACTACGCGGTGAACCAGAACCTCACCACCATCCGCAATCGCGTCAACGAGCTGGGCGTGGCCGAGTCCGTGGTGCAGCGCCAGGGCAGCAACCGTATCGTGGTGCAGTTGCCGGGCCTGCAGGACACCGCCGAGGCCAAGCGTATCCTGGGTCGCACCGCCAGCCTGGAATTCCGCATGGTCGCCGAGAACAGCGACGCCTCCAGCGGCATCGCTCCCCCCGGCACCGAACTCTACCCCTTCAAGGATGGCAAGGATCTGCCGGTGCTGCTGCAGAAGCGCAAGATCGTCACCGGCGAACGCGTGGTGGGCGCCCAGTCCAGCTTTGACGAGTTTTCCCAACCCAAGGTGGACATCTCCCTTGATGTGCGTGGTGGCAAGCTGATGGCCGAGGCCACCCGCGACAACGTCGGCCGCATGATGGCGGTGCTGTTCGTGGAGTCCAAGCAGCGCACACGCGAAGTCACCGATGCGTCCGGCAAGGTCGTCGAGGTGAAGGAAAACTACGTCGAGAAGAACGTCATCAATCGCGCCACCATCCAGTCCATGCTGGGCTCGCAGTTCCAGATCACCGGCCTCGACTCGCCGGCCGAAGCCGCCGAGCTCGCGCTGTTGCTGCGCGCCGGCGCCCTGGCCGCGCCCATGTATTTCGTGGAAGAGCGCACCATCGGCCCGAGCCTGGGCCAGGAAAACATCGACAAGGGCATCAACTCCACTCTGGTGGGCTTCGCCCTGGTCGCCATTTTCATGGTGATCTTCTATCGGGTGTTCGGCGTCATCGCCAACGTCGCCCTGCTCTTCAACGTGACCATCCTGATGGCCGTGATGGGCGCGATGGGCGCGGCCCTGTCGCTGCCCGGCATCGCCGGCATCGTGCTCACCGTGGGCATGGCGGTGGACGCCAACGTGCTGATCTACGAGCGTATCCGCGAGGAGTTGCGCCGCGGTCTGACGCCGCAGGCGGCGATCATCGCCGGCTACGACCGCGCCTTCACCACCATTTTGGACTCCAACCTGACGACCCTGATCGTGGCAGTCATCCTGTTTGCCATCGGCACCGGGCCGATCAAGGGTTTCGCGGTGACGCTGTCCATCGGCATCCTGTCCTCGATGTTCACGGCCATCACGCTGACCCGTGTCATCGTTAATCTGATCTACGGCGGCCGCCGTGTCACCAAGCTGAGCATCTGAGGACGCCGCCATGACCGAACCACGCATTATTCCTTTCATGCGCTACCGCACGCCGATGGCGGTGATCTCGTTGTTGACCGTCATCATCGGCATGATTGCCTTGGGCACCAAGGGGCTGAACCTGGGCCTCGACTTTACCGGCGGCACCGCCGCCGAGATTGCCTTTTCCAAGGCGGTCGAGACCGAGGAATTGCGCGAGGCCCTCGAGAAGAAGGGCTTTGCCGACACTGTCGTGCAGTACGCGGGCGGCGCCGAGACCGTGATCGTGCGCATGCCCCCGCAGAAGGGCCATGAATCCAACGTCAGCGCCGACCTGCTCGAGGCCGCCAACTTCAACCCGGACAATCCCGCCACCATCAAGCAGGTGGACAGCGTGGGCTCGCAGGTGGGCGACGAGATGTATGAGCAGGCGCTGATCGCCGTCGGCATGTCGCTGTTCATGATGATGATGTACGTGGCGTTCCGCTTTCGCTGGAAGTTCGCCGTCGGCGCCACCATCTCGCTGCTGCACGACACGCTGTTTACGGTGGGTATCTTCGCGATCTTCGGCTGGCCCTTCGACCTGTCCGTGCTGGCGGCCGTGCTGGCGCTGATCGGCTACTCGCTGAACGACACCATCGTGGTCTTTGACCGCATCCGCGAGAACTTCCGCAAACTGCGCAAGGCCGATCCGGTGGAGGTGCTGGACATCTCCCTCACCGAAACCCTGCGCCGCACCATCATGACCGTGACCACCGTGGTGCTGGTGGTGCTGGCCTTGCTGCTGCTTGGCGGCGAGGCGCTGAAGTGGTTCTCGGTGGCGCTGCTGGTCGGCCTCTTTGCCGGCACTTACTCGTCGATTTATATCGCCACGGCCTATGCCCTGGCGATGGGCCTGTCCAAGGATGACTTCCTCATCCAGCCCAAGTCCGAGCTTGACGACCGACCCTGAGCGCCGGATTCGCGCAGGCAATGAAAAAGCCCGGCTCCTGCCGGGCTTTTTCTTGGTCGGCCACGGGATCGGCCACATTGCGCGGTGCAGGTTTGAAAGAATCCCTTGCCCGTTTACCGGGTCGCGGTCCAGGAGCGCTTCAGCGCACGGACGGCCGGCTCACGCGCTCTCGCCGGACCGTGTCGGCAGCACCTCGCGCAGCTTCTCCGCCAGTTTGGGCAGCAGCAGCGGCTTGGACAGGTAGTCCGTCATCCCCGCCGCCAGGCATTGGGCGCGATGCTCCGGGAGGGCATGTGCGGTGAGCGCCACCACCACCTGTGGGGCGCGACCCTGCTCCTGCTCCTGCTCCCAGCGCCGCAGGCGCCGCGTGGCCTCGAAGCCGTCCATATGCGGCATCTCGCAGTCCATGAACACCACGTCGAAGACGGGCGCGTCCGCTGCCTGCAACAGTTCCAGCGCCTGCTGGCCGCTGCTGGCCACCTGCGAGGCCACGCCCAGGCGCTGCAGGAAACCCTGGATGACCATCTGGTTGACCGGATTGTCTTCGACCACGAGCACTTGGCGGTTACGGAAGTCCGCGTCTTTTGCGCTCGTGGCGCTCTGCGCCGGCCGGGCGGCGGAGGTCGCGCTGCCCAGCCGGACGGTGAAGCGGAAGAGGCTGCCCTGGCCTGGTATGCTGCTCGCGCTGATAGTGCCGTCCATGAGTTCGACGAGCTGGCGGCTGATGGCCAGGCCGAGCCCGGTGCCGCCGTATTGCCGTGCCGTGGAGGTATCGGCCTGCGTGAAAGAAGTGAAAAGCGTGGGCAGTGTCTCGGCCGGAATGCCAACGCCGCTGTCCTCGATCTCGAAACGCACCCGGACCTGGCCGCCCTCCCGTGCCTCCACGCTGGCGCGCAGGTGCACCGTGCCCTGGTCGGTGAACTTGATGGCATTGCTCAGCAAGTTGAGCAGGATCTGGCGCAGGCGGGCCATGTCGC
>JAJFBF010000117.1 GCA_020697295.1 Moraxellaceae bacterium | reverse complement strand
AGAATGACAAAAGCCCGCGATCGCGGGCTTTTTGATATGGAGCGGGTGATGGGAATCGAACCCACGCTAGCAGCTTGGGAAGCTGCAGTTCTACCATTGCACCACACCCCCAGACCGCTCCAGCCGAGGCCAGCACCCAGGACAAGCCCTTCTTGGCAGGCCCTCAACTCCGCCCGAAAACAGCAATACTCCCCAATCCACCACTCGCCCCCCACCAGCTTGACATCCCCAGTCCCAACGACTGACATTGAACAACGCAGACGATCGTTTCACCGCGCACTTCGCGGCAGACGACGACAGGGACGATACAGGGATGGCGACATATATCGATGGTAATAGTCGGCGCAAAATCACGCGGCACGTGCCCGCCATCGCCCTGGGCTTGTCACTGGCCGTGACCAATGCCGGCGCAGCCTCGCTCGAAGACCTGCTGCAAATGCCCCTGGACCAGCTCGGCAAGGTCAGCCTGGCCAGCGGCCGCCTGCAGTCGCTCAGCGAGGCCCCCGCGACCGCCACGGTGATCACCGCCTATGACATCCAGGCCAGTACGGCGACCACGCTGGAGCAGATTCTCGAAAGCGTGCCCGGCCTGCATGTGTCGGTGTCGTCGCTGGCCTACAGTCCCACTTACCAGTTCCGCGGCATCTCCTCTACCTTTAACCCGCAGGTGCTGGTCCTGGTGAACGGCAACCCCATCACCAGTGTCTTTGTGGGCAACCGCGGCATCGCCTGGGGCGGCTTTCCCCTTGAAGGCGTGGCGCGCATCGAGATCATCCGCGGCCCCGGTTCGGCCCTCTACGGCGCCGATGCCTTTGCCGGCGTCATCAACATCATCACCAAGCAGGCGCAGGATATCGACGGCACCCAGTACGGCGTCCGCGTCGGCAGTTTCCAGCAGCGCGACGGCTGGCTGTTGCAGGGCGGCGAGATCGGGCCAGTGCAGGCCGCCTTCTATCTCGGCCTCGGTCGCAGCGAGGGACAGGACGGGGTCATCGAGGCAGATGCGCAGACAGCCTTCGACCAGCTTTATGGCACGAATGCCTCGCTCGCCCCCGGGCAGGTGAATGTGGGCAACCAGAGCCTGGATGCGCGCGCCGACCTTTCGTATCGCGAGTGGCGCCTGCGCGCCGGCTTCCAGCGCCGGGAACTGGAAATGGGCGCCGGCCTGGGCGAAGCGCTGGACCCCTACAGCAGCACGCTCGAGCTGCGCAGTTCATTTGACATCAGCTACGAGAATCCGCAGTGGACGGACAACTGGAATGTGTCCGCGGTGGCCGGCTTCTACAACAACCGCAACAAGTCCGTGCATGCCAATTCGTACTATCTGTTTCCGCCGGGCGCCTTTGGCGGCAGCTTTCCCGAGGGCATGATCGGCGACCCCGCGCACTATGAGCGCCACAGCTACATCAGGACGTCGGCCGTTTATTCCGGACTGGCGCAACACCGGCTCCGGGTCGGCGCCGGCTTTCAGGAAGATGACCTGTACCGCGCCACCGAAACCAAGAACTTCCTGCTGCTGCCGGGCCAGCCGCCCATCTACCTGGGCGGCATCATCGACGTCACCGGCACGCCGTTTGTGTACATCACCCCGCACCGGCGTGAGGTGGCGCATGCGCTGCTGCAGGACGAGTGGGATTTCGCGCCGGACTGGACGCTCACGACCGGCGTTCGCCACGACCACTACTCCGATTTTGGCGGCACCACCAATCCGCGGCTCGCCCTGGTCTGGCAGGCGGCGCCGGGCCTTTCCTTCAAGGCCCTGCACGGAAGCGCCTTCCGCGCCCCCAGCTTCGCGGAGCAGTACAACATCAACAATCCGGTCAATCTGGGTAATCCCGCGCTCGGTCCCGAAACCATCGTCACCAACGAACTCGCCTCCACCTGGCAGGCGTCCGCGACCGTGCAGACCACGCTGACCGTCTTCCGCTACCGCTGGCATGACCAGATCCGGCTGGTGCCCGTGGGCAATACCAATATCGCGCAGAATTCCGGGAACCAGACCGGCAAGGGCGCCGAGCTGGAGGGCATCTGGGATCCGCTCCGGTCCCTGCGCCTCAAGGGCAACTACTCTTTCCAGCGCTCCACTGACGACACCACCGGACAGGACGCCGGCCTCGCGCCGCAACACCATGCCTACGTGCAGGCGGACTGGCGCCCCGGCGCCGCGTGGCAGGTGAAGGGCAACCTCAACCACGTGGCCGGCCGCGAGCGCCAGCCGGGCGATCCGCGGCCGCGCGTGCGGGACTACACCACGGCCGATCTGGCGGTGGCGCGCCAGCGCCTGTTCGGGCGCGGCGAGTTGCAGCTCTCGCTGCTCAATGCCTTTGACGAGGATGCCCGTGAGCCGTCACGGCTGTCGGTGCCGCAAGGCATTCCCTACGATTTGCCGTTGCCTGGTCGCACCCTGTTGCTGCAATGGCAGTCGGCTTTCTGAAATAGGCGGATGGCAAATCTCTGCTGGCTGTTATTGGCAATCTGAAGCTGATGGGCGGGCATTTTATGCGCGCTGCCATTTGGCAATGGCAGGCAATCCCGAAAGGGCTGCGTACGCTCCGTACAAGTTAACAATTTCATCAGTACGCCGCGTCGCAGAACCAGAATCTCATCCGTACGCAGTAACAGTTCAGCTAAGAAGTGCGGTCGACCCGCGGCGGCGGAATTCGTACCATGTATCTCGGCCGATGAGGGGCATCACGAGCCGCACTGATCAGGCGACGCGCATTTGAATGCCGGCGTTATTTTTGCGGCGAGCGTGAACCCGATTCCCCTCATCCGCTCCATCCTCATCGCCAGCGTGCGCGAGTGGATGCCCCCGGCCAGGCAGGCCGGGCTCACTATCCCCACGGAATTCCAGTGGGTCACCGGCCGCAGTGCCTTCGCGGTGGTCGACCTTCACATCAGTGACAACGAGATGTACATGTTCGCATCCCTGCGCAAAGGACTGGCGGCGCTTGACCGTCGGCAATGGGGCTTCGCCGTGCTCGGCCTCTTCCTGCTGTCCCTTACTTTCCTGCTCTCGCTCGCGCCGCAAACCGCCCGTGTGCCGCGTGCGCTGTATATGGAACATCATGCCGCGCTCTGGTTTGCCGAGGAGCGCCCGCTCAGCACGCTGATGGCGGCGCGTCCCGGCGTCCTTACCGAGGCGGGTATCGCCGGCGGCTATCTGCTCCTTTCCGAAGGCGAGCGCCATTTCTATGTGCGCCTGCCCGAATCGCTGCAGGCCGGCACCGATTTGCGCGCGCTCCTGCCCGCCGGCTTGCCCGTGTATGCGCTGGATGATGCGCTCTCGCCGCAGGCTGCCTCCCGCCCTGCCTTCGCGCGCGACTGGCCGCTGCGTGAAGGCGCCGCGCTGCTGGCGCTGTTGATGTTTGCGGCGCTGGCGGCCTCGCTGCTGCATAAATCGATGAGCCCCTTCCAGGTGCTGCGCCCGGCGCGCGATGAAGAAGGCTTTGATCGCGTCATCGGTGCGCAGGCGGCCAAGCGCGCGCTCGAGGACATCGTGCGCTACCTGAAGGACCGTGGCGGCTTTGCCCGCCTCGGCGCCGCCGCGCCGCGCGGCGTCATCCTCGAAGGTCCGCCCGGCACCGGCAAGACGCTCCTGGCGCGCGCGCTCGCCGCAGAGGCGGGGGCGAGCTTCATCGCGCTCAGCGGCTCCGATTTTTCCAGCAAGTTCGTGGGCGTCGGCGTGGGGCGCGTCAAGCAGCTCTTCCGCGCGGCGCGGGCGCAGGCGCCCTGCATCATTTTTATTGACGAGATCGACGGCATCGGCCGGCGCAGCGGCGAGGACAACGCCGTGGGCGCGGAGAACAACCGCATCATCAACGCGCTGCTGGTGGAGCTTGATGGCTATCACCGCAACGACGGCGTGATCGTGGTTGGCGCCACCAACTTTGCCGAGCTGCTCGATGCCGGCCTGCGCCGCGAGGGTCGCTTTGACCGCACCTGCCGCCTGGAGCTGCCGGAGCGCGACAGTCGTGAGAAACTCTTCCGCCTCGAGATCGACCGGCTCGCCACGCAGGCGGGGCATCCCGTTACCGCCGAGCTTGATTATAAATTGCTGGCGCGACTGTCCACCGGCCTGTCGCCGGCCGGTATCGCCACCGTGGTCAACGCCGCGGCGGTGGTGGCGGCGCGCGACGGTGCCGAGCGCATCACCACCGTGCACCTGCAGCGCGCGCTCGAGCGACACCGCATCGGCGACCACGCCGAGCATCGCGTGCTGGGCGAGGCCGTGCGTCACCGCATTGCCGTGCACGAGGCCGGCCATGCCGTGGTCGGGCATCTGGCGCTGGCCGACATCCGCGTTGAAAAGGTGAGCGTGCTGCCGCAGGGCCATGCCCTGGGCGTGACCATCTTCAGTGAGGAGGAGCTGACGGCGCTGGCCACGGCTTCCGACATCCGCGCGCGCCTGGAGATGATGCTGGCCGGCCGCGCCGCCGAGATCCTCTACCTGGGCGAAGCCTCCACAGGCGCCGCCCAGGACCTGGAGCAGGCCACCAAGCTCGCCATCGCCATGGCGGGCGCCTATTCGGCCCACGATGGCGCGCCGGAGCTGGCGCTCTCGGCCCTGCCGACGGTGTTGCAGGAAGCGCGCGGCCGCGCCGTCACCACCGAGGCCCTGGCCATCCTGCAGGTCGCCCATGAGCGCGCCCTCGAAAAGATGAAGGCGCACAACGTGGTCATGCAGAA
>JAJFBF010000063.1 GCA_020697295.1 Moraxellaceae bacterium | reverse complement strand
CATGGCTACCGAAGCGCTGATTTTTGATGCCGTGCGCACGCCGCGCGGCAAAGGCAAGAAGGACGGCTCGCTGCACACCGTCAAGCCCGTCGACCTCGTGGTCGGCCTCATGCACGCCCTGGAAGAGCGCAACGGCGCCGCCATCAAGGATTACATCGACGACGTCGTGCTCGGCTGCGTGACCCCGGTCGCCGACCAGGGCATGGACATCGCCAAGACTGCCGCGCTCGCCGCCGGCTGGAGCGACACCACCGCCGGTGTCCAGCTCAACCGCTTCTGCGCTTCCGGCCTCGAGGCCGTGAACATGGGCGCCATGAAGATCCGTTCCGGCTTTGAAGACCTCGTGGTCGTCGGTGGCGTCGAATCCATGAGCCGTTGCCCGATGGGCTCCGACGGCGGCGCCTGGCCGATGGACCCGGCGACCAACCTCAAGACCGGCTTCGTGCCTCAGGGCATTGGCGCCGACCTCATCGCCACCATCGAAGGCTTCAGCCGCGCTGACGTCGACACGTTTGCCGTGCAGTCGCAGCAGCGCGCTGCCAAGGCCCGCGCCGAAGGCTGGTTCAACAAGTCCATCGTGCCGGTGAAGGACCAGAGTGGCGTGACCATCCTGGCCGAAGACGAGTTCATCCGTCCGGGGTCCACCGTCGAAAGCCTCGCCGGCCTGCAGCCCTCGTTCATGATGATGGGCGAGATGGGCGGCTTCAACGCCGTCGCGCTGCAGAAGTACCACTGGGTCGAGAAGATCGATCACGTGCACACCGCCGCCAACTCCTCCGGCATCGTCGATGGCGCCGCGCTGCTGCTCATCGGCAACGAAGCCACCGGCAAGAAGCTCGGCCTCAAACCGCGCGCCCGCATCATCGCCACCGCCGTGTCCGGCGCCGATCCCACCATCATGCTCACCGGCCCGGCGCCTGCTGCCCGCAAGGCGCTGGCCAAGGCCGGCCTGACCGTGAAGGACATCGACCTCTGGGAAATCAACGAGGCCTTTGCTTCGGTGGCCATGCGCTTCATGAAGGACATGGGCTTGAAGGACGACATCGTCAACGTCAACGGCGGCTCCATCGCCATGGGCCACCCGCTGGGCGCCACCGGCGCCATGATCGTGCAGATCGCGCTGGACGAGCTCGAGCGTCGCAACCTGAAGCGCGCGCTGTGCACGCTTTGCGTCGGCGGCGGCATGGGTATCGCCACGATTATTGAACGCGTTTAAGCCTGACGACCGAATTCAGAGAGATATCGACATGACTCAGTCTGACAACATCGTCACGCTGACCCTGGACGACCCCACCCAGTCCGCCAACACCATGAACGCCCTGTACCAGAAGTCCATGGGCGAAACCGTCGCGCGCCTCACGGCCGAAAAGGCCGACATCGCCGGCATCATCATCACCTCCGGCAAGAAGACCTTCTTCGCCGGCGGCGATCTTGACCTGCTGATGCAGGTGACCCCGGCCCACGCCGAGGAATTCCAGAAGGGCCTGGACGAGCTGAACGCTCAGCTGCGCGCCCTGGAAACCCTGGGCAAGCCCGTGGTCGCTTGCCTGAACGGCACCGCCCTCGGTGGTGGTCTCGAAATCGCGCTGGCCTGCCATCGCCGCATCGCGCTGAACAACCCCAAGGCCGAGTTCGGCCTGCCAGAAGTGATGCTGGGCCTGCTGCCCGGTGGCGGTGGCGTCACCCGCACCGTGCGCATGATCGGCATCCAGAACGCGCTGATGAACGTGCTGATGCAGGGCCAGCGCATGAAGCCGGCCAAGGCGCAGAGCACCGGTCTGATCGACGAGCTGGTGGAAACGCCGGAAGAGATGTTCAGCAAGGCCCGCGAGTGGATCAAGGCCAACCCGAACTCCCAGCAGCCCTGGGACAAGCCCGGCTACAAGATTCCTGGCGGCACGCCGACCACGCCGGCCTTTGCCGCCAACCTGCCTGCCTTCCCCGCCAACCTGCGCAAGCAGCTCAAGGGCGCGCACGAGAACTACCCGGCCCCGCGCGCCATCATGAGCGCCGCCGTGGAAGGCGCCCAGGTCGACTTCGACAATGCGCGCAAGATCGAGGGCCGCTACTTCACGCAGCTGGCCACCGGCAAGCACGCCAAGAACATGACCAAGGCCTTCTTCTTTGACCTTCAGCAGAAGATCAACAAGGGCGCCGCGCGTCCGGACAAGGAGAAGTTCCCGGAAGCCAAGACCAAGAAGGTCGGCATCCTTGGCGCCGGCATGATGGGCGCGGGCATTGCCTATGTGTCCGCCGAAGTCGGCATCGAAGTGGTGCTGCTGGACCGCGACACCGAATCCGCCGAGCGCGGCAAGTCCTACAGCCAGAAGCTGTGGGAAAAGAAGGTGTCCAAGGGCCGCCTGACCGCCGAGAAGGCCGCGGAAAAGCTGGCGCTGATCAAGGCCACCGCTTCCTTTGACGACCTGGCCGGTTGCGACCTGGTCATCGAAGCCGTGTTCGAGGACCGTGCCGTGAAGGCCGAGGCCACGAAGAAGACGCAGGCCGTGGTGCCGAAGGCGCTGTTCGCCTCCAACACCTCCACGCTGCCCATCACCGGTCTGGCAGAAGCCTCCAACGATGCCAAGAACTTCATCGGCCTGCATTTCTTCTCGCCCGTCGACAAGATGCCGCTGGTGGAAATCATCATGGGCAAGGAAACCGGTGACGAAGCGCTGGCCAAGGCCTTTGATTACGTGCTGCAGATCAAGAAGACGCCGATCGTGGTGAACGATTCGCGCGGCTTCTTCACTTCGCGCGTGTTCGGCACCTACTGCATGGAAGGCGTGAACATGCTGGTGGAAGGCTTCAACCCCCTCTCCATCGAGCAGGCCGCGCTGCAGGCCGGCATGCCCATCGGTCCGCTGGCCGTGCTGGACGAAGTGTCGCTGGAGCTCACCCGCAAGGTGCGCGTGCAGACCGAGAAGGACCTGGCCGCCGAAGGCAAGAGCCTGCCCTTCGATGCCGCCGCGCCCCTGATCGAGAAGATGCTCAACGAGTTCAAGCGTCCCGGCAAGAAAGACGGCAAGGGCTTTTACGATTATCCGGAAGGCGGCAAGAAGGTCATCTGGCCGGGCCTGTTCGAGGCCTTCGTGAAGCCCGAGAAGGCGCGTCCTTCGGATGCCGACTTCCAGGAAATGCAGGAGCGCATCCTGTATCGCCAGGCCATCGAATCGGCGCGCTGCTATGAAGAAGGCGTGCTGCGCAATGTGCCCGATGCCAACATCGGTTCCATCTTCGGCATCGGTTATGCGCCGTGGACGGGTGGCGTGCTGCAGTACATCAACTTCATCGGCCTGAAGCAGTTCGTGAAGCGCAGCCAGGAACTGGCCGCGAAGCACGGCGAGCGTTTTGCGCCGCCGAAGCTGCTGATTGAGATGGCGGAGAAGGGCGAGACCTTCGTTTAAGGTCTGGCCTCTCGGCCTGTAATCGAAAAAACCCCGCTCCGGCGGGGTTTTTTTATGGCGGAGGCGGTCCGGCCGCCGGTGGCCTGCCGGAGGCGGGCAAGGTGTTCTGGCGGGGGAGAGCGAAGCCGGTTGGCGTAAGGCCGGGGGGCCGCAGGGCAGGGCCGGCGAGGGGCCGGGTGACTGGCAGTTCGTCTGCCGGGACGGCCACCGGTGGCCCGTCCCGTTGTGTAGTGGACAGACCTGTCACAGGCTCGGAGCTTCCCTACCTCGTCCGACAGAGGAAGCCGGATTGCAGAAACTCGATGCCTGGCGCCGCAAGCTGGCCACCATCCAGGAATGGAGCGGGGTCGAACGCGCCATTATTCCCATTGTCCTGACCGGGCTGATCTACCTGCAGTATTTCTGCTGGGGACTCTTTGTCCTGAGCCTCGACGACAGCGACCGCTTTACCCACAGTGCCCTGCTCTGGCCGCAGGCGATGGTGCTGCTCGCCATCATGATTGCCGCCGCCGCGCTCTGCCTGCTCGGCATGCGCCTCCGGCGCACGCAACCCGAGGCCATCTGGTTCCAGCACCTGTCCGCCAACTTCTATGGCGTCTGCCTGGTCTGGGGGGGCTACCTGGTGGGCTCGCTGAGCCTGCCTGCCGGCATCGTGCTGGCCGGCGCCCCCATCATGGGCTTCCTGATCCTCGACCGGCGCGTGATGCTGGTCGCCATCACGGTCGCCTTCCTGAATATCCTGCTGTTCAACTTGGCCGCGGTCGGGGAATGGCTGCCCTATGCCCCGTTGCTGCGCTCGCCGGTGGATACCGGCAGCGCGCTGTTCTGGGTGAGCAGCCACCTGTTCTTCGCCATGCCGCACCTGCTGGTCAACACTGCGATCTGCGCCGTTGTCCTCGCCCAGTGGCGGCGACGCGAGGCACAGGTGCTGGCGCTCAGCCTGACGGACGTGCTGACCGGCGTGCACAACCGGCGCAGCATCCTGGCCCTGCTCGAGTCGGAGGTCGCGCGCTCGCGCCGCCACGGTCCGCCCCTGGCCGTGGCGCTGCTCGATCTCGATCACTTCAAAAGGATCAACGACAGCTTCGGGCATCCTGCCGGTGACGCGGTGCTGCAGGCCGCGGCGCGCGAGCTGGGAGCCACGCTGCGCCAGAACGACGCCCTCGGCCGCTTCGGTGGCGAGGAATTCCTGCTGTTGCTGCCGCAAACCACGCCGGCGGAGGCCGCCGTCGTGGTGGAGCGCTGCCGTGCCCGGCTCGCGGCACTCGACCTGCGCTCTGACCAGGGCCAGCCCATTCCCGTCAGCGCGAGCTTCGGACTGGTCTGCAATGACACGGTGCCGGACGTGTCCGGCGAGCTGCTCATCCACGCGGCCGACATGGCGCTCTACCAGGCCAAGCACAGCGGTCGCAACCGT
Source organism: Moraxellaceae bacterium (assembly GCA_020697295.1). Classification (GTDB taxonomy): domain Bacteria; phylum Pseudomonadota; class Gammaproteobacteria; order Pseudomonadales; family Moraxellaceae; genus UBA2031. The sequence goes on along the minus strand of JAJFBF010000063.1, from coordinate 14,439 downwards.
GTGGTGCAGGGCGACGTCGCCGCGCTGTTCGCGGCTGGCACGGCGCCGCTGACGCACACGCTCGCCGGTGTGATCGCCACCGGCGGCGAGCACGGCTGGTGGAAGCGCTGGCGCGGCTGGCAGCAGATGGCGGCCGGGGTGCTGGAATGGACCCTGATGGCCCGCGTCGCGCTGGTGCTGTGCCTGGTGCTGACCATGCAGGTCGGTGTGCTCATCTATGCCCTGGTCGTGCAGTGGTTGCCGGCCGCGGCGGCGCAGGTGGATGCGGAATTTGCGCGCGGCCTCGCCTGGGCCCAGCTGGCCCAATGCGTGCTGTCGCTGCTGCTGATCGGCCTGGTGTTGAGGTATCGCCGCCGCGGGGTGAAGGTGGCCTGGTTCGACTACCTCGCGACGCAGTATTTCTCGCTGTCGATGGTGGCCATGGGCTACGGCGTGGGCGTCTTCTGCATGTCCTCGGGCGCGGTGCTCACGGTCGGGCCCATGGTGGGCTTTATCCTGTTCCGGCGCGCGCCGGTAGTCGCGGCGGCAGTGAGTGCGCTGGCCACCATCGTGGCGCTGGCCTATGCCTGTGCGCTTGGCTGGCTGCCGTATGCGCCGCTGATATCGGTGCAGGGGCCGGCCTGGCAGCTGATGTCGCCGCTGTGGCTCACGACCACCTACCTGTTCTTTGTGCCGGTGATGGTCATCGGCGTGGCGCTGGCCGACCAGATCTTCGGCCGCTGGCGCGAGCGCGAAACGCAGGTGCGCGCGATGAGCCTGACCGATGCGCTGACCGGCGTGCACAACCGGCGCAGCGTGCTGGGCCTGCTGGACCGCGAGGTGGCGCGCACTTTTCGCCTCGGGCCACCGCTGGCCGTGGTCATCATGGATCTTGACCACTTCAAGAAGATCAATGACACCTGGGGGCACCCGACCGGCGACCGCGTGTTGCAACAGGCGGCGCGGGTGATTGCGGGCAGCCTGCGTGGCAGTGACACCGTGGGTCGCTTTGGCGGCGAGGAATTCCTGCTGCTGCTCGCGGATACCAGCATGGAGGGGGCCGTGGCGCTGGCCGAGCGCTGCCGCGCGCAGCTCGCGGCAGCGGTGGTAACGGCCGACGACGGCGGCCCGGTCGCCGTCAGCGCCAGCTTTGGACTGGTCAGCAACGAGGGCAATTTTACGGTCGACGGCGAGGCGCTCATCAAGGCCGCGGACGAGGCGCTCTATCGCGCCAAGCAGGACGGACGCAACCGCGTGGTGGCGGTGCGGGTGCCAGCGGCAAGCGCTTCGTCGTGACGGCCATTCAGCCCGGCGACCCGCACTGCAAACCACTCTGGCCGAGGTCGGTCACCCGGCCACGTTCGTCGATGAGCAGGAACAGGCCGAGGCGCGCGTCACTCATGGGCGTGTTGCTTGGCTGCAGGCGCACGGAGAGGGTGATCTGCGCCGGCAGCGGGTCCGTGAAGATAAAGGTGCCGGCGGCGGTGAAGCGGTAGAACAGGTTGCTGGCATCCGAGCCCGAGCCGCGGGCGCTGAGCAGCAGGCGGGGCGAGCCATTGGCGCTGCGGTCGATGGTGTAGTTGATGTCGAGCACGCCATCGATGCTGTCATGCCCGATGGTGCAGGGGTTGTTGAGGTCGACGATCTGTTTGGTCAGCGTGCCCTGCACGACGGCGCCCGCGGGGCCGGTGAGGGTGAGGCCCAGCGCCGCGACGGCGCCGGCCAGGAACGTCCTGATCCGTTTCATTTCGAAACTCCATTTCGCTTGAGGGGACTGCGCTTCCACCGCAGCCCGGGGCATCCAGGCGCGTACCGCAGACGCTGCCACGGCCCTGCGGGGGGGACTGGATGGGGCCAGAAGCCTTTCCCCCGCAGGTCGGGATAAATCCCGGCCATAGGTGTCTGCGTCGGGAGCCCGATCTGGCAAGCGCAGGACACTCTGCGGAAATAGACTTTAACGACGATGCCCGGCGGGAATAGGGGAAACAACTGTGGCTCTGCTGTCGGGCTGTGGGGATTACGTGGCCGCCCATGCCGCTCCCCTGGTCCTCCTGCGGTCGCCGGACGTTGGGACCGAACCGGACAAGGCTCGGTGGCTCATGCCGGGCCTGGCTGGACAGGGGGGCGGACGGGGCCCTGAGGGGGTATTGCGCCGGTCCCTGCAGTAGGGTTGGCTACAGTTATTCCTGCGTAATGGATAGTGAGTCGACATGGAAATTGAGCAGGCACTTCGGGCCAGCGAGCAACGCTATCGCGCCTTGTTCAACAACAAGACCCAGGGTCTGGTGGAGTGCCGTCTCGTGACCGACGCCGACGGGCGCGCGGTCGACTATGTGCACGAAACCGTCAACGACACCGCCTGCCGCATGTTGGGCCTGACGCGGGAGCAGTTCCAGGGCGCCCACCTCCTGGATCTCTTCCCCGACGTCGACACCGCCGTACCTGGCATGATCGAGCAATTCGGCCGGGTGGCCCTGCAGGGCGAGGAAGCCTACCGCGAGGTGAATTTCACGCCCAGCGGGCAGTGGTTCCTGATCTACGCCTTCAGCGCCGCGCGCGGCCAGTTCACCGTCATCTTTACCGACATCACCGCCCAGAAGCAGGCCGAGCAGGAGCGCGATGCGCTCATGGAGCAGCTCCGCAATGCCGCGGTGCAGGCGGTCGAGGAGCGCGCGAAGCTCGAGGCCGTGTTCCAGTCGCTGCAGGAGGGCATCGCCGTCATGGACATGGACGGCAGCCTGATCCTCAGCAATGAGGCGCTGGCGCATATCCATGGCTACGCTTCGCGCGAGGACATGCTCTGCCACCTCGACTATTTCAAGCCGCTGTTCAACCTGGCGACCCCGGAAGGCGAGCCGGTGGCGCTCGATGACTGGCCGATTGCGCGCATCCTGCGCGGTGAAACATTGCGGGAGCTGGAGCTGCAGGCGCAACGGCAGGACACCGGATGGTCCATGAAGGTCAGTTACAGCGGCACGCCGGTGCGCAACGAGCAGGGCGAGCAGATCCTGTGCGTGCTGGTGGTGCGCGATATCAGCGAGCACAAGCGCATGGAGGGCGAGCTGCGCGAGGCCGTCGCGCGCATGAAGCAGGCGCTGGAGGCCGAGCAGGTCGCCAAGCGCGCGGCGGAAGAGGCGAACCAGGCGAAGTCCGCCTTCCTGGCCACCATGAGCCATGAAATCCGTACGCCGTTGAACGGCTTGATCGGTTTTGCGGGCCTTTTGCTCGACGGGCCGCTCAGCGACGAGCAGCGGCGATTCGCCGAGCTGGTGCGGCAATCCGGCGAGTCCCTGCTGCACCTGATGAACGACTTCCTGGATTTCTCCAAGATCGAGGCCGGCTATCTGGAGCTGGAGCCGGTGGTGTTCGATCCGCAGCTGGAGGTCGAGAAGGCCCTCGACCTGGTGCAGCCGGCCGCCACGCGCAAAGGCCTGGTCTTGCGACACCGCGTACAGGCGCCCGCGCAGCTGTGCGGCGATGCCGGCCGCCTGCGCCAGATCCTGCTCAACCTGCTGGGCAACGCGGTGAAATTCACCCTGGAAGGCGAAGTGGTGGTGGCCTGCGAGAGCCTCTCAGAGCCAGGCGGGGAGGCTGCTTCTCCGGGTGGCGCGGCGCCAGGAGCGGCCGGCACCACCGTCTGGCTGCAATTCACGGTGCGCGATACCGGCATCGGCATTGACGCGGCCACGCAGGCCAAATTGTTCCAGCCCTTTATCCAGGCGGACGTGTCCACCACGCGCCGCTTTGGCGGCACCGGCCTTGGCCTGGCCATCTGCCGGCGGCTGACCCAGGCCATGGGCGGCAGCATCGAGCTGGTCAGCGCGGTGGGGCAGGGCAGCACCTTTACGGTTCGCCTGCCCTTCGAGCGTTTGCCGGAGAGCGCATCGGCCGCGCCCGGCCAGCGCCCGGCCAGCGCCGGGAATGCCCGGGCCTTGCCTATCGAGGGACGCATCCTGGTGGCGGAGGACAATCCGGTCAGCCAGCTCATGGCGGTGGAAATGCTCAAGCGGCTGGGCTGCCGGGCGGATGTGGTCGGCAATGGTGAAGAGGCGGTGCAGGCCCTGCAGCAGCTGCCCTACGACCTGGTGCTCATGGATTGCGAAATGCCGGTGCTGGACGGCTTTGAGGCCACGCGGCGCCTCCGCCGGCAGGAGACGCCGGGGCGGCGGGTGCCGGTGATCGCCATGACCGCCTCCGCCCTGAAAGGCGACCGCGAGAAATGCCTGGCGGCGGGAATGGATGACTTCCTGCCCAAGCCGGTGCGGCTGGACGATTTGCGCCAGAAGCTGGGGGCGTGGCTGGGGAAGGAATAGGGGGGGGCGGGAATTGGGCGTACCTCACGACGCTGCGCTTTTGCTGGGCTTTCCCGTTTTGCCGAAGAGGGAAGCCTGGTGAGGGAGGGGGCGGAAGTCATGGGCCACCGGTGCCGGGCGCAACCGGGCCTTTTCACCTGTAATATATTGCCGCCGTCGTTCTTGCGACGAGCACCTGTTTCCGGTCCCGGATCTTTTCAGGGCGGCCGGCTTTTTTCTTGAGAAGGAGTACTCATGAAGTCTGTAAAACAAGTAGCGCTGCTGCTGCTGGCGATTGCCGGCAGTGCCGCGCAGGCGGAGGAAGGCGGCGGGGCAGCGGCTCCCACTGCCAGCGTCGCTGCAGTCACGACACCGGAGGCAGCAACTCCACAGGAGGCTTCCGCCCCGCAGGATCCGGAGGCCGTGGCGGCCCCCAAACCGGGCAATCCCAAAAAGGTAGCGGTCTATATCTACCGGACCGGGCCATATCTTTTCGGGGTCAAGCTGAAGATCAATGATGAGCTCGCCCTCAAGTTCATCCAGGGCTACAGCTGGTTCGAACTTGATCCCGGCATCTACCGTCTTGCGTTCGCCGGCGGATTGGGGAATCCGGGGCTCAAGCTCACGGCTGAACAGAAAATCGAGGCAGGCAAAGGGCCTTATTACCTCCACGCCTTCATCAGCGGAATGGGGGTGGGGCTGCGTGAAGTAAGCGAAACTTCAGCCCAGACCGCCATGAGAGATCTGGGTCTGCAATACCTGACGCCCGTGGCCACAGACTTCAAGCCGCTCATTCCCCTCGATTAAGGATGATCCTCATGCGTTTCCTGATTTCTTTGCTTCTGCTGTCCCTGGCGGGTTGCTCTACCGTCGCGCCCCAGTACCAATACATTGGAGCGGATGGGCCCATGCCACGAAAGGATGTTGCCGTCCTTCACTCCGTTGGCATCAAAGGCGTGGATAGAACGGGTGTCATCGTGAACACGGGGCTGTGGGTGACCAAGACCGGCTATGTGCTGCTCAAGCCGGGGCTGCACGAAGTGCATTACGAGCTGGGCTCGCCTGACAATGCCTACACCGGCGGTGTCCGTTCCAATGTGTTTTTCAAGGCCTTGCCGGGGCGGATCTATCGGCTGCGCACAGCGCAGATTCCTCTTCTGGGCTACATCCCGGCCCTTGGGCAGAGGGCCGAGGTCGTTGACGTCACGGACGATCCCAAGTGGCAGGTGAAAGGCATCGACGCCGCCTTCGGGACGGCGCCTGCCAGTGCAGCCAGCACTGACGCTGCCGCCCCCACCCAGGCGGCGGGACCGGAGACGGCCGCCGCCGATGTGGCGAAGCGTGACGCGGCGCCTGCGACGGCCGGCGCGCCCTGATCGATCCGGGCCCCAGCCCTCGTTGGGGGTCGGCCGGATTGGCCGTTCATTCAAAAAGCCCCGCCCCGGCGGGGTTTTTTGTGCAAAAAATGGCCTTTTGGGCAGTCCGGCCGGCCTGCCGCCGGAGAGGGGAGTGAGGCATATGGGGTCGTCCCGCAAAAGCAACGTGGTGTCCATCTACAACCACCTGCAGGCCATCCTGCCGATCCGCCGCGACGTGCGCTTCCATCTTCCGCCCGAGCGCATCAGCGACTGGCACTTCGCGGCCGGGCCGACCTTCACCGCCTTCCTGAACACCTTCTCCATCGTGCTGCCCGTGGGCGAGCGCTTTTTTATCGACAGCGTGCGCGCCTACCGCGACCAGATCACCGATCCCGAGCTGAAGAAGGCCATCACCGCCTTTATCGGCCAGGAGGCCATGCACGGCCGCGAGCACGAGGACCTCAATGCGGCGCTGTTCGCCGTGGCCCCGGTGGCCCCCAAGTTCGAGCGCTTCGTGAAGCGCCTGCTGGACGGCATCACCCGCAACCTGGGCAAGGAGTTCTCGCTCAGCGCCACCATCGCGCTGGAGCACTTCACCGCGCTGCTGGCCGACAGCGTGCTGCGCGAGCCGCGCGTGGCCGCCGGCGCCGAGCCGCACTATGCCGCGCTGTGGAAGTGGCATGCGCTGGAAGAGACCGAGCACAAGGCGGTGGCCTTCGATGTGTGGGAAACCGTGATGGGCCGCGGTCCGCGCGCCTATGCCATCCGCTGCCTGGGCCTGGCGCTGGCGACGGTGATCTTCTGGGGGCTGGTGATTCCGGTGTTCCTGCAGGTGCTGCGCACCGAGGGCAAGCTCACGGACGTGAAGGGCTGGGCGAAGTTCTTCCGGTATACCTTCGGGGATATCGGCCTGCTGCGGATCCAGTTGAAGAACTATGCGGATTATTTCCGGCCGGGGTTTCATCCCTGGGATCATGATAACCGGGAGTATTTGCTGCAGATTGATGCGTTTTTGGAGGCGCAGGAGAGGTTGGTGGCTTGAGGGGTTGACTAAGTAAAGCCCCGCTGCTGCGGGGTTTTTCTTTTGAGCAAATTTCGATCCTTAGACTAATTTCATGTGTCAGGGGGTAAGCTCTGCTGGTGCTGGACTAATTACGGTTTGTTACGTAGGGTTAAGATTTAATGGGGCCAGCTATTGCTCAACTCAAATTTGTAGTTACCGGAAGTTAATAACCTCAGTGAATGATGTGTCCATTAAGCTCATTCTAGAGATGAGGGAAAGGTGGTGCATTAAAAGGAAGTGTCATGCAGCCTAAAGAAATAATCGATAGATTTAAGATTGCCCAAAATAGTTTAGTAATTCAGCAATCAGATTTTTCTCTTGCCGCCATCTATGAGATGGTTAGAAAAGACTCGATCGATGTTCGGCCTCATTACCAGCGACGCGATCGTTGGAGTTCAGATAAGCAGTCTGCACTTATAGAGTCTTTTTTGCTAAATGTTCCTGTTCCTCCGGTATATCTCTCCGAGGACGACTATGGCCAATATAGTGTTATAGATGGAAAGCAGAGGATTACCGCAATTTGTGATTTTCTAAGTGGAAATCTTCGGCTAAAAAATCTAAAAAAATTCCCAGAGTTAGATGGTCTTCATTATCAGGACTTACCGCCTCAACTTCAGAATGCTCTAACAGTTAGGCCTTATATCCGTGTTACGACCCTGTTGAAGCAGTCGGATGATCAGCTGAAATATGAAGTATTTCTGCGGCTGAATACGGGAGGCGACACCTTAAAGCCGCAAGAAATTCGCAATGTTGCGTATTCGGGTCAATTTAATGACCTCTTGTTTGAGCTTTCAAATAATGAGTTTCTTCGTGAGAGGCTAAAGATTACGGGGGAGAAATCTACTGCATTTCGTAGTATGGAAGATCTGGAGCATGTTCTTCGTTTCTTTGCAATTCGGTCAGGTTGGCAGGATATGCGAAAGCCGCTGGGTGAAGAAATGGATCTGTTTATGGCGGAGAATAGGGGGGCGGATCCTGCCCATTTTCGGGGCCTATTCCTGAGGGCAATAACTGCTTGTGAGAGGCTGTGGGGAGAGCATGCCTTTCATAAGCCGACGCCGGGTGGCTGGCGAGAGCAGCTTATATCCCCTCTTTATGATGCTCAGATGGTTGCTGTTTCACTTATTCAAGATGATGAAATTGATTTTTTGGGCGCAAATAGAGCGGCGATCATACAAGGTACGCGAGACTTATTTGAATACGATGATGAGTTTGTGAAGGCTGTTTCTCAGTCAACCAATAACTCTGCTTCGATTAGAAAGCGTGTTTCATCAGTTAGAGATGTTCTTCTGGCCGTATTGAGGGCTTAACAATGCCTACGGCTAAGGGATTGTTTTTGGAGAGAATTAGCTCTCTCAGTAGATCGGCGGAAATCGATGCAGTAACTAATAGGGTTTTTACTGAGAAAGAGCATAATGATGTTGCAAGGATGCTCCGGAATGGCCTTTCTGTTGTTGGATTTGCGGCATTGGAGGATTTTGTTAAGACAAGAACTTCTGAGGTTCTTGGGGATATTGGTAGAACTACTGTGCCCTTTGGAGATTTGCCGGAGAAGTTGAGGAATGCCGCAACTTTTGAGGCTATATCTGCACTTTCATATCAGCTTTCAATTAGGCAAAAGGCAGATCGAACCCTTTATATTCAAGAGCAGGCTGCCAAGCTTGCTTCAACGGCATCGCCTGCATATGACTTAACTCCGCATGCATTTGGATTCGATCAGGCAAATCTTCAGGAAGAAACGATTAAAGCCATTTTAAAGTGCTTTCTGATTAATGATCCTTGGGGTGAGATGACAAGGCTCGCATCGAGGATGGGGCTTGTAGCGCTGCCACTGGAAGAAACCTATAAAAACGCGGCTAGAAGAAGGCATAGGGCTGCGCATGTGGCGCATGCTGATACGCCTCAAAATGATTTAATTCAGTTTGTGAAAGAGGCTTATGCAATTGCTATAAGTTTTGATGCGTTGCTTTCAAAGGCATTTGATTGCTTGAGAAGGCGTAACCTTAGATATTTAAATGGTCAGGAGTCTATTAACTCTTCGACAATAAAAATACGATCAATTAGAAGTGATAGAGGGGTTTGGAAGGAATTTGTAGAGGGGCGAAATTCGGCTGTAAAAGTGGAACGCGACATTTTGCTTCTGGCGCCTCAGGCTATTACTAGGGCGGCATCTTCAAATAACTTATTTGTCCAGTTCGACATTAATGGCGGTGTTGTATCTTGGGAATGCAATTAATTTAATGTCGAGGAGTCTCCGGGATACTTCCTGTTTTATCCTCAGTCCGTGGATAATGGATTTTTTCATAAAGTTGATCAGGTAAAGCTATTTCAAACGCTAGCGCTAGCTTTGCCTCGCACCAGGCTTCGCCATAAGCACGGCACAGACACCCGCCGAATCCCCCTTTATCCTTACTCATGTCCCCTTCGCTCCCAAAATACTCACCGCCACCGCCACCGCCACCGCCACCGCCGCCGAAAGAATTCCCCCTCGCATACCCTGACCCTTCGCCCGCCGGGAACAGGCCGGCGGTATTGAGGCTCTGGAAATTGTCGTCGCGCCGCTTGATGCGGATGGGAGGGGACGTGCGGGTTTCCACGGCCGTGAGCGCGGCGTCGTTCATGGCGAAGCCCTTGATCTGCTTGTCGACGGCGGGCAGGGCTTCACGAAGGCGTTGATGGCGTAACCCGGCAGGGCGGAATCCAGATCACCCGAATGCACACCGGGTGGGTAGGAGGGTTGCACGCGGCCGAAGGCTGGCCTCGCTCCTCAGCCATACCGGGCCAATGCTTCCCGTCCGGTCTCCATCACAAAATCCCGCAGCGCCAGCACGCGCTGGCTCCCCTTCTGGTCCCGGTGATACAGCAGCCAGAGCTCGCTCCCCGTATGCGAAAGATCCACCTCGACCCGCGTCAGCACCGGATCGGCATCCCCCCAGAAGCGCGGCAGCAGCGCCGCCCCCAGCCCGCTGCGCGCCGCCAGGTAATGCGTCTGCATGCTGTTGCTGCGCAGCACCGGGGCCTGGCCGGGAAAGAGTTTGCTGAGCCAGTCCACCATGGGCAGCTTCACCCAGGCGGCGTCCCAGGAGACATGTGGCAGCGCGCGCCAGTCGCCGGCGGCGGCGAGCGCCGGGGCCGTGCAATAGAGCCCGAAGCGGAAGCGGCCGACTTCGTGCGCAATATAATCCGGTCCGTGCTCCTGCCGTTCAGGCCGCACGATGCGCAGCGCGATATCGGCCTCCCGGCGTGAAAGATCGGCGAGCTGACGGCTCACGATGAGCTCGACCTGCAACTGGGGATGGCGCGCGGCAAAGGCGGGCAGCTGCGGCGTGATCAGGCAGTGCGCCACCGATTCCGGCGCGGCCAGCTTCACCTCGCCGGCGATCTCGCCGGTGGCGGCGCCATGACGCTCCACCGCGTGCATGGCGTTCTCGACCTCGGCCACCTGCTCGAACAGCGTGCTGCCGGCGTCGGTGAGCACATAGCCGCGCTGCTGGCGCAGGAAGAGCCGCACGCCTAGCGCGGCTTCCATGGCATCGATGTTGCGCGACACGGTAGAGGCGCTGGTACGGAGGCTGGCGGCCGCCGGCGTCAGGCCGCCCGTGCGGGCCACGGCCAGGAAGTACTTGAGGTTGTTCCAGTCCAGTGCGCTCATTGCTTCCGTTTTCGCAAAATGGTTTTCCTGAATCTCGCATGGAATTGCGATTACGGAAAGCGCCTAATGGGTGTCACACGGACGGGAGCACGGCCATGACCGCTGACAGGACCACCTCCTTCACCTGGATCAAACTCGGCCTGACGGCCTTTTTCTGGGCCCTGATGTTCTATCTCGGCCAGTACGCGGTGGGCGTGATGTCGCCGGAGTCCATCGGCGGCTGGCGTTTTTTGATCGCGGCGCTGGTGCTGGTGCCCCTGGTCGCCCTGCGCGAGGGGCTGGACTGGCCCGGCTTGCGCCGCAATGCGGGGCCTCTGCTGGTCATGGCCGTGGTCGGCATCGGCGGCTTCAATGTCTTTCTCTTCCATGGCCTGCGCCTGACCTCGCCGGTCAACGGCGCGCTCATCATGGCGCTCTGCCCGACGTTGATCACGGTGTTCGGCGCCCTGCTGATGCGCGAGCGCATTGCCGGCCGGCAGCTCGCGGGGCTCGCTCTGGGCCTGGGCGGCGTGGCGGTGGTGGTCAGCCAGGGCTCCTTGCAGGCGCTGCTTTCGCTCTCCCTGCAGCGCGGTGACCTGTTCGTGCTGCTGGCCGCGACCTGCTGGGCCATCTACTCAACCATCCCCAGGCGCTTCATTACGGGCCTGCCGCCGCTGCAGATCACGGTGGGCACGATTGCGCTGGGCGGCGTGCTGATCAGCACCTTCGCGCACACGACGCAGCCGGATTTTTTTATCGTGCCGCCGGTGGGCGTTATCGCCGCCGTGCTCGCCATGAGCCTGCTGGGCTCGGTGCTGGCCTATCTCTGGTGGAACGACGGCGTGCGCCTGGTGGGCGCCGGTCGCGCCGGGCTTTTCATGAACCTCGTGCCCATCTTTGCCATGCTGATCGGCGTGGGGCTGGGCCGGCCGCTGCTGCCCTCGCAACTGGCGGGCGTCGTGCTGGTGCTGGGGGGCGTGTGGTTTGCCACGGCGCCGCCGGCGCCACAGCGGGTGGCGGCGCCGCTGGCCCGGCCCTGAGGGCAGAGCCCCTTTCTGGTAGCGCCTGATGGCGCTGGACGGTCCGCACGGGGGGCGTTATACCTTGTCCGGTGCAATGGACCCCGAGGATCGATCATGGACGACAGCACCGAGCTTTCCCGCATCTTCCTCGGCACCGATTCAACCAGCGCTCTCCACGGGCAGGTGCGCTGGGCGCCGGCCAAGTCGCTCTGGCTCACGGCCCACGTTGCGGTCGCCGTCATCGGCGGGGCCCTCACGCTGTCCTGGAGCGCCGTCGCGGTGTTCCTGCTGACCACGGCGGCCACGCTCTGCCTGGGGCACTCGCTGGGCATGCATCGTCGCCTGATCCACAACAGCTATGCGTGCCCGCGCTGGCTGGAATATTTCTTTGTGCATTGCGGCGTGCTGGTCGGCCTGGCCGGGCCCTTCGGCATGGTGCACACGCACGACCTGCGCGACTGGGCGCAGCGGCAACCGGCCTGCCATCCCTATCTGCGCCATGGCGCCGGCCTGTTGAAAGACGGCTGGTGGCAACTGCATTGCGACCTGGTGCTCGATCACTCCCCGCGGTTCCGCCCCGAGCCGCGCATTGCGCACGACCAGGTGCTGCGCTTCATGGAGCGCACGTGGATGCTGCAGCAGTTGCCGCTGGCGCTGCTGCTGTACATGCTCGGCGGCTGGGCCTGGGTGGTGTGGGGCGTGTGCATGCGCGTGGTCGTCTCGGTGACGGGGCACTGGCTGGTCGGTTACTTCGCGCACAATCACGGCGAGATGGATAACGAGGTCACAGGGGCGGCCGTGCAGGGGCACAACGTGCGGTGGATGTCCTATCTCACCATGGGCGAGAGCTGGCACAACAATCACCATGCCTATCCCGGCTCCGCCGTCCTCGGCCTGTATCCCGGTCAGCCTGATCCCGGCTGGTGGGTGCTGAATGCCCTGCGCAATCTCGGCCTGGTGTGGAATGTCGTGCTGCCCGCCGATTTGCCACCGCGCAAGCAGCTGCTGCCGCTGACCGAGCGCGCCCGTGGCGGTGCAGGCACGATCGGGCCTCGTGCCTGCCCGGTGCTCGGGCTGATCGGAAAGGGCGCTCGCTGAGGTCGGCTCGCCGGTTCGTCGTCAGATACGCCAGCGGGGCCGAGTCGCTGGTAGATACGGAATATGTGCTTGCGCGCAAGCGGCGAATTCAGGTGGTAGCGGTCACCACGGCGCCATCGGTTGGAGAAAAGGGAGCGGCGTGAATCAGTTCAGCCAGGTCACTCCGCCCCTTACGCCCCCAAAATACTCAGCGCCACCGCCACCGCCACCGCCACCTTGATCCCATCCACCGCCGCCGAAAGAATCCCTCCGGCATAACCCGCCCCTTCGCCCGCCGGAAACAGGCCGGCGGTATTGAGACTCTGCAAATTGTCGTCGCGCCGCTTGAGGCGCAGCGGGGACGACGTTCGGTTTTCACCATCGTGAGCACGGCATCGTGCAGGGCAAAGAAAAGCCCCCTTGCGGGGGCTGCTCCTCACTTCTTGCCATACGTTGCGTCGTGGTCAGGCTCGATGGTCAGCAGCCTCAAGAAGTTGCCATCGCGGTAAGCGGTGGCACGCCGGCCCTGGTTGATGCGCAGGCTGTAGAAGGAGTCGATACCAGCGGGTGCCGCCTTGCTGGTGATCTTCTCCCACTTCAAGCCCTGGTCGCGGTATAGCTGTGGCCAACCGAGTTGCAGGATTTTTTCAACCGTCTTCAAGACTTGCAGTTTTTCGTCCGTAGGTAGCGCAAACAAGTCGCGCTTGAACTCGGGGTTGTTCCAATCAACCTCGACGTTGGCGGGCGCTGCCGCTTTTGGCGGTATTGCCGGTGCCGGGGGCTTTTTGGGTGACGGCGGGGCCATCGTTAATTACTCCTTCCAGTTCCGACAGATCAGACTGGCGAGGAGGATTTGCCTGGGCCCACGTAACGGCGCGATCCAGCGAGGCGCTGGCGTCGGGGGCGTGCAGCCACAGCTCATTGGCGGGAACGACAACAACGGCCCTGACCAGCCAGACGCCGGGTTCTCGCTGCTCCACCTGAACTTGCTGCCCGGCAAACTCCTTGCCGAGGGAGATCTGCCCGTTAGCCCCGACCATCTTGATGGGCAGGGGGGCTTCGGTACTTTGAGAACGCATGAGTCGACTACCTCTGATCCACTGAGCCTCTATCCCGATGGCCGCATTACTGCTTCGCCTGTCGGGGCCTCCTTCAGGAATCCGGGTTACATAAAAAGAGAACATTGATGGTGAGTCACCCGTACCCCAGGTGACGCCGGCACTATAGCACTCGTTTTGACACGCTACAACCGCACGAATTTGGTGCCGCACGAATGCACTAAATCTATTGGGTGTCCCTCGCTTGCCCAGTCCGCATCGGCGGACTTGCCGAAGCCCTGCCCGGATGCCAGATACGCCTTGCCCGATCCAGGGCCGGCCGTCAGTGCAGCAGTGGGAGGCTCCTGCAGCGGTGCTCAGGGACCTGCCAGGCAAGGCCCCATAGTATGAATACGAAGGCCAGACGCGTGGGCGGGCGATACGGTGGTGCAGCTCGGAAGGCATTGAACTGGCAGACTGAGCATCCCCGGGGCGTACATCGACAACAGGAGAATCACCCATGGCACGCAGAGCCAGCCGGTTCCGGCCGGACACCTTGCAGCTCAAGGTCACCTTGCGCGGCAGCAAGCCCGCCATCTGGCGTCGCCTGCTGGTGCCCGGCAATTTCAATCTGGCCCAGTTGCATCTGGCCCTGCAGATCGGCATGGGCTGGCAGGAGTCGCATCTGCACCAGTTCGTGGCGGGTGAGGACTGCTACGGCCCTGACGATTCCGACAATCTCAGCTGTCCGAAGGACGAAGCGGCGATGATGCTGCAGAAAGTGCTGCGCGCCGAAGGCGACACCCTGATCTACGAATACGATTTCGGCGATGGCTGGGAGCACACGGTGCTGCTCGAAAAATTCATTCCCTACGCGGAGGGCGAGCCGCTGCCGCGCTGCATCGATGGCAAGCGGGCCTGCCCTCCGGAGGACTGCGGCGGCGTCGGCGGCTATGCCTACCTGCTCAAGGTGATGGCCG